>NZ_DJAS01000008.1:1010-279843 GCF_002429765.1 Sphingobacterium sp. UBA5996
AAAATGGGTTACGTATACTTTTCTCCCGAGAAGTGTTATTATAGTGTTCCATACCGGTATATCGGAAAGGAAACAATGATCCATTACACCGGGAGCCGTATTGAGATCTTTTATAATCATGAAAGAATAGCGCTACACCAGCGCAATCTGACCAAAGGCAGCTACATCACCAACGCAGATCACCTGAGCAGCACACATAAGTTCTATTCGGAATGGAGCCCTGAATTCTTTAGAAAAAAAGCGCTGCCACATGGGGAATATGTTCTGGCATGCATCGAAAAGATACTTGCTTCCCATGATTATCCCGAAATAAACTACAAACGCTCCCTTGGAATTATCCATCTGCACCGAGCCTATGGATCCGGGCGTCTGAACAATGCGTGTAAAAGAGCATTGGATACAGATAGCTGCTCCTATCTACGGATAAAGAATATCCTGAAAAACAATATGGACAGGCTGCTTTTATCTGTGAATGAGCTTGAGCCCCAAAAACCACATATACCTTTTCACAGCAATATACGCGGTGCTTCCGCATATGAATAATAATAATCAAGAATCAAAAAAATGAACAATCAGACAGTTGAAAAACTACGCGACATGCGTCTGGGAGCTATGGCCCAGTTACACCAGCAGTACGTTAAGGAAAACAGGCTCGAAGGTATGACCTGCGACGAATACCTCGCGTTACTTACTGACCATCAGTGGGAAGACCGGGAAAATAAAAAGATAGAGCGTTTGCTCAAGCAGGCAAACTTTAGGCATAATGCCAGTCTAGGTGATATAAACTACGCCAGCGAAAGAAATCTGGACAAAAATATGTTTGCGCGTCTGGGTACACTGGACTTTGTGCTCCGAAAAGAAAACATTATTATCTGTGGTGCTTCCGGCACAGGAAAAAGCTACCTGTCACAGGCTCTCGGACATCAGGCATGTATTACAGGGGTAAAAACCCAATATACAGTAACTGCAAGACTGATCAAAAGGCTGAAATTGAGCAAAGTTGATGGAACATACCTTAAAGAACTGGAAAAACTAACGAAAACGGAACTGCTGATACTTGATGACTTTGGCTTACAGGCTTTTGATAGCCAAGATCGGGAAACACTGATGGATATTATCGATGACCGGCATGGTAAAAGATCAACCATAATATCATCCCAGATACCGGTATCGGCCTGGTACGAGGTCATCGGCGGAGAGGGCACTATTGCCGATGCGATCTTGGACCGGATTGTAAACTCCTCACATCGGATAGACCTAAAAGGTGAATCGCTAAGAAAAGGAATATTGAAAAAGGAATAATCACAGCTTTTTTATATAATTGTATGATCTTTTAAGTGGCACGGTTTGACCGAAATCACTGGCATCATTACTCCGAAATACCCACGAAAAGCCAAAGAAGAAAAGTTATCACCTGATCAGGTCAGGGAGCTGCGGCTAAAAGAGTCGCTGCCGGTCATCAACGAACTGGGGAAATGGATATTCCAGGAGATAAAAAACGTATTGCCCAAAAGCCAGATCGGAAAGGCTATGGCCTATGCATACGCGCGCTGGGACATGCTGTCGGAATATTTGCGTGATGGAAATCTGCAGATTGACAATAACCTTATCGAGAATGCCATTCGTCCGGTTGCCCTGGGACGCAAAAACTGGCTGTTCGCAGGAAGTCATGAGGCAGCACAGCGATCGGCAATGATCTACTCTTTCTTCGCTATATGCAAAAAGCATGAGGTAAACCCTTTTCAATGGTTAAAATACGTCTTACTGAATATAGCAACCATAAATCATAAAAATATAAAGGATCTGTATCCGCAGAACTATAAAAATATTATTCAGTAATCAAATACGTACTTCGTAGGGCGGATACCGCAGAACTATAAACAAATCATCGACAAATCAAACATGTAGTTCGTAGGACGGATACGATCAAACTAGTAAGGCGCATAAAGCTTACAAGCGGAGATTATTACGATACAGTTTACAAGAAAGTTATCCATTTAACCTTTGAAAGAGGGATTTTGGTAAAAGAAGAGATATTAAAAAATAAAAGTTTTTTTCTGCCAAAGTGGTTTCGCTTTTGGTAAGAGAAGATTTCGAGCATCCTACATCTACCTTTATAACTCGTCCTACATCTAACTAAAAATCCCACTCACTTGAAACTTGGAGGGTTTCGTGAGTGGGATTACAAATTCAAATAAGAAATATTATCTCGCTAATAATATAAAGCTGAGTACGTTTTTTTAAAATCGAAATAGAAAACCTGCCAACACTAAAGCCCTAACTTGTCAATGAAAATTCTATTTCTCATTTTCGCTCTACTTAAAAGTGCAGAGTATTTTAGCACTTCCGTATAAATTGATCCATTTTCATTTCCATCTATTCCTATTACTTTTTGTGAGGGACTATATAAATAATCAAAGTGATATGAATGTTCAAAAGAGCTTACGCTTCCGAGTACATCATTTACCTCTATACCTTCCCCTATTAAATAGCCGTAAAATGTTTTGATCTCAAATTCTTTATTCGTGTAATTTCTAATAAAAAAAGCATACTTATTTATCTGAGTTAAATGGTCCGAAACATTAACCTTAGGCGCTTTAAATTCAATTATTATACATTTTCCTTCTTCGGGAAATAATAGAACATCAGGTCTCTTTTCTAATCTATTTTGTCCTAAAGAAAGTAAATATTTATTCTCCTCCTCTTCAAACTTATCTCTGAAAACTTTTTTATCATCTAGTTTTAGATCTACTAACTTTGCTTCCGAACTTCCTTTAAAATAGATAAATTCCTCATTAATTACCCATAGATCACTTTCTAAAGTATTATTCTCCTTTTGCCGAAAAAGCAAATTATGAATTAAGGCCTCTTCCTTCTCTCTCCCTTTTGAATTTTGAACCTTCAACTTCTTATTTAGAATTTTATCAAAAAGTTCGAGTACCAACTTTCTACGAGCGACATAATGGCTAAGAGTTCTTCTATTTTGCTCTGGAATAATTTTCACAAGCTGTTGAATTTTCCTCTCAAATTCATCCTCATAAATATTAGATGTTGTGTCAAGTTCATCTAATTTGTCAATTGTTTCCTTTATAGCTGCATCAATTTTCGCTTCCTTTTTAGCCTGAGCCTCATAGAATTTCTCTAATATTTTCTTGTCATCATCGTTAATTGATATTTCTACGCTGGTATCATCATCAATTAAAAACATCTCTCTTAATTGTCTCAAATCATTATTATGCTGGTCATTAACTTCTTTAATCTCAGGATATAACAATGACAATTTACTATTTACCGACTGCTGAATATCATCTAAGAAAATTATCTCAGAATTGAAAGCACTAAAAGCCTTATTATTATTTGAAAGTGGAATATCCAATTGCCCTCTAATATTAGAATCTCTTGTATCTATGTAATTACCAGAAACTAAAACCAAATATCTTTTGCTTTTAATTGAATCATTTTTGGAGATGCCTGTTAATGCAATTTTAGTTCCCTCAACCACTTCTCCTTTTGAGATCAACTTTATGTCATTTTCACCTAGCAAATCTTTATTTAGTTTGAAAGTGGTCAACTCAAATTCTTCCGATTTTTTTAATTCGACAATTTTATCCCCCTTCTTATCGATTGCCTTATAAGGAATCCTAATACTCTCTTTCTTATCGTATGTTGGAATGTCTTTTTTTGTAATTTTGCTCTCGGAACTCTGGACTCCCATTATAAAATATCTTATATGTATCTCGGGAATATTATCAGCATTGAAACATAAATAATGAATATATCTTTTAAGAATTTCCTGCTTTAAAGTAACGTCAGTCATAGTATTATAAGAACTATTAGTCTCTAATAAGTCTTTAAATACTATTTTTGTATAGGGTTCTGAATCTTTTGATAATCTTAAATATTTCATTTTTACAAGAGCATTCTTCGATAGAAAGGCTTCATGTTTCGATAAAATAAATTCTCTTTCAAAATATTGATTATCATTTCTAAATACACTTTTAACTTCAGTTTTATCAAAATAATGAACATATTGAATTCGACCTGACCCTAAATTTTTAAATCCCTTCGAATTATCCTTGAAAATATTGAATCTTGAAAATTCTTGAATATTAAAACCTATTCCATTATCCTTAATTGAGAGAGATTTAAATTGATAATTTTCATCAGTCAATTGTTCTACATTAATATCTATTTCAATTTTACCTTTGACAAAACCGTTATCTTCCCTTTGTCGTATTTTAATAGCCTCAATAGCATTGGTAAAGGCTTCAAAAATAGGTTGAAAACTTACATTAGATTTTTTTATATCATGCAATATTCCCACGAAAGACAAATCTCTCGCAACGATAAGTTGGGGAGTTTCAGTTGTTTCGATCATAGTTATAAAAAGTTGAAATTTTTGTACGCTAGCCGTGCCAAGATAGAAAATAATCCTACTAAAATAAAGCTGATTTCTTTAATTACGGAAAATAGATTTTATTAGAAATCATCTGAATAATGCCAATATTGGTTCTAATAGCTCTATTAGTTTTCCTTTATAAGCAGTCCAATAATTAATCCCACTGCCCCCTCTTGACCAATCTGATTTCTTAATAGCTGAAGACTGGAAGATGTAATTCCTATTTTAGATGCAAGCCCAATACTTGTTCCTCCATTTAAAAACGTTTGAAGGGAACTAGTTGTTAAACCTAATTTAGTTGATATTCCCACTCTTACATTCCCATTTATTAAATCCTGTAATGAGCTACTTGTTACTCCACACTTGCTAGCTAAGCCGATTAAACTCATAATTATCTAGTTTGTATATTTTTAGAAATATGGCATTCCGTTTCGGAATTTGTGCCATTAAGATACGCCAAAATTCATAAATTTGAAACATTATTCCATGGAATTTAATCTGCTAAATTCTTCAATTAAAATAATCCAAATATCTGCTTAAATAATACTTTTAATATCTTTGGTTTTTACCTATTTTGGTATATATTTTAGAACTATGGATAGCACCCAATGGATTGATCTTGATAAAATAATGAGATTGTTATACAATAATCGAGAAGGTATGGCGTGGTATAATGTTTATTCCAAATTGGGAATGGATGAAAACTATGCTAAATCTTTGTTTGAAATAGCAAAAGCTGATGGCTATATCAAAGTTGCCAATATGGGTGCAAATTTTGATCTCCCTGCTCCCCAAATAGTAAGACTAACGGATTCAGGTTTATCTTTTTTTGCGAGGACTAATTATGAAAACACCCAAGGGGATAAATCCATACCAAACCATACTATTACTATTAATAATACTATAAATAATTCTCAAGGGATTAATATCGCAAGTGATAAAAACCTAACGAATATTTCAATTCCGAACCGGAAGAAAAAGAATAGAAGCAATCCGTGGATAGTCTCAATTGGTACTGCTATCATAATAGCCGTGCTATTTTTCCTTATTAAAAAATATTATGGTATAGATTTAAATTGATAAAGCAAGGTCTTGCTAAAATATTTAAGGATTCTGAATATTTCTTTCGGACTGAAGTTTCTCCACTTCAAGTTCTAATTTTTGACGTTCTAGATTTTGAATTTCATCATCACATTTCTTCGCTTCATGCCATTTGATAAATCCAAATACACATAATGCTACACCAATAGGTAAAAATATCCAGAAAAGAACATTATATATTGAAATGTATTTCTCTCTATTTACAACTTCTTCGTACTTTTTTTCTGTCTCAATCTGAATAAGCTTGTTTTCTTGATTAACCTTTTCTCTTTCTGTAAGCTCATTTTCAAAATTCAATTTATTTTTTTTAAGTTGCCCAATCTTCTTTTCGTTCTCCTCTATTTTTACTGCGAGGGATCGAACCTCATTATTTAAGGTAATATTTAGTAATTCTAAACTTTGTTTCTCTTTCAAAGGGTAATAAATAGTCCCAACTATAAGGAGAAGCCCTATAGTGACTAAATATTTATATAGATTCTCAGATCCACCTATGAAACCGCTTTCCATTACTTTTTACTAAAAGGTTTTGTCATTTCGTCTGTATTCGCACGCAAACTATCCAATACTTTTGTTGTATTTTCTATTTTATCTCCATTGTTTTCAATGAATTTTTTTATTTCGGGATCCTTTTGCTTGTGTAATTCTCCACAAGAAGAACAGAACAATAGAAATGCCAAAATTGCTAAACTTTTTCCGGATTTAATTAATTCTACAGCTCCCTTAGATTGAAGGTTAATCTTGATAAAAAACTCATCCATATCTTCATCAAGTTTAAACTCCTTGTTAATCTCTTTGGTCAAGCTTTTTATGTTTGACATTAGAGTATTTAGATCCTCGAAATTTATATCCTCATCTTTCTCAATCTTTAAAACGTAATGCGTAAAGTCATTTTTTTCGAATAAATTACCAACAACTCTATCTATATGTGGTGCAAATCTATTAATAGAACTTATTGTATGCTGATTAGACTTTACTTGATAGAAAATTGCATTCAAATCATCTATTTGTTTTACCTCATGCCAATTTACTGATCTTCTTTTCGTAAAGCTTTCCGCGTCAGCAGTGAAAGCATCATCATCTTCTATTGTTCCAAATGCTAAACGATCAGAATTTCTACTAGGCATAACAACGATATCACCTTTTTTCAAATTCTTAAAAGTCATTAATTTATTATAGACGGACGTTGAATTAGACTTTCCTGCGGTCGTTTCTAAATCAAATTCTTCTTTTTCTGCTATTCTTTTTTTAATAATATCTTCGTTTAAGGCATCCAATTCTTTCACTGTAACATAATCCCAGCCAATAGCAATATATCCTCCTTCTAGAAACTGTTCAAAGAGCTTTCCATAATCGGTTCTAACAAACCAATATTCTATTGAATTGTTAACGACTTCGACCTTCTTAAGTATATCTGCTATATTCATTATTTAAACAGGTTAATTCTTGATTTCATAATATGACGGAATGACAAATTTAAAATATTTATGAATATTTTAATCTTAAAAAAATAATTAATTTCAATTCGAAAATAACAAATGTGCGGAAATATGGCATTCCGTTTCGGAATCACTAGCATAAAGATATGCCAAACCGAGTTAAAAAAGAAATCGGATTGCATCCAATTCTTTTTTAATGCTCCGCAGTTTGTCATACTTGATGCCTTAGTAATCCCTCCACTTCATAAAAGCACCTAAATCTTTTTAATAAGTGCTGCGCACCCATTAAAAATCTTCAAGCTTTTGGAGTTTGGCTCGCCTGCTGTTCACTCAGGCTTCGCTCTTGTCACTATTTTTGATAAGCCCAGGTCACAAGCCCCTATTTCAAAAATACCGCCAAGAGGCTTCGTCTATTTCATAGATATCGTTGAATCGCGCTTCGCACTTTTCTTCAACGACCTTCGTTCAACTCGCAGGACGGCGAGCGAAAGAACTGGCTTAATATCTTAGAGGATATTTGGATAACGAAAAGCTTTCTAATAGAATAGGGGATATTACCCGATGGATTACACATCCATATTATTTTTGAGAACTCATTTCTATATTTTATACCCCTTAAAAATTTTGGGTTCTCACAACTTTCTTGTCTTATTCAATTAGAGAGCATTTGGTTCGCTACTCGTTAAAATTTAAAAAAAATAAAAAACCTCCTTAACTTTATAAAAAGGGGAAGGAGGTTTTATCATATAAATTAGCGAGAACAGTTGCGAGAACAGAAGCCCTGTTTAGGGCTCAAAAAACAAAGTATATTAACAATATTTTTAAATTACTGTTCTAACAATAGATTTGTCTATACATTTTAAAGATTTAAGTACCCCAAAAGGAGTTCAATATTGATTTTTCCCTATTTTGCGAGACAAAAGTGAGACACTTTGCGAGACAAAAAGGCCCTAAAATGACCATTTTTTAGTATCTTTGAACAAAGAAGTAATTAACAGATTTAATAACTTCTCGGTATGACAAAAATGAAAAAGCAGCTTTAAAGGCACTCTAAACACACAAAAAAAGCCATCCTACTTACGTAAAATGGCTTTTTTGAAAGTGACCCCGCTGAGGCTCGAACTCAGGACCCACAGATTAAAAGTTTGTATTCCTTCTTAGATCATTCCCCCTTCTTCTTAATCGGATACTTTAGAACATATTTTTCAATTAATTCACCCATCTTTCTTCCAGTTGCTTTTTCAATAAGGATGAATTCATAGGGCTCTGGCGTGCCTCCATTGTAATATATGTCAGTTAGTCTCTTCTTATCAATTCCTGTTTTGTTTAAAATATAATCAAACATGTTCTTTCCTTGGACTTCAACCTCATTTCTCATGAAAATACCAAAGTTGCTTCTTTCTTCAATTTCTTCTCCGTTTTTTAGCTCTAAATTTCTATGTGTATATACGGCTTTGATGGCATTTTCGATAATGTCACCCGAGAATACAGTAATTTTATGGAAGGAGTGCACAGAAACGCTTTTTCTCTGTTGATTTGTAATTTTACTAATTTCCCCCTTTGTCATATCAACCATCTTTGCAAAGTTTTTAATTGCCAATCCTGATTCAGCTTTTCTTGCTAAAACATACTCTGCGAAATTTGCTATTTCTATAGCTAGGAGTTCCTTTTCATCCATAATCTTAAAAATTACATAGGTTTCCTTTGTTTTTATTTTGTTTTAATGGAAACCAATTCTTATCTTTGTTTAGCGATTAGACAATAAGGCTATTAGCCATATTGAACGATGTTTTCTCGACCCACAAACGACTAAAATTCCATCGAGGGAACCGTTAAGATCGCCCCATGCTTAAAAAGTTTTACTACTTTTGTATATAAAGCATGTGGGTGGTCTTGCGATACTTTAGATGGCTGAGTCAAAATGTCTCTCGAGACATAGACGAATGGGCTAGTCACCCGTGGGTCTAAAGTGCAAGCCACCCCTTGTATTTTATAAGGTGGTTTATACTTTCGGAGAAAAGTTGTTCTTAAATAATCACCAAATTATGAGAACGACATTTTTTAAAACCTTAATTCACCAGTACCAGATCAAGGATCGACTTACTCGGTATTCCGCTAAGCAACATTTCAAAAATTTAATCCGCGCGCCGGATTAATCATTTAACTGTACACAGCACGTAAAAGGAGAGGAGAAATAAAATGACTGGGCATCTCTGTTCAACAGAATTGCCATACTTCCCTTATGCGTGTCTGCCACCGACCCATTACTTCAATATTTAAATAGAGAATAAAAGGCAAGAAGATGGCTAGTACTAGATAATTGTTTTGCAGCATAAATCTAGGCAAACTTTTCTTCGAAGACAAATTTCTATTCAAAATATTGTCGTAACACAACAAAGGGTCGGTTCTTCCTATCATTGTGGATGTCCGTGACGATCATATTATATAACCAGTAACGAAAAGAGTAAAACGGCATTCTGAGGTTTAGTTAATTAAAATTTTTTAACAGTGTAAGCTGTATTGAGACTTTGGGCTCGATAGGGGGATATTTTACCCTATTTTTTCCAAAAAATCTATGCAAAAACACGCCCTCAAAAGCCTAAAAAAATGAAAGAGCTTTTTAAAAAACTCGTCGCCTTTGACCTGGCGATGTACGAAATCCATCATCTGGAGTATGATCCAGTAGCATGTATCAAAGATTTTTGGACTAAGTATGATATGGACTCTTGTCGCAATCATCTAGTAGAACTGCTAACTGTTTATTTCGATCGAGAAAGGGGAGTTAATCCTACTATCAGTACAACTGATGTACAGAATTTCTCCGTCGCATTGTTTCGCATGGTAATGGCATATTTTCTAATTCATTACAAAAAGATCAATCTATCGGAGGTAGAAATTTCATTTCTCCGAAGCAACAGATTTATTGCTTGCGAACTCGAAAGTAGCAAGGAAATCTTTGATTTTTTTTATCAGCTTTCTCAAAACCACTAACAAAAAAATAATGAATATCCTGAAATTTTTAGCCTTTGTAATGGGCTGTATAATCTATATATTTAAAGTTCCTGTGAAGCACTGCTTAAGTGCAGCTATAGCGCGATTTACGCAACTGTTGCGTAAGAAAATTAGACTAAAAAAGCGCTGTAATAGTGAAATTCAAAATCAAATTAAAACAGCCGTTTCCTCGGGCAGCCTTCGGGTTTTGCTTGAGGATCGTTCGACACTGCTTCGTACCAACGTCGACTCTTCTTCGGGAACGCTTCGACTGTTGTTCGACAGCGCTTCGACTCCTACCCGAAGCGCAGTCGAAGCCCTGCCGAAGCCGAGTCGAAGAAATGCCAAGCCTGTCTCGAATATGTCCCGAATAAGTCTCGAAGCCGAGCCGAAGGCCAGCAGACTAGGGGGAGAGGTATCATTTTCTAGGGACTTTTGCCTGACCAACTTCGCCACAATTCCTGCCTTTCATGCGGTCGGCCTCGGGTTTTGCTTTACCGTTACTCGTATTTTATCCGAAGGAGACCCGAAGCCCACCCGAAGAGAATTCGAGCAATGCTGGGAGAAAGGGGGAAATTGGTTACCTATTGAGCAGGTATTGGTTGAAAAATTAGTAGTAGATCCTGTATCAACCGATAGAGTTGAACCTAACCGGTCTGTTTTAAGGTCTTTTAAGGCGATGTGTGCCTTCCTTATATTGCAACTTGATACTTTGCTTGGATTAATAGGTCCAGTTGTTCAGCGGGCTTTAAAATACTTTTTATCTGTTGCAGATTATAAGCGTGCCTATCGCAACATTTTGACATGCTTGTTTTTATGTTTAGTTTCTATGTTTAGTTTATCCGCTCAGACGCCCCGCAAGGACAGCGGGGCCGATGGGCTAACTGCTATTCGGGCGTTGAAAGTGGGTGATCCTGTCGGCGATGATTTTTACACTTACGTGCACAAATCCGTTGACTGGAGCTCCAAAGCCGTATCACAGACCAATCTTTCGTTGCATAAAAATAAGCTGATTATATTAGAATTCTGGGCTCCATGGTGTAGCCCTTGCTTAGGCTCCTTAAAAAAGCTTGATTCGCTTAAAAAAAACTGGGATCAAGATAAAGTTGTCATCATACCTGTCACTACCATTGGATTGAAAGATATATCGAAAACACTAAATTATTTTAAGTGGGATTATCAATCAATCTATGAAGATAGCTTCCTCACAACTCGATTTTCTCACCAAGCGTTACCGTTTATGGTATGGATCAAAGATGGCCGTGTCATAGCAACCCCAAAAGCGGGGTATGCCAATACAGCGAATATCAATGCAGTTTTAAACGATAGTAAGTTTGAAGTCTTCAATAAAACAGAGGTTAAGCTAATCGATACGAACACGACGCTTTTTACTAAGGATAATGGATTACCTGATCATGTTATTTACGATAGCCAAGACAGTAAATTGGTTGGATATATTGCAGGCTATACTGGAACAAATTTTAACGTGTTTAAGACCAGAGATTCGTTATCGCTGTATACCATTAATTCAACCATAGATCGTATTTATCGAGAAGCTTATAAAGACCAAATATATCCGTACCAAAGCAAAAAGAGCGCGATTAGATGGAATGTCGGAGCTGATTTTACTTCATATCTGGAAGAAAGTAAACCAAAGGAAACTTGGACGGGCGATCTATACAAAGATAAGCAGTTGGAAGATTGGAAGCGGCAGCATTATTTTAGCATTATGGTGCGCGTCCCGAGAGACAGCGGGATCAATGGGGCAAGAATAAAAATGCAAAAGTTACTGGCTGCTCAGATTGAAGGCAAATTTGGGCTCAAAGCAAACGTGCAATACGGTGAAATGAGACGCTACCCGATTCTAATCCCGCTGAATACCATCAAACAAGCGGAGATAAGATTATCCCGAACGCTACAGCGTCCGCCAAAGAAAGGTTACGAAAACTACGTTGTCCCTTTTGGTGACCAACCGCATTTTAAGTTATTCATTGAGAATGCGCTCAAAAATTTAAAGTCGTTGGAATTGACAGAATATAGGATCTGGGATCGGACAGGAATAGCATCTGATTTTCCGGCTAAATTTTCTTTTCCTATTGCGCTAGCACAAGAGCAAAAGTTTGGAAATATTCAAAATCTACTGAAGCAATATGGTTTACAGATCGTCATCGAGGAGAAACCAACCCCTTATTTGCACATAAGTCAGTCCGTTGATCATTCAAATTCCAAAGACCATGAAAATCTGTAGATGTTTGTTTGTGTTCATAGTTGGAATATGGACTTTAGGGCATGCTTATGGGCAGCAAATGGTGAGTGGCATCGTAAAAGATGAAGCGGGAAACGGACTCGGTCATGTAAGCTTGAGACTTGTTGGAACAGGGGGATTGATACGGGCTGATCAGCTCGGAAAATTCGAATTTGCTTTGGTTAGGCCTGATACTTTAATGGTGACCCGAACCGGAAAAATAACTCAGCGCATTTTTATCGACCCCGGTAAAAGTCGTTTTTTTGAAATAGTCTTAAAGGAAAGGGTTAACGTGCTTCAAGAAGTTGAAGTCTCTACAGGATATTATCGTATTCCAAAGGAGCGTGCAACGGGCTCTTTTGAGATGATCAACAGTGATTTGCTGAATCGCAATCCCGATCCGAATATTATTGAGCGGCTCGAAGGGATAAGTTCGGTATTACAGTTTGACCGGTCAATTAATTCAGGCGAATTCTCAACAGATCCTAAGCTGCGGCTGCGAGGGCTGAGCACGATCAATTCTCAGACTGAACCATTGATTATTTTGGATAACTTTCCGTATGAGGGTTCATTGAATTCGATTAATCCAAACGATGTCGAATCCATCACTTTACTGAAAGATGCCTCAGCGGCATCCATCTGGGGGGCGAGAGCAGGGAATGGCGTAATCGTCATTACCACCAAGAAGGGAAAGTTTGCGCAATCTAATAATCTTGTATTTGGCAGTACATGGCAGTTGTCGCAGCGTCCTGATCTTTTGTATTCCCTTGATTATCTTCCTTCGGCTTCCATGCTTGATGTAGAAGATAAGCTCTTTGAACTGGATAATTTTGATGCTTCGGATTATTCAGCGTTGCCAGAATATATCACTTTGTTAATGGATCGTAAAAACAGCGCCATTTCGGAAAAGGAGTTTGTTGAGAAAAGGAATTGGCTTGCACAGCACGATCTTAGAAAGGATGCGAGCAACTATCTCTATAGACCCGCGCTGTTGCAACAATATGATCTGGCGCTAAATGGCGGTGGATCTATCTATAGTTATTGGCTCTCTTCATCCTTTTCCAAGAATAATTCCAATGTAAAGGGCAACAACAATAAAAGAAATACCCTCAGCCTCCGCAACCAGATCAAACTGACAAAAGATTTAGATCTTTCCTTTGGACTTAATTATGCCTGGATGGAAACAAAGAATAACGGTTTGACATTGCAGGGACTAAAGGTCGGGAGCAGGGAGCTCCCGAATTATACTGCATTGGTCGATGAAAATGGGTTTCCTATTTCCGTTACAGGACGATATGCCAAAGATTACGTCGATCAGGCCGTAGTCAATGGTCTCCTGGACTGGAACTATGTGCCGCTAAACGAGGCCAAACTTAGAGACAGAAGATCGAATACAAAAGATCTTTTGATCAACTTGGGGGTGGGTTATACAATCTTGGATGGCTTGAAGCTTTCTATGAAATATCAAAATCAACGGCTCCGTACAGATCAAACCAATATGTATGATGCTGACTCGTATTATGTCCGGAATCTTGTCAATCAGTACACGCAACCCGATCTTAAACGTATTATTCCTGAGGGGGCCATCAAAGAAGGGTTTAATAACGAAATATCATCCCAGTCTGGAAGAATACAGGTGGATTTTAATCGGCAATATGGCGAGAAGAATGCGGTCAATGCCATTGCAGGTGCAGAGCTTCGCGAGACAAAAAGCTTCTCCAACCCCGGATATAGACTGTATGGCTACAACGATGCGGTATTGACAGCGCAATCAAATCTGGATTATGCCACATTTTATCCACTGAGGCCGCTGGGTTCAGCGACGGTACCATCTCCTCCAACAGGGATGGTGTCACTGACAGATCGATTTTTATCGTATTTTTTCAATGGTGCCTATACTTATGACGCCAAGCTGTCGCTCACCGCTAGCCTGCGTTGGGACGCCTCAAACCTTTTCGGTGTAAAGACGAATCAGAAAGGAGTACCGCTTTGGTCTGTAGGTAGTGCAATTAATCTGGATCGTTTCGACTGGATGAAATCAGACTGGATAAATAGCCTAAAGTTCAGAACAACGTATGGGGTAAGCGGCAATGTCAATAACACCGTTAGTGTTTATCCAATTACGTCGTTTTTCAGTGATGTCAATTTTGTTACCCAAAAAAGCTATGCACAACTAAAAAGTGTCGGAAATCCGGGATTGCGTTGGGAGAAAGTGCGGATGGTCAATATCGGACTAGATTTTGGATTGTTTAATAATTTGCTTTCCGGTTCTGTAGAGTACTATCAGAAAAATGCAAGTGATCTGATAGGGGTTAACTTTATGGATCCAACAACTGGTATTTTTGAAAAAACTGGTTTCTATCAGATTACTAACTTGATGAACTATGCGAAGCTTCGTACACAGGGTGTGGATCTGACGGTGAATGCCAACCTGGGTAAAAATCGTCTAAAATGGAATGGCTCGCTCTCATTCAGCTATACAGCAAACAAGGTACTTGATTATATGGCAAACTCCAATGTGACCATGTCCACAATGGTTTCGACGCCGATTCCTATTGTTGGTAAGAGTCTGGACCTGAATTATGCATGGCAATCGGGTGGGCTCGATCCTGCGACGGGCGAACTTTTAGCCCCGGATGGGACGAAAGACTATGTGGCATATATGAATAATGCAAAAATAGATGACCTCGCAGATATGGGCATGAAATTTCCGCCCTATGCAGGGGTGTTTAGGAATACGTTTTCTTATGGAAACTTTTCCTTGAGCGCGAGTGTGGATTATAAATTTGGTTTTTATTTTAGGCGTAGCACGATCAATTATAGTCAGTTGTTCACCAGTGGAGTAGGACATATGGATTATTTAAAAAGGTGGCAGGTGCCGGGTGATGAAAAGACCACGTCTGTACCGGTATTTCCTGGAGATAAAAATATCAGCCGCGATGAGCTCTATGTGAATTCAGCATTGATGTATGAAAAGGGGGATTTCTTGAGATTGGCCGATTTACAGTTTTCTTACCGCACATTTCCGGGCTTTTTAAAAAATAAAGAATGTCGGCTGTTTGCAACAGTCAGGAATGTCGCATGGATCTATCGGGCTAATACTCTGGGGCTAATTCCCGACATGCCAAATGTTACTTATCCTAATCCGAGGACATGGATTATGGGTTTTCAGATTAACCTTTAATACGATGAATATGAAAAGAAATATGATAATGGCTGTGCTGCTTTTTTTAACGGGCTGTAATCCTGATTTTCTGGAACTGAAGAGGGACAAGTCTCAAGTTATCCCACAATCTTTGGAAGATTTGGATGCATTATTGAATGATTATTCGACCATCAATGTCGGGGCAGGTAAGTCTTTGGGTACGATCGCGGCAGGTGAGTTTTATGTGGAGGATAACACCTGGAATTTGGCGAGCTCGCAGCTGCAAAAGTTTGCTTACAATTGGTCTGAAGAAATAGTGAATACGCAAGAGAATGTGCCCGATTGGAACAACCTTTATAAGCGTGTCCTCTACGCCAACGTGATACTTGAAAGATTAGATCAGATGCAATCTCCTGTTCAAAATGCAGACCACAACCGTATAAAGGGGAGTGCATTGTTCATTCGCTCGGATGCTTTTTTTAGTATTGCCCAACAGTTTGCTGCACCTGCAGGTATGCCAGAATGGGATAGATTTGGGATACCGCTCAAATTAGAGAGCGATATCAACTTAATGACAACACGTTCTACTGTAACACAGACCTATAATCAGATCATCAGCGATCTGCTGTTGACGATAGGGATGTTGCCTGACAGAAGTGTAGATATGTATTCGCCCAGCAAAGTGGCAGCATACCTGTTATTGATACGGTGCTATATGCAACTGGGTGACTATAAACAGGCATTCGATTGTGCCGCCAAGGCCAGAGCTATTGGTGGGGTTGTACTCGACTATAATACGATATCGGGTACAAAAGCATATCCCTTTCCTACCTATGGCAATGGAAATCAAGAATTAATCTATATTGACGGATCAAATAGCTCAAATTTTTCCAGTAAAACAAAACTGTTAATACCCATTGAGTTTTATAACAGTTATGATGATAATGACCTGCGAAAAAAACTGTTTTTTGAAAAGGATGCTAAAGGTAATATTCTTTACAAAGGTTCCTATCTAGGAAATGTAAACCATTTTGCCGGATATGCTTGGGATGAACTGTTGCTCAATGAAGCTGAATGTGCAATTCGATTGGGGCAATCTGATCAAGGAATTGATGTACTCAACCAGTTGCTATCTAAGCGGTTTGTTTCTGGAAAATTTCAGCCGATAGCAAGTACATCTCAAAAGCAGGCATTACAAGTGGTTTTATTGGAACGACAGAAAGAATTGTTGTTAAGAGGAATAAGATGGTCTGATTTAAGGCGCTTGAATAGAGAGGAAGATCATGCCATGCGACTAAAGCGGAGGGTAAACGATAAGGAATATGAATTACTGCCGAATAGTACCCGATATATTTTTCCCATCCCTAAAGATGTGATGCTAAAAAGCAATATTGAACAAAACCCTTAAGTTATCAGCCAGCCCTAGTTAGGGCTGGCTGATAGGTATAAATTATTAGTTTGGATTGTCTCTGTACGTGTAGTCATTGATGCTTACACCAGATAAAGCCAAGGCTTGAGCGACGGTTTTGTTTGAAAGATCGTGATTGTTCGGATTGTTGAATTGTACGTTACAGCGTGTATTTTTTTCTTCGGAATCACATTCACCGCCCGATGTGGGATCAGGTGTTGCACTTCCCAATTGGTCGTCGTTCGGATTAGATGCCATACTTGTAATTTGATACCAAGGCGTACTGAACATCGATTTTGCATAACTAAAACCTCCATAACCTAATAAAAGTGTCATGGCAAATACGGCCAAACCGTGTTTTTTAATAAAATTACCTGATTTTCTCATGTCTTTAATTTTTAAGTTTTTTTACTTTAATTTTTTAAATTTCTTTTTTATCCCTTCACTGCGTCGGTTTTCTGTACGTAGCCATCGACAGCAGCGCTGGAACACCACAAGTGTCTTTTGGCAGACGCGCCCTTCACCTGGATCAGCCTCGAATCCAAGTTCAGCTGTTAATCGGGTACACTATTCTTTTTTTAACCTAGGACTGGTTTTCAATTTCATGACATCTTGAGCTTCTGAATTTATCGCTATACGTAGGGGATGATGCCCCCCACTATGGCTATTATTGCTATTTTTTGAACCATAATTTCTAAACACGGATAACTCCAGGTACAAGCCGATTAGGCTGATCAGTAAAAATCCGATATTGAGCCACAGATGCGCCATCCAGCCCACGTGATGGAATACAAGGCCGCATCCGCAGGGGATTTTGCCCCATACGTTTAAGACCGCTAGGCTTACATAGCCCACAAAAACGACCATCAGCAATGCGGAGAGTCCAAATGCCCATACTCTCATCTTGGGTACGATAAACAGTAGGCCCACCGTAAGCTCCATCGTAGGTAAGGTATTGGCCAGTAAAATTCCCAGACGGTCGCTAAACGGCTGTTGTATCATCGCAGACTTGAACAGTTCATAGTCGATAAACTTGTCCAGACTGATCGGAATCCAAAGTGCCATCAGTGTAATGACGATGATCTGATAAGTAATCTTTTTCGCTTTCATGCTGCATACTGTGTAAGTCTGAAAGCAAAGAAAAGACAATAAGCGGCAATCTTATATAGAAGGATTTCGCCAAGCAAACCGCCTTTAAAGCAGCTGGGGCAATGGTGACTGATGTAATTGGGGATATGGTGGTGTTACTGCTAGTATAACCGAGAGCAGCGGGAGTAGCGCATGCAAAGGATGCAGCGTGCTGTTTTTGGGGACAATAGGCTATGCGGGATGTGCCGGCACGGGAGGGGGATAAAGTGGAATCCCCCAAGTTTTTTTGAAAAGGCCATTATTTTCTTCGCTCCACTTCTTCGATGTCTTTTTTTATGAAATGCAGCATTTCTTTCAGCTTGTCTTCGATGATATAGAGGCTGAGTATATGTTCGAATTTGTTGAATTTGGCCAGCTGATTGGCCGTGATACGGTTGCCGCGATCGGTAACGATATGCTGCGCTACGCCAATGGCTGCATCACTTTTATGCTTATTTTTAAACAGGCCCACTTTACTGCAATAGTGGAATAGGCAGGTAAGACCCTCGCCCGTCAGCGTCGTATGGATCCCTTTGGAAGATGCGGGAATCCCGGGGCGGTAATTATTTTCTACCGATTCCAGTTTCGACAGTTTCTCAAGATAATCCAGTTCGGCCCAAATGTATTCATTCATCGTTGTTTTGAGATGGGGTTGCTCAATGTCGTAATAAAGCATCGGCAGGGGATGATAATGGGTAATTTCTTTTTCCATAAGCAGCAGTATAGACAGCTTTTCCGAGCGGGAGAGCACATCGATCTGCGCTTCGAGCTGTTCATGCCAGCGGTTGCATAAGCCGAGATAGTTAAAGTTGTAGCGGATCAGTAACTCAATAAAACGTTTGGCGTAATGCTTGACACGTTTATCATGCGCAAGGCTTTCTAGTGCCGAAAGGAAAGTTTCCAGCCATTCGACATGGTAGTACAGGAGCTTGGGCGGCTTATGCTCGTCAAACAGGCTATTTAGACCATATTGGATTTCTAAAAGATATTTTTCGTCAAGCTGCTTGGCCTGTAAGTGCACCGATAATTGAGCAAGTTTTGTGAGGCTGTTCGATTTGAGCAGCTGTTGGTCGTATACGGGCAGCTCTTCCGACGGATTCATATGCTCTTTAAAGCGCTGAATGCTCTGGCTAATACTCTCGTGCAGTTTTTTAATGGTATCATCCGGCTGCTGGGCCTTGTACAGGTAAAGCTTGTCAAATAGCAGCCTGAATTTGGTGTAATAGCGGCGAAAAGATTCTTTGGCCATGCGCGATTTCGCGTGACTGATATAGAGCTGTTCCGAATCGCGTATCAGCGCATCGCAGGCGATGACGATCGCTTCGTCACTTGGTATATAATTCCCATTTGGGCTATCCTGCAGTATGCCATAAGCAAGAATGGCATCTTCCAGTTGGTTCAACGATCGGATCATAACTTATTTTTTTAAGGTACATCGTCATTCGGTCTGCACCAAATGGCATTGCTGTAATTGTTCATCCAATAATGAATTATGCTATTATAAAATTAACAAGGTCTTTCCTCGAAGGCAAGGTAAAATGTTGGCATCGGAATGAATGGTATAGCACAAATGTCTAAATCTTGCTTTAAAACTCTCTATAGAGAGTTTTCTAAGATGTTATAAAAATGAAATTATAGGATGAACGGTAGTCTGCACTGCGCGCTTACAGTGAAATAAGGCAGTATTTCTTCAGTTGTGACAAAATACTGTAAGGCTGTTTTGTTTTTTTATTTGATAAATTAGTTATTTTAGGTTGCCTTAATCAATTCTACAATTTTTATGCAGACTAAAAAGCTTATCGAAACCTTTCATTCCGAGATCCATGTCCACTACTTACCGATTAGGCTCCAGCTACTTTTGGCGATTCTATTGGGTAATTTTTTCTGTTCGCCCGGCGCGTTTCTTGTTTTCGATGCACGGTATTCGGCACCGAAATTTTATCTATACTGGCTTCTTTCAGCATCGATCGCGATGGCGGTGCTTAGCGGTATGCATATTTTTAACAGGTACATGGATAGGAAACGCTCTTGGCTGACGGATTTTAAACCTAGGCTAATCAGGCAGGTTCTATACGGATTAGTATTGCCTTCGTTGCTCACCGTAATTTTCGCCGTGCTGGTATTTTTACCATTTAACGAAGAAGGTTGGCGAGTCATTATGCGCTACCTGTCCAACGAATTTGGGTTCCTGTTTTTGTTTATTTTCATCTTGAATCTGCTCTTTATGGTGATGTATGTGATGCGGTTTGCCCGATTTGTGAAAGATCAATACTTAGAGGCCGAAATTGAGAAAACAGTCCTCCGGGAAATCATTGTCACCTACGAAGAGCTGCAGCTGAAAGCGGAGGCCGAACGGGTAGACGATATTTCGGATGCGGTTAGTCTCGATTCCTGTCTGAAAGTAAAGTATGGTTACGAAGATAATTACGTGCCGCTGCATGGGATTGCGCTTATCAAAAGTTCGGCAGATGACAAAAGGCTGCTTACCTTAACCGGAAGCCGCGAGTATACCCACAACTATAGTCTCGACAACCTGATGAAGGTACTTGATCACGATCAATACTATCTGATGTACAGGCGTTATATCGTCAATCGGAGTATTATAAAAGGATACAAGCCTTTAGCCAATGGGGTGCTGGCTATCGCGTTGAAAGATAGCTTCGGCAAGCATGAGGAGGTAATGGTTAGCCGGTATGATGCTGCTGATTTTAAGCGCTGGTTTGAGATGTCGGCTGAATGAAGAAGGTTTGTAATGGACGTATCTATTGTTGAAGAAATGTCTATTTAATCATCAGTTGGGCAAATACTGCCCAAAATTTAATATTTTAGCGTATGAAGTATTTAATAATTGTATTGTTATCCTGTTTCTGTGGCTATTCAGTGCACGCACAAATTCAAACGCAGGGGAGTAGCACCGGTCAAGATGCAAAGACCTATATATTGGTCGCCAATAAGCTCAATACCGATTTTAATTACAAATTACTGGACAATTTTGAGCGGTCTTTTTCGGATCTGGTTGCGGAAAATAATAGTCGGGAATTAATATTTAATCCGATCGGTGGCAAGTACCACTATTATAAATTTATCGCCACCTATAAAGCTCGGGGTATCTCACCGAATAGTGATCCTGCCAAACCGGAGCAAACTTTTCATAATATCTTAATTCTCAAAACTGACGATCAGCAGAAGATTGTAGATGGCTACCATTTTGTGTTGGAATGGGGTGAAAAACCACTATCCTATCCCTTATTTAAGATAAATTCTGCGGGTGTACCGCTGCAGGAAGGCTTGTCTTTAAAGCAACTAAATCTAAAAAGAGTGACGGACAATTCGGATTTTGATAGCGATGGTAAGATCAAACTGTCGAGCCGGTAACGTTTAAAAAAGAAGTTAAGAATATCTTAGAACAATCGTATGGAATTGGATAGCCTTTACATAAGTATTAAAATAGAAAAATCGAGATTGAACGAGTTTTTTTCTTTTAAACCGATTTCCCCGAACAAAGACGATAATTGGTCGCAGTGGTGGGAGAGCCGGCAGATGTACAGCAAAACAACGTTGGAAATTATTCCAAGTTATTCACAGGCGCGCATTCGTGAAGTCTTCGATAATCTGCTTAAGGATAGATTTTACGGTGCGAAGGAGTATTATGATGAGGAAAAGCAACACTGGACATTTGCCGTCTTGAACTTCAGTGAAAACTATCTTGAAATATTGCCGATGCTGGCTCTCTTAAAACAACTCGAGGGTTATGTTTTGGAGGGTTATGCCCTGATTTTTGACTGGATGTGGGGTAGTGATACGGTAATGGCCTATGTTGACTTTACTGCGGGAAGTGCCTTGCTCGAAACGGTTACTGAATCTTATGCGGTCGAACTCAAACGATTTGAAGAAGCTAATCAAGGCTTACAATTGCTGGCTGAAGAGTTGGGGGCCGGGTAGCAGATAGCAGTGGCTTCCTTAGTCAAGGTTTGTGAAACACCGAAAGTAGAAGCCACAATAAAGAGGATGGTAAATAGGAGTTTATTCATGATCACTAAATTCTTTTCTATAGTTCGATCTGTTTTAATTTAGTGTGGACAATTTGAACATATTTTTCTTTGAAATCATCTGTTAGAAAACTGTGATCAATTATTTCTTTAACTTTATCAACATTTCTCCTGAAGTCTTTATATATATTGTCTCTGACCAGTTCAGAAATTCCCAAACTTTGCGCAAGCTGGTTAAAATCTGACCGTTTTATTTTTCGTTTACGACCACCCAATGTGAGAGCCATATCCTCCTTATCCTTTGGATAGATTAAGTTGACATTAATGAGATCATATGCTGGTGATAATAAAACGCCATGATTGGTATGCATTAATGAAAAATTCTTGAGATGCATGTCGTTATTTCCTGTTAAAAAGCTAAATAGTACGAGTCTAAAATATTTGATTGCATCTAATCCTATGTTGGAAGCAAACTGCTTGATGATTTTTCCTACGCGTTCATAGGAGCTATTGTACTTTTGCTCGGTCAGTAACTGGGATAACTGACATAAATCTTCAACATGGATTTTTTTGTCCTTCTTACGGTCAAATCGTTTTGTAATGTATGCTAGTTCTCCAGTGGAAGTTCGTATTAATGCGTGTTTTGCTGTTTCTATCTTAAATAGCGCTGCGAGGTGCATGGTTAGATCTTCTACTTCCGGCATGAGTAGATATTCTTTCGATTGAGGTTTCAGGATATAATCACCCCAAAGGCCAACTAATGTAAGTCGCTTATTCCCTTTTTCTCCTTTTAGACTGATTGATATTTTTGGCTGTACGCCAGTTAATGCCAATCTCTCGGTTACAGTAACTTCAGCTAATTTTTTCAATTTTTCTTGGTCCAACTCCAAATAGGGAACTTGTGTCGTTCCAAAAAATGTTCGTGAACATGCCGTATGATAGTCTCCTGTTTCAACTGGTTTATAGCAAAACAAACAATTAGCCATCGTTTTCCGCCTCCATCGGATAAACAGAAACTGCTCCTATAGTGTCTCTACAGAGGTTGATTAATAGTGCAAAACGATCTCTAGGATTGAGCTTCCAATGTTTTTCGCCGATTTCCAATAACCATCCTTCGGGAATTAATCCATCAAAAAACGGAAATAGTATATTGCTATGATAAACGTTCTCGGAAATCGGTAAAGTTAGACTGATAGGTTGTGGATCCATTTTTTTTAGATAGTTCTCGTCATAACTAAATGAATAACCATGATCAGTCTCAATGAGATATCCAGCTAAATCATCGTGAAAATATATTTTTGCTTCGCGCGCCATCACTCTCTAATTTGATCAATTACACCAACCTCTTTACCGAATAACGCCAATATGTCGTTTACTTTGTCTAAACGTAACGTTTTTTTTCCTTGCTCAAGATCACGCACAAACCGTAAGCCAACTCCAGCATTATCAGCTAAGTCTTCCTGTGTTAGCTTCAATTCTTTCCGTTTCTTTTTTACAAATAGTCGTAGTGAATCCATAATTATACCCTTTCTGATATAAATATAGTAAATATTGTTAAATTATACTACATCGGGTATAAATTATTTGTTTTATATCTTTTTTATACCCGTTCGGGGTGAAAATTTTAAAATCTATAGTGCGATTTTGGTTTTATAAAACTCATACTAACGTAAAAAAGATGATAGCTGTTTGGATATAATTTATATATATGCAAATTGTAACCAATTATCACCGTATTTTAACATCTTTGGTTTGAGTATTGCAACACCAAATTGGCTTATGTATATTTAATGTCATATTGACAATTAACTAATCTAACTTGTTATGAAGCCAGTTCAATTTAAAGTTCCTGCCCCTCAGGACAAATCTATCTATATTCAAGAAGATGTGCTGGATAAGTTTTATCCATACATGCATCGTCATGAAGAATATCAATTAATCTGGATTAAAGAAGGTATCGGCCAGCTACTTGTGGACGACAACGTGCATGAATTTCAGCCGGGAGACATTTTTCTATTGGGAACAAACCAGGCCCATGTTTTTAAAAGTTTCTTTGCAGGCGACCATGTGCGCTCGATCTCTTTATTCTTTAGCACCAAAGGTGCACTGTCTACCATGGCGACGATGCCCGAACTCCGAAACCTGCTCGATTTTGTGCATAAATGCCAGCGCGGATTTAGGGTTCCACCCAAACTTCATGCAGAGGTATCTCATTACATCGAAATCCTGCAAAAGTCTGACTTTTTGGATCAGCTCGTAAATTTCTTCTATTTATTAAAAACGCTCAGCAAAGTATTCACCGAACTGGAACCGCTTTCGGGTGTACAATTGCCCAAAAAAGAGATCTCCAAACCGTTCCGGATAGAGAAATTATGTCAATTTTTGGAAGAACATTTTAAAGAGGATATCAGTCTGGATGAAATCGCCGAAAAAGCAAATCTGACGCCACACGCCTTTTGCCGCTATTTTAAAAATTGCACGGGAAAAACATTCATCGCCTACCTGAATGAACTGCGTATCCGCGAAGCCTGTAAATTGCTGGGGCTGGGTAGGCACGATTCGATCTCGCTGATTGCCTACGATTCGGGCTTTAATAGCATCACCAACTTTAACCGTGTTTTTCGCAGTATCTTGGGCATATCGCCCAAGATATACGTGCGCAACTACCGAAATTACCTCTACGATTAGCCGAATTTATAGCCACGGCCTTATTGACGTGCCGTTTTGCTAATCGCAACCCTATCCGTCTAACTAACGAAGGTATCTATCCATCGCTTAGCTAGACGGATTCGCTGTTTTTATCCTCTCATTGGCCCCACTGTACCGCACCGGAAACCCACCATTTCTTTTGTTAAAATGTTAGAATGAGTGGGTAAGATCTGACCGAAATCCGCTGCTTCGAAGTACTATTTTTGTTACAGAAAGAAGAACTAATCAATTTTTAACATGCTGCTCATATCCTTTTTGCGAAAAGGATCGCGTTTGTCCCAGGGATCTAATGTGTCATTGCCAGTATGCTAAACTGAACATCTGCTTAACGAAATTATGACTATGTATGAAAATCTTCCAAAAAAATGCCTGACGGGTATTTTTATGTTGCTGCTGTTGCTATGTCAACAGCTGTATGCGCAACAACAGAGAACGGTCACGGGGATCGTTAAAGACGAAAAAGGCACCCCTCTGCCTGATCTCAGTGTTTTAGAGAAAGGCGTCAGCAATGCGACCAAAACGAGTGCTGATGGAAAATTTACCTTAAAACTCAAATCGGCAAATCCAACCTTGATTTTTAGTTCCCTCGGCTATGTGCGGCAAGAAAAACAGCTGCGTGATGGCGACAACACCATCCAGATTACCATGAAAGAAGATGGGACGGGGCTCGATGAGGTAGTTGTAATGGGCTATCAGGATGTGCAGCGGCGCAAAACGACGGGTGCCATCACTACCGTGAAGGGTAAGGATTTTGAAAATACGCCTTACGCCACCTTCGACGCCATGTTGCAGGGACGTGTGGCGGGTCTGACAGTATTGAGTACATCGGGCGAACCGGGTACCAATAACATCGTCAATATCCGCGGAACGAGCAACCTCGGCTTGGCCGATAATCAGCTGCAGGCTCCCTTGTATGTCATCGACAATATTATTTACGATGTGAGCGATATACAGGCGGCTTACGGAAATGCAAGCCCGTTGCAGGCTATCAATCCCAACGATATCGAATCGGTCGATATCTTAAAAGATGCCTCGGCATCGGCCATTTATGGTGCCCGTGCCGCAAATGGGGTCATTATCATCAAAACCAAACGTCCGGCAGTGGGTAAACCCGAAATCAGGATCTCGGCATACAACGGGGTTTCGAGCCGTCCGGCCATGAAGCCCATCACCGTGGGCGCAGCCGAGCGTAGGCTGAAGATGAATCTGCTTTATCAGGGTGGATCGTACGACTGGTTCAACAATGGCTTGATCAGTCCGATGTTGACGGATAGTTTAAACCCTGCATTTAACAATAACACGGATTGGCAGGGGCTTTTTCTGCAGTCGGCCAACATCAACAATGTCAATATGAGTATCGGTGCCACCATGGAAAAGTTTTTATACCGTTTCTCGGCACAGCGCTACTATGAGCAGGGTGTAATGATGGGCTATGAAAATGAAAACCTGACGCCGCGCCTCATGTTGCAGGCCAATCCGACAGACAATTTTCAGTTTGAGACCAACTTGTTCGCCGGTTTTACAAAAGCAAAACATGGGTCGGGGGACGATTCGAAATATCCTTTTAGTACCTGGGGCTTTCCTTCGTCTTTCTATCAGATAACCGACGTGGACGAACAGATCTATACGGGACGCTACGATGGCATGATGGACCGCGATAACGCGATCAGCCTGAATGGTAACTTTGCCGGAACGCTTAAAAAGTTTCTGATCAATGGCCTGACCCTACGTTCGCAGTTTTCGTTCAATGTCAACAACAATACGCGCGACCTCTTTCGTCCCGTATTGCTTACAGGTTATCGAAACTTTGCTCAGAATTGGGTGAACCAAAATAAGCGTTGGGAATGGGAAACCTATTTTAACTACATCAAGAGCATTCGCGATACGCATAATTTTAGCGCCGTGTTGGGTACCGGTATTGAACGCAATACTTCCAACAACAATTATATGTACGGATATAACGACAATGGAAGTTATGTAAAAACGGTAACAGGTATTCCTTCCGGACCGGATCTTTATGCCACCACTACCATCAATGAGCGCTCGCGTGTATCGGTATTCGGTCGTTTTGGGTACGATTACAAAGACAAGTACCTGCTTTCTGCCAGTTACCGGATGGATGCTTCGTCGCGTTACAGCAAGGACAACCGCTGGGGTATTTTCCCGTCCATCTCCGCTGGCTGGGTGCTTTCGCAAGAGCCCTTTTTCCAGGGGGTAAAAAATGCAATATCCTTTTTCAAAATACGGGGTAGCTATGGTGTTACCGGACGTGATCCGGGCTCATATTACGCGCGTTATACCGGGCTGACTTTTGATGCCTCATACGCTGGCTCGGTATTGGAAAATGGTATTGGTGGTTCGGTACTTTCTTATAATGGCAAGCCTACTGTAGCGCCTAATTATGGCGCGGCAGCAACCTCGCCGACGATCCGATGGGAGCGCTCGCCGCAGTTTAATGCCGGTTTTGATATGAACCTCCTGCACGATCGCGTTACCGTGACTGCCGATTTTTATGTGCGCGACTCCAAACAGCTGGTTTACGATCTGAACATGCCATTGACCTCAGGATACAGCACGGTTTCCAACAATTTTATCAGTGTGAGAAACAGTGGGGTAGAAATGACGCTTATCTCACGCAATATGGCTCCGTCGTCGGAATTCCAGTGGACCACCAATTTCAATATTGCTTACAATAAAAACTATGTCACCAGCCTCCCTGGCGGTGGACAGGAAATACAGGTGGGACCGGTATGGATGCAACGTGCACTGAACGTGGGTCAGCCTATTTTCCCATTTAAAGTATGGGATGTGGATGGGGTATATGCGACCACTGCAGATGTACCTGTAGATCCTTTGACAGGAAAAAGACTCACGCATTTTAGGGGGAATTTATATCAGGCCGGCGATCCGCGCCGCCGGGATGTGAATGGCGATTACACCATCGATTACAACGACAAAATTGATATGGGAAATCCAAATCCTGACCTCGTGGGCGGATTTATCAACCAGTTTTCTTACAAGAATTTTAGCTTATCCACACTGGTGAGCTTTGTGTTTGGACGCTCATTATGGAACGGTTATATGTCGGACAAATTGCAAGATGCGGGTTCATCTAACCTGTATTCGACCTGGGGTACCAATTCGGCCATTGCTGGCGATTTTAACCCCAGCGACTTCTGGATGAAAGATGGGGATCAGACCAAATACCCATCGCTGTTTCACAATACGGTCGACAATTGGCACATCGCCAACAGCACATTTGTGGAAAATGCCAGTTTTGTACGCCTCAAAAATATTCAGCTGAGCTATATGTTCCCACAGGCCTTCATAAAGAAGCTTAAATTGAAAATGCTCCGCGTGTACGGGGTGGTGGATAATGTGGCTGTTAAGTCTTGGTCGACGGTGCCAGACCCTGAAGCGGTGGAAGCCAACGGTTATTCAACGGGTAACGGATATCCGATCCCTAAGAAATGGACTATAGGCCTGGATGTTACCTTTTAATCGTGTCAGTTCCATCGCATAGCGGTGGCTTAAAATTAATTAGAGATGAAAAGAAAAATATTGTTTTTAGTGCTGAGTGCTTTCATGTATCTCGCTTCGGGCTGCTCCAAGTTTCTGGACATTGAGCCTGTGAGTTCGGCAACAGATGAGAACTTCTGGAAAACGCAGGAAGATGCCAATAGTGCAACCAATGCCATGTATGCGCTGCTGCGGAAGGCCCTAAACCAGGGCAATGGTATGGCCTATTATGTATATGGCGATCTGCTGTCGGACGAAATATCTTCTTCGACCGATGTCGATATTAATCCGCTTGTAAACATGCAGCTCAATATATCCGTACCGGCGTTGGAAACTTGGCGGCCCGTGTATCAGCTGCGGCGCTATGATATCTTTTATCAGGTCATAGACCAGGCCAACCGCGTGATCCAAAGGCTGCCCAAGATGGACGAAAATGTTTTTAACGACGTGTCGGTACGCGATTATTACATCGGCGAAGCTTATTTTGTGCGCGCATTTGCTTATTTCTATATGGCGCGGGTATGGGGTACGGTGCCCATCATAACCGAATCTGTAGCGCCGATCGATGCGGTCAATCTGCCTGCCCGAAAAGAGAGCGATGTGCTGGATCAGAGTCAGGCAGATTTAACCAAGGCACTAACGTTATTGAAATGGAGCAATATCGACCAAAATGATTTTGCAACGCGTGCAAATACGGGTGCAGCACTTGCCCTACAGGCGCACCTGAGTGCCTGGAGAGGCGAATATGCCGACTGTATCACGGCGGCTAAATCGGTACTGGAAAGCGGCGAATATTCGTTTGTGGGACGGGACAGCCTCAACTACCGCGGTATCTATCAGGGAAAATCCAATGAAGGTATCTTCGAGATCGCCCAGAATGGTGAAAACGAAGGGACCAACAGGGGGATAGGGTACTATTCGCTGGCGGGACCTTATTTTCGGAATTTTACGGATCCGATATTAAGAATCAGTCAGGATTACCTTAAAACGCTCTTCAAAGACAGTAACGACAAGCGCTTTAAAAGTGTATTCGATGTGGCTTACAGCGGTAACTATGCATTGTGTACAAAATATGCAAATGTAAAGTACTCGGGTAATACCTCAAATTACAATGCCATATTTAAAAATAACATCATCATCTTTCGGTATTCAGACATCAAGCTGCTGATGGCAGAGGGACTGGCTGCAACAGGCAAAAACAGTGCTGCCGAAAGTATCTTGAATGAGATCCGGACGCAAGCAGGACTGCAGGTCTATAAAAACGAAGAACCGCTTAAAGAGGCCATCTTTAGTGAACGAGCGCGCGAACTGTTTTTGGAAGGCCATCGCTATTACGATCTGGTGCGGTTGTACAAGAATTTTAACATCTATAAATTTCCGGAGAGTAAAATGAACCAGGCGCAGTTTAATGCGAAGAAATACTTTTGGCCTTTTGACCCTTCGTTATTGTCGGCCAATCCTGCACTCATTCAGACACCATACTGGAGCACTGTCAATATGTAAACCACTAAACTTGAAAAAAATGAAAACCTTATATCGATTAGCGTTGCTGCTGGCTTTTGGACTGACAGTGATCGGTTGCAAGAAAGCGGCTTATCTGACAGACGACGGTCTCCATAAAGCCGAAGTCAATCTGTCTACTTACGACTACCTGGCCGCTCATCCCGCTGGGATGTTCGATACCTTGTTGCTGGTGATCGACCATTTTAAACTGAAGGATGAAATTAACAAGGCCAAAACGTTTTGGGCGCCCTCGGATTATTCGGTCAATCGCTATTTTAAGCAAAAGGCAGACTCGGTAAAGTTTGTGGATGAAAATGCGCAGTATTCTTTTGACCAGTTTCTAAGCGAGATTCCAATAGATTCCGTCAGGGCATACATCTACAACGAGGCGCCTTACGATCTGGCAACGGCCAGCACCGCGTATACGGCAATCAAGAATGCATCCAATATAAGTGGATTTGTCTACCATAGGCAGAAGCAACCCAAACCCCTTTGGTCTTCGGGGCCCGTCTATAATTTATACTACGTCAAAATACGGGGTGAAGCGGATCAGATCAGTCCCGACGGTATCGTTACCGTAAAAGAAGATGACATGGCCGATATGCGGGTATACTGTCAGACAACAGGCATAAAAACAGCCTCGGGCACCACGCTGAATATATTGGCCAACACCCATACGTTTGTCGGTGATTTTACGCCACGTATCCTTACAGGACCTAAAATTGTGGAAGCGGGTTCTACGCTCACCTTTAATTACGACTTGAGCATCAAATATGATGCAGCGGGCTACACAGGTACCACAGTGAATGTGCTGCTTCCGCGCTTAGCGCGCTTTTATGGCGTGGAAAGCGGAGCAATACCTGCACTGGTAGGTAAAGATATCACCTACTACGCCGTGCAGCCCGATGGTACGCTAAATGCAAACAGTACGGCCAACGCACCGGGGCACTGGTTTGACGCCAGTGGCAAAACCTGCTCGTGGGGTACAGATGCGCGCATTGTATCGGAACTGGCAACCGCAACAATGACCTTTAATATTTTGCAGTATCCGGGACAAACAACAGTGGGAAGCACCTATACGGTCCGCCAATCGCTGGTGTACAAGTCCAAAACTAAAGGCGATTTGAATGCTGTTTTTGTATTCAACATTAAGATCAAATAAATTATGAACCCAGCTAGGTTGATTCCGCATTGCTTCGGAATCAACCGGGTGGTTCTGTCACAAATGAAAAAATAAAACAGATGAAAAAACGAAGTTTTATCATAGGCATAGCGGGATTATCGGTGTTGGTATTGAATTCCTGCAAGAGTGACCAAGTCGGTTATTTAAATGAAAATTTGCGTTATAATGTGGAAAACCTGCAGGTCAACCAGGGGGCTGTGGTATACACGGATGCCATTGTGGCCAATGGAAGCACCACGCCGCTGACCGTGAATCTGCTGGCGGTACGAAACAAGGAGACGGGTGAGGTGACCACAGAGTTTACTAAAGAGCATGAGATATCCACCTACCTTGCCGAGGTTACCTGGCGGGATACCACCCTCGATCAATTAAATGCGAAAATTGGGAAGGCTAAATATCCACCGATGATGCTCAACGCGACGGGAGGCCGGGTAGGATTTACACAGGCAACCCAATTTGTGACCCCGGGGCAGTACACCATCGATGTGGAGGTGAGCAATGTTGCCGGACAGAAAAAATTTAAGAGTATCCTCGATTTTAATATCATCGGTGCTAAAAAGGAGGATATTTTATTTAAGTCGTGCACAAGTTCGGACTACGGTGCCGAGGCCAATTTTTTACCCTATACAGACTATGAGATCAGCGTAGAGCACCAGCCAGAAGGAGAAAACAAAATCATCTACGTATGGGAAGATAAAAACGGCAAGCCATTCAACCCCAAAAAAGGGGAGGTCATCAAGCGTGGCGACCGGCCTACATTTAAAAATTGGTCGCCTTACTATCCGGAGGAAGTTACTGAGACGGGCCTGGTGTATCGCTACCCGAATGTTTCGGGCTTGGTATACCCCATCATGAATGGTACCTATGTGGGCACGCAATTTTGGTCGGGCGATCCCATTTCTTATTACCGTATTGTGGGTACGGCGAACAGCTTGGGGCGTAACCTCAATCCCGTATCGACCATCAAATACTACAGAAGCGGTACCTATACCGTGCGCTTCCGTTTTTTGACCATCACACACAGTTGATCTCTACCTATAAATAGTTCAAATGATGAAAAGTATAAAATTGAATAGACTGCTGCTGACACTGGTATCAGCATTGGTGTTAGTGTCGCTGGGATGCAGCAAAAAAGAGGTAGAACCTCCTGTCGAAGAGGAGACGACCACCCCGCCCACGCCCGTAGGGACAGATTCGTTGCTGATCTATAAGCCCAAAGAATTTGCGGGGATGGACTATAACGATAAGGGCAGTAAATGGTCCTACTCGCGCAGCCGCCAGTCGGAGCATTTTATCGTCTTTTGGGAACCGAGTTATGGAAAGAATGATCCCAATGCCAGCGCTGTACCGGAAGAATATCGGGTGGATATTGATGATCTTTTGGCCAAAGCTGAGCAATTCTACGCATTAAATGTCAATACCCTGAAGTTTGCAGAACGCAAGGTCAACCGATCCAATCTGGATAAGTACAAGATGATGATTTTTGTACATTACACGACCGAATGGATGGCCTATGGTGGCGGTTACGACGATCTGATCGGGGCCTTGTGGATCAATCCGGCCACCTGTAAGCCGGTGGGTTCCGTCATTGCGCACGAGATCGGGCACAGTTTTCAGTACCAGGTATTTGCTGATCTGAAAGGCGGCCATGGCTTTCGTTACGGCTATGGCGGAACGAGCGGGAATGGGTTTTGGGAGCAGACCGCGCAATGGCAGGCCTATCAGACCTATCCGGATCAAGCGTTCTCAGGCCACGATTTTACCGTCTATACAGAAAATTACTTTCGCCATATTCACCACGAGAAATATCGCTATGCCAGCTATTTTATTCATTGGTATTGGACCAGCAAACATGGCATCGATATGATCGGCCGTATCTGGCGCGAGGCGTTAAAACCCGAAGATCCCGTGCAGGCTTACATGCGTATCACGGGTATCGATGTGAAGCAGTTCAACAATGAGATCTACGATGCGGCCACCCGCTTTGTGACCTGGGATCTGAACAGCATCCGGGATTATGGAAAAAATTATATCGGTAAGCTGACAACCAAATTTACGCGGCAGTCCAATGGAAGTCTTCGTGTCACTTACGATCGCTGTCCGGGTACGACGGGGTATAATGTGATTCCGCTGGACGTACCTGCCGTGGGAACAAAGGTTTCGGTAGCTTTTAAAGGCCTGCCAAACGCTGCTGGGTTCAACGCGGTGGATGCCAGCCGTGCAGGGTGGCGCTACGGCTATGTGGCCTTGCTGAAAGATGGTACGCGGGTATACGGTGATCGGATGGAGGGTACAGAGAATACAGCAACCTTTACTGTTCCGGCCAATTGCAGCAACCTCTGGTTTGTGGTCACGGGCGCTCCATCGGTTTACCAGCCGCATGCCTGGGATGATAACGACAGCAACGATGAGCAATGGCCTTACGAAATCAACATTCAGGGTACAAACGCTACCGGATACAATGCGGTGAGCAGTCAGCCCAAAGATATCGCACTCAGTTATGATGTCAGCTTTGCTGCCGATGCGAAGAACTATTCGGGTACACAAGTAAGTGTCAATGCCGCCCAGCTAGGGGAGGCCTTTGGCATAGCTTCGGCAGACCTGGCGGGTTTGATGAGCAGCGGCAAAATTAAATTCTATGCGGTAGAGCCAAATGGAAGCTTAAATCCCAACATGACGGCTACGGGCTACGGACATTGGTTTACGCCTGCTGGCGCTGTCACCACATGGGGGGCCACGGCGGGTTTGTTTTCGGAATTTAATGCCAGTACACTAACGTTCTCGATCGGACAATATCCGGCGGTGCTGGCGGCAGGAAAGAAATATACCGTTAAGCAGGCCATGGTATATACCTACGAGGGTACGAAAACCGTGCAGGCCACCTTCACATTTAATGTGAATATCAATTAAGAGTATGTTAAAACCACGAGATCAGGTGGTGGTTCATATGTTTATGTTTAGTTTAAGCCACGTCGGGAGATGTGGCTTTTTTCACAGCCCATCAATTCATAATGGGAGAATTTGTAATTTGTCAATTTTAATGTAAGTTTGATTTCAGGTTCTGAATAACAGATGTATTGCTACGCAGATTTATCGGATAAAGAGTTGATTGCGCTTGTTTTAAAAAAAGATGAACAAGCGTTTGGCGTCCTATATGAGCGATATTTTCCGCTGTTATTTATTTATGCCCGCAAAATCATAGCCGATGAAGAGGTGGTAAAGGATCTTCTTCAGGACGTATTTGTGTCCCTCTGGTCAAAGACTCCGTTAGCAATCAATAGGAGTTTTTCTTCTTACATCTATGCGGCTGTGCGGTTCCAGCTATTTGACTACATGGACAAGCAGAAAGTGAGAAAGGGCTATGCCGATTCACTACAATATTTTTTGGATCAGGGCGAATACTCGACCGACAACTACCTCCTCGAAAAAGAATTGCAACAGCAGATCGAAAAAGAAATCATGAATCTTCCACCAAAGATGCGGGAGATATTTATCCTGAGCCGTCAGGAAGAAAAAAGCTATGAAGAAATTGCAAAACAACGCAATGTTTCACTAAACACGGTTCGCAAGCAGGTGAGTAATGCCTTGAAAATCATGCGTTCAAAATTAACCTTACTGTTTTTTACTTTTTTTTAAATTTCATCTACTACTTTTCTCCGCGTTAACCTACCTATAACAAAACAACGTATTAACCTTTGTTATCATGGAGCGTAAAAACGCAAAAGAAATTCTTGAACGTTACCGTTTAGGCACCTGTTCTGAAGAAGAGAAATCTTGGGTTGAAACCTGGCATCTTCAACAGCTTAAGGAAAGCCAATATACGGCCAATGTAGCGGATATAAAGCGTATACAAGACGAGGTGAAGAGCAGAATTGAGGTCAATATCTACGATAATGTCAAACGGATAAGAAGGAAGAATCAGCTGTTTAAAATAAGTGCAGTTGCAGCGTCTTTAATCTTCGTATTGGGCGTCAGCTACTTCGCCATTAGACAGTCCACTCAGGAACCTATAGCGCACCCTGTTTGGCAGCAGGCTGATATTCAGCCGGGAGGTCATAAAGCTGTTTTGTTGAGCGGTGATGGGAGCGCTATCCAGTTAAGTGAGCGCCGGAATACCATCATCGTGGGGGCACAGATCAGGTATGCTGACGGTGCAGAATTGCTTCAAGGTGACCCTACTTCTTCCTTATCTGAAGCGCCCACAGTTCGTACCCTACAAACCCCCAAGACGGGAACATACAATATCGTACTGGCAGACGGTACCAAGGTATGGCTTAATGCCTATTCCTCCTTAAAATTTCCGTCCAGATTTGAGGGCAAGGAGCGCGTGGTGGAATTGACTGGTGAAGCCTATTTTGAAGTCGCCCACAATAAAAAACAACCCTTTAAAGTACGCAGTCAACAGCAGACGATAGAGGTGCTGGGTACACATTTCAATCTATCTGCTTACACATCCGAAGCAACCGTAACCACACTTTTAGAAGGTGCTGTTAAAGTAAATAATGTTGATGACAGCAAGTCGGTTTTGCTAAAGCCTGGTCAACAAAGTACCGTTAAGGAAGATACGAAACAGATCCAGCTCGCCCAGAGCAATACCGAGCATGCGGTAGCCTGGAAGAATGGCTACTTTAATTTCGATAACGAAACCTTAGGCAGCATCCTCAATAAGATAGCGCGCTGGTACGATGTGGAATTTACCTATGAAAAGACGCCGTCCAATAAGACCTATATTGGTGCCGTATCCCGATCGCGCAACCTTTCCGCCGTACTGCGCGCATTGGAGGCCGTCGCTGATGTTAAATTTAAACGAACGGGAAGAAAAATCACCGTCACCCCCTAGATCAACAGAATAATAACTAAACCTATCGAAAAACCAACATCATGAAACACCCGCCCTAGTGAAAAACTAAAAATTGGGTCACAAAAAAAACCGAATGTGCTGCGAACACATCCGGTCGATTTTTGGGTCCCAATCATTAATTCCAACAACTAACAATAGCATCTAACCCAAATTACTCAAATGTATGAATTTTTACCTTGAAAAATGGAGGGGGACTCCTGTCTATATCCTCTATAAAACGCTCGTCGTGATGAAACTTATTCTTGTGCTGCTGACATTTGGCCTGTGTCAGGTATATGCAAGTGGCTTTGCTCAAAAAATAACGCTAAAGGAAAAAAATGCTTCTTTAGAACTTATTATCAATAAAATCCGTCAACAAAGTGGTTACGATTTTATTGGCGATGCTGCACTAATCAAAAAAGTCAATGGTCTCAGCCTCACCGTAAAAGACGCGCCGCTGGTTGACGTACTAAATCAGCTCTTCAAAAATACCAACATTACGTATCGAATTGATACCGATATTATCGCATTAAAGCCAAAGACTGAGGTGATGACCGCTAATCAGCAAATCGTCATCAGCGGCAGAGTGGTCAATGAGCGGGGTGAAAGTCTATCGGATGCCTCTGTGCGCGTAATCCACAGCGAGGTGATGACAAAAACGGATAAAGACGGCTCATTCAGCCTACGGGTATCCGATAAAGAGGCAATGATTTTGGTTTCTTACGTGGGTTATGAACCCCTCACGCTCAAAGCCAAAGAATCCATGGGGCTAATCCAGCTTACGGCAAGTTTGTCAACACTGGAAGGTGTCGATATCACGGTGAGTACAGGTTATCAGACGATTTCGAAAGAGCGTGCTACAGGGGCCTTCAGCCAGGTCGGGCAATCGGTATTGGCCAGGCGTCCTACATCCAACCTTTCCAGTGCACTGCAAGGTACGGTAGCGGGTATGCAGGCCAAGGAAAATGAAGACGGTAGTGTAGACTTTCTGATCCGGGGCAATAGCACCCTATACGCCGATAGTAAACCACTGGTCGTGGTGGATGGTTTCCCCATATCGAGTAGCAACTTCTCGGATATCAATCCCAATGACGTCGAATCTGTCACTGTACTGAAAGACGCCGCTGCGGCATCCATCTGGGGAGCACGTGCCGCCAATGGCGTTATTGTTATTGTCACCAAAAAAGCTAAAACCGACAATAAACTTATGATCCAGGGGAGTGCATTTTCCAGGATAGCGCGAAGACCAGACCTAAATTACATCCTTACACAAGCCAATTCGGCCGATCATGTTGCCTACGAACGTAAGGCGTATGAAAACAACTGGGCCTTTTATCCCTATGCGGGCTCGTTTGGTGACATAGCGAACTCATTGACATTAGCGCAGGAAGCATTATATGCCAATCAATACGGTAAAATGTCTACAGCCGACATGAACGCCGAACTAGACCGATTGAGCAAGATTGATAATCGCGGGCAGCTTCGGGATTTGCTCACGCAAAATGCCCTACTGAATCAATACAATATCAATCTGCAGGCCGGCAATCAGCGTGTACGGAACTACACCTCTGTTCTCTATGAAAAAAACAAAGGTGCCTTTCAGAAAAACGGTTATGACCGTTTTAATTTAAATTTCAACAATGATTTTAAGATAACCTCGTTTTTGCAGTTTAACTTAGGCGCCAACCTACAATATAAAAAACAGCAATACGGAGGGGCTACCCTTGAGGAGATCGCGCAATTATCGCCTTATGAACTGCTCTTGAACGAAGATGGTAGTTATGGGGTCAATCTAAAAACCTACAACCGTGAACAGCTTAGTCTGATTCCGACGGAAAAATTCACTTATGCCGACTGGTCGTACAACTTATTGCGGGAAGTGCGTGGCCGAGAGTTTACTGACGAGCGCATCAATGCCCGTATACAGACGGGCCTTACCCTCAAGATCATTCCAGGGCTTACCTTCGATACCAAATTCCAATACGAGCGCAATAAGATTGACCGGCAGCGTATGTATGATGAAAGTACCTTCTATGTACGCAGTCTGGTGAATAGAAAAACGCAGTATGACGATGATACAAAGACCGTAGGTAAAGCTTATATCCCCAAAGGCGGGATTTTGAGACGTGGCATTAGACAATATGACGATGGCTCCAATGACGAGGAATTGGGGGCGGAGGATATACAAAGTTTTGTCTTTAGGAACCAATTGAACTTCGACCGGACGTTCGGTGCCGATCATCAGATCTCGGCCATTGCCGGTATTGAAGTGTCGCAATACTTGACTAACGGAACCATCAATCCGACCGTGTACGGCTATTACAAAGACAAGCTTCAGGCGACTACACCACCTTATGGTTATGGGAGTTCGGTAGACCAATTTACCGATTTTGAAGGTTACCCGACTACGATTCCAGGCGGTAATACAACGTTTAAGTGGCAAAAAAACAAATTTGTGTCACTCTACGGAAATGCGGCTTACACCTACCTGAGCCGCTATACGCTATCTGGAAGTATACGAAGTGATGCCTCGAATTTCATCACAGACGATCCCAAACTACGGTGGTCACCATTATGGTCAATAGGAGCTAAATGGAATGTCGCGAAAGAAAAATTTATGACTTCGCAAGAAGGTATAGACCGACTTGAAATGCGCCTGACCTATGGTAAAAATGGGAATATGGAAAATTCGACCTCTACGGCGACGTTACTCAATGTAGGCGGCAGTCTAAATACATCAACAGGCACCATTACCGCAACCATTGCTGATAATGGTAATCCTAGCCTACGTTGGGAAAAGACAGCGTCAACCAACCTTGGAGTCGACTTCTCCCTCTATAAGGGCCTGCTATTTGGTTCGTTGGATCTATACCGCAAAAAGGGCTCTGGTATCATTGGGCAGATCGCACTGCCTACAGCAACTGGAACGCAAATCCAAAAATTCAATAATGCCGAAATCACCAATAAAGGGTTCGAAATTGCACTGGGTACCCGTGTCGAAATAAGCAAAAACATACTTTATCAGACGAATATCAATTATGCTTTTAACGCAAATAATATAGACCAGCTCTATAACCCCTCATTGTATACTTACCAAATGATCAATGGGGCTTTTGTTGAAGGCCGCCCCGTAGGTTCTATTTATGCTTTTGACTACGTCGGTATGATCAATGGAGTACCGCATGTCGCCGGACCGAACAATAGTCAGCAGAGTTTCAATGATGTGTCGCTGTACAATCGAGGTTTGGGACTTCCATTCCTACATTACATGGGTACTAGCGTACCACCACATACACTCGGCTGGACCAATACGTTACAACTCGGTAATTTTAACATCATGTGTATCCTATTGGGCAAGATGGGTGGTGTATACCGTAATCCTGTATTTAACTATGCAGCACTCGTAGGGTCTGATAAGACTTTTGTCAACAAATATGTGAATGATGTGCTTGCGGGAAACCCTAATATTCCAGGATTTGCACTTCCAGACGAGCCTAACCTCTACCTCTGGGATCGGTACAGTGAGGCGCTAAGCAGCCAGGTGGAGAAGTCGTCCTATATCGAGTTAAAAGAGCTTAGTTTGGGATACAGGTTGTCTAACCGGTGGACGGAAGCCATCCGATTAAACCATGTCAATCTATTTGTACAGGCGCGTGACCTTGGCTTGATCTGGCATGCCAATGCGAAAGGGTACAATCCCGATTGGCTACCAGGTACGATACGACCTGCACAGAGCTATACATTCGGTATTAATTTTCAATTTTAATAACAGAAAAACATGAGAGTGTTCCTATATATCGGGTTTGCCGCTGCCATACTGACGACCGCAAGCTGCAAAAAATACCTATCCGAAGAGCCCAAGAAACAGGCTAGTATCAAAACCGTGGAGCAGTTAGAAGCTTTGGTCAATAATGCTACCGAATTTTCGAAAGAAACTAACTTTACGGCTACCTATTCGACCGACGATACGGAGATCAGCAAGGAGCTGTATAAAAATAACGTCACGGCTTTTACAGTCAATAGTCTTCAGCGTTATGTCTCATCTACAGCGGGTATTGAAAACCTCGCTACTGACGAGCTGTGGACTGGAGAATTCAAAAAGATTTTCACCGCAAATGTCATTTTAAAAAACATCGACCTGGTTAGCGGTGATGAAGCCAGTCGCCGAAGGGTTAAAGCGGATGCCCATTTTATCCGGGCGATGTCTTATTGGATCTTAGTCAATAACTATTGTGCGCCTTATGCTGCGGCGAATATGAATAGTTTAGGACTGCCGTTAAAGCGTACCGTAGATTACGAAGAATCGCTAAAACGGGCCACACTTCAGGAAACTTACGATTTCATTCTGGCAGATATTGAAGCAGCAAAGAAAGTGGCTGAAGCCGATGTCGATCCTAGAAAGACCTGGCGGGTAAGCCAGAAAGCTATTTCAGCTTTCATGAGCCGGTACTATTTATTTACGGGTGACTACGATAAGAGCTTAGCCGAATCAAACAAGGCACTGGAGTCGGCTACCGTAAGTTTAGTGGACTATAATACCATACTTCCGGGCAGAAGCGTCTCTTACAGCAATCCAGCGGCAACGCTCCGGTACAGCCAATTAAACGACTGGAATGCCGCGAAATATCTCTATTGGAGCGAGCTCTACTACAGCCGTTATCAATATACCGGTGAACAATGGTATTTGCCCAGTAGCGCACTGGTAGCGCTGTACGATCAGACCAACGATCTCCGTTACAAGCATCTGATGATTCCGAATGGCGGCCGGCGTTTCAATGTCGTGACACCAGCTGCGTATCGGTACACCATGTTTACCGACGGGAGCATCTTAGTTTCAGGTCCGACGAGAGCCGAGATGCTTCTTAATAAAGCCGAGGTGCTGGCCCGTCAGGGAGATGTTCAGAATGCCTTATTGGCGGTCAATACCCTACGTCAAAAACGGATGTCCACCTATAGTGCACTTACGGCAGCTAACAAGGATGAAGCGATTAAACAGGTGCTGGCTGAAAGACGCCGTGAACTTCCTTTTGTGATGCGATGGTACGATATACGCCGATTTAGTGTCAACGACTACGCTGCGGATAATATTACCGTAAAGAGAGACTTTTACCAAGTCAATAGAACAGGAGTCGACCTCTCTACACCCCAAATTTATACCCTCGAAAGTAAGCATTTGGTCGTACCGATCAACGGTGTGGAGATCGATGCCAGCAAGGGACAGATCCAGCAGAATCCTTATTAAAACATGAAATACGATTATACATTACGTCATGAAATTCAAAAATATAGTAATCACAATAAGCCTGTTGATAGCGAGCTGCCTATATAGCTTCGGACAGGTCAAAACCTTTACAGTCGCTTCCAAGATTACCGACTTGAAAGACAGTACCTACAACATGACCATCTGGAATGGGATATCAGATGTGGCTTTTAAAAAAGGCAGCACTAAAAATGGACAGATATACTATCAGGATACCACTTCCGTACCGCTGATCATACGCCTAACGCTTCCGACCGAATCGCTTTATAAGCGTGTCGACCGAGGGTACATTCCTGTCAAAAGCCAATCCATCTGGTTTGTCGCCATGCCGGGTGGTAAAATATTACTGAAAGGAAAGCTGTCCGATTTTGCTGAAGTATATCCGAGTGGGGATAAAGAAAATGATGTCATCAGTAAACTCAATAAGGGCTATCACCCCTTGTTGAATAAATCGGCAAACATTGAACTGAAACTGGCAAAAGATACGGTAGAAGAAGCGCTCAAAAAGCGTCTTGAAGCCGAACAAGAACGGATCGATTCCGAAGCCGAAAAATACTTGAAGGACTTTTTAAAGAAGAATATTTCGTCAATAGCCGGACTCTATTACCTGGAAGATATGCTGATCAGGGAGATTGTGACGATCGAGACAGTGGAGGCTTTATTACCTACTGTAGCTAAGGCGTACCAAAGCTCTCCGTTCTATACGATTTTAAAGAACCGTGTAGCGGGAAGTAAATATGATGTAGGCAAGTCCATATTCCAGATAAACACCAGGAATACATATGACGGACAGGTGTTTGACTCCAACAGCTGGAAGGGCAAATTTTACCTCATCGATTTTTGGGGCTCATGGTGTGGCCCATGTATGGCCGATGTCCCTGATCTGAAAAAATTGAGAGACAGCTACCCCGATCAACTGCGTGTGCTGGGCATTGCGTCCGATAAAAATGACAGCTGGCGAAAAGCCATCGAACAGCACAACCTCAACTGGGCGCATATATTGAACGACAAAGGAAGCAACAATTATGTACTGCGTCTGAATGTCACTGGATTTCCAACAAAGATCCTCGTGGATCCTAACGGAACCATCGTATACCGAAGTACCGGCGGCGGAGAAACCTCCTTTGAAAAGATAAGCGAAATTATCAAAAACTGGAAATAAAAGCCAATAACGAAAACGCCTGAACCTAGCAATTCAGGCGTTTATTTGTTACATTCGCATAGCTAAAAGGAACTCATGCAAATCGTTCAATATACACCGGACTTCAGAGAAGATTGTCTTGCAATCTTCAACAGTAACCTGCCTAAATTTTTTGCTGCGGACGAACTGGAACTTTTTGAATAGCTCTCCTCGTAACTTTTGCCGTTCGTCACGTCGATCGTACCGTTCGAATAAATTATTTAGGTAACCGCAATTTGGGCAATACATTCGTATCAAATTAAGAAATACGAATAATGACCACAAAATTTATTTATATACAGTTTGCCGCGATGCTATTTGCCTGCAGTTCGGCGTATGGAGAGACCAATTTGTTTTTACAGGATACCACTACCCTTAAGTCAATACGGTTGAGCGAGGTTGAAGTGTCGGGGCGGGTAAATCCCCTTAAAATTGCTCCTGGTAAGCTGACTTATCAGGTGACCAAAGGGAGTGCCGGTTCTTCGGGGAGCGCGCTGGAGCTGCTGCGCAGAATGCCCGGCGTGAGTATATTAGCCAATGGTACGATCAGTTTAAACGGGCAAGCCGGCATTCAGCTGCTGGTGGATGGAAAGACAAGTTTTATGAATGGCGAAAATCTAATCAATTTTCTAGCCTCCATGCCCGCTTCATCGCTTGATGTGGTCGAACTTATTACACAGCCAGATGCTACCCTGGATGCCAACGGTGAAGCCCGGTTTATCAATCTCAAACAAGCCATTCGTAAGGCCAGTGGCCTGACCGTGTCGGTAGCAACCAATGCCGAACAAGGGAAGTATAGCCGGACTTATCAAAATATCGCCGTGACCGCCAATGCGTCCAAGTGGACAACGTCACATACGTATTCGTATGGGGAAGGTACCGAATTGATTGCTGTCAATTCGACCCGGTATATCAGCCCTGGGACGGATATGGGCAGCAATGCCTTACGATTGGATATGGATGCCGTAAGAAAAAGAAAGTACCACAATCATTATTACAACGGCACGCTCGACTATACGCCCAATGACAACGTGAAAATAGGGGGCTATGTGCTGATCAACAATCATGAGCGGACCAAACAGGAAGCTGTCCGTTCTCATTTTTTTTACAGCTCTTCACAACCAGATTCCAGCATAGCAACCGCGAATATCTTAAAGCATACTTTTAAGAATTTTAGCACAGGAGCACATGTAACGCTACAGCTCGGTACAGGTTCCAAATGGGAGAATTATGTTGACCGGCAACAGTTTAGGCAAGCGGAAACTCAAGATCAACTGTTGGATAAATTTGGTGCTGACGGATCAGCGATGGCCTCCCAGCAGGAGCTGCGCGGTGAGACGGGGGGAAAGGTTACGATTACAACCATACAATCGAAATACCTGCTTGACATCCGGCCAGATGTGGCGGCTTCCTTTGGAGGAAAATTGACGCAGGTTGACATGCATACCCGTTCATTGTTTCAGCAGGCAGCTGATAAGCATTGGCAAGTGCGTCCCGAGCTAAGCAATACGTTCGGCCATGAGGAGCAGCTGAAAGCGCTTTTTATGCAAATGCGGTACAACCCATCGGACGCTTTTCAGATCGATCTGGGACTACGTTTTGAGGATGCCGCCTTTAAGAGCACTACAGCACATAAGCCAGGTACAGCTTTTACCGCGCAAAGGTCCTATAGCAACTTCTTTCCCAATCTCACACTCACCTATGCACTGGATGTAGCGCAAAAGCTTTCGGTCAATTACCATAGGCGGGTCAATCGTCCAAATTTCAAAGACCTGAGTCCTTTTGTGGAGGTCAACGACCCCTATTTGTACGAGCGGGGAAATCCAGCGTTGAAACCCGAATTTGCCAACAACATGGAGCTTACCTGGTTGTTTAAAAATTCGTATTCACTGCAGCTCCGCTATAGCCAGCGGCAAGATGCGATCAGCAAGAGCTACAACCTGGACGAACAAAGGCGGACTATTGTGATGCCGATGAACCTGGAACATGCATCTACGGTGGGGCTGCGGTTTAATGCCGCCAATATTTCTCCCGTCAAAAAGTGGAACATCCAGCTGAATGGAAACCTGATGTACAGTAGTTTTGAATGGCTTGCAGGAAACGACGTGCAGCAAAATAGGCGGCTTGTCCCTTCTTTGCAAGTCCAGAATACTATCAGTCTGCCTTTTAAACTCAGTGTAGACCTCAACGGGTTCTGGAATGGCACTACTGCCGAAGGGCAGGCTACTATTGCTTCCCTGTGGTCGATGAATACCGGAGTACGCAAAACCTTCTTGCAAGATAAATTAACTTTGTATATTTATGGCAATGACCTTTTCCGGACAAACAGGCCTCAAATAACCTTTAGCAGTGATGCTATGGAAGGCAGATACCGGGAGTTGTACGACAGCAGATCCGTGGGGATCAATCTTTCCTATCGATTACACCGCGGAAAGAAAGATAATCTAAAGAGCGTGCCTGGCAACGACCGTTTAGAAGAAGGTAACCGGATTAATTATTGATATCATGAGAGCGAGCATTGCAAAACTAAGTGTAAACCCCATACCTTATCTAGGCCCGGCGCTTTGGGGAATCGCTTCTTTCAATATTCTTCGTGTGGTGACGGATTTAACGAAGAAAAATGAGTTTTGGTCTGGCGGTGTTAAGATCCATTCGGTCGGGCTGCTCATCTCGGTGATTTTTTGCTATGTGATCACCTTCCTGTGGCGGCGGCGGCTGGACAGAATATTTGCTGCAAAGCCTACTGTTACAACCAATGTAACGGTAGAGTATATGGTTGCTGTGGTGCAGATAATGGGCCTGTTGAATCCAACCGTGTATGTGTCGGAGCGCCTCGGCTGGGTATATATGGGTGACGGTTATATTGATTATATCTTGGTCAACGCGATTTATGTACCGCTCTTTCTGCTGTACTATATGTTTTTGCGGAACGAGCGCAGCGACAGGAATATGGCCGAAAATCGCATCTACGTTGAACAGATTAAAGCGGACAAGCTAGATACCGAATTGCAGTTGCTGAAAAGTCAATATCATCCACATTTCCTATTCAATGCACTCAATACCGTTTATTTTCAGATTGACGAATCCAATACAACAGCAAAAAAAAGTGTTGAGCAGCTTTCGGAACTGTTGCGCTACCAGATTTACACGATGGATGAGGAGGTCTCCATGGAGCAGGAACTTGCATTTCTGACATCGTATATAGCGTTTCAGCAGCAGCGGCTGACGGCAAGATTGCATGTGCATACCGACATTGAAAAGGATTGGACAGGTGTCCGTATCTATCCTCTACTGTTTCAGCCTTTAATAGAGAATGCCTTTAAATATGTGCGAGGAGCATACGAGATCGCGATTTGCCTCAAGCGTGAAGGAACTAAAATTTATTTTAGTATTTCAAACAGTTTGTCTGGGGCAGCTGCCGATGCGTCAGCAATTCCGCGGACTGAGCGAACGGAGTCGGGGGCTGGACTTTCCAATCTGAAAAAGAGGTTGGCATTGCGCTATCCGCAGCGGCATACCTTACAAACGCGTGCCGATGGAACGTGTTTTTTGGCAGAATTAATAATAGATTTATAAGTGATGATGATGGAGATCAAATGTGCTATCGTAGACGACGAGCCTTTTGCGCGTAAGGGAATTGCATCTTATATAGCAAAAATAGATTTTTTGAAGCTTGTTGTGGAATGCGAAGATGCGATTGAATTGAGCCAATATCTGCGTTTGCATCCCCTTGATCTGATCTTTCTCGATATCGAGATGCCCGAGATATCGGGTTTGGATTATATAGCGAGCTTAAGCAATCCGCCGAAGATTATCGTGGTGTCGGCCTACGAAAAGTATGCTTTGCGTGGGTACGAATTGGAAGTAGTCGATTATCTGTTAAAGCCTGTGCCTTTTGAACGCTTCTTTAAGGCGGCCAATCGGGCATTCGATGTACTCTGCAATGCTGCTCCTTCGGCAGGGGTGTTGGCAAATCCACAGGAGGCGCATATCTTTCTGAAGGTGGACAAACAGTTAAAAAAGATCTTTATTCAGGATATCTTGTTCGTACAGAGTATGGGTAACTATGTGGTTGTGCATACTTCAGATACGCGTGAAGTGACCTATTGCAGTCTACAGCAGATGATAAGTATGCTGCCAGCTCAGCACTTTATTGCCTGCCATCGATCCTATCTGGTCAATAGGAATAGGATAGCAATCATAGCAGGGAATCAGTTACATGTTGGGGAATATAAAATTCCGATCGCCAGAAATCTAAGGGATGACGTGATGGCAGCGATCTTGAATCGGAGTTGAGTAGCTACTGCAGTTTGCAGTTTGGTAATTATACCAAATGAACTATTTTAGAAATAAAAGTTGATGATATCGAGGTGTTCTACGGCTTTGAACAATAAGGTGCTGGAGCATTTAATCAGAAACTCCGGTTGTAAGGATCTAGTGTTTGTAGAGAAGAGCTATCATCCTTGTTTCCAAATTGCAGTCATATTGCAGTTCTTTTCTTAATGTATCAGAAAGAACGTTGTTATGGAGCAGAACTTCTATGATATCTTTTCTGTGAAGCGCACAATTCGTTTTGCTATACAGAATTTCAAGCGGTTTTTTACAGGATTTGGTTTTATTTTTATTGAAAATATCGGTGTATATCCCTGCCAATCGCTCAACTTTGTGTTCATTTTTTGCCTTTTCGGCGATTTCGGTCAATAGCTTCGAGTCGCTGCTTTTGTAATTAGCAATCAGCAATTCCAAATAATCAATCGGATTTTTGGCAGTTTGTATTTTGTTCAAAGCAAAATCTCTGATGGCTTTGCTTTTTAGATATTTTAGTGCGTTAATGGCATTTTTAGCTATTCTGTTTTTGCCTGTCCACTTTTGTTTAGCAAAGTCTAAAATGAGTTGGCTACCGTAAGGAAATTTGTGAAAGCCAAAAATATCCAGAAGGCATTCAATATTTGCCGGTTTTTTTTCTTTCAAAAGATGCTTTGCAATAGTTTTTATTTCTTCTTCTGTTAAGTTTTTCATTCTAGCAAAAGAAATACGCGCTTTACTATTTAAAACTTCATCAATGATGTCTTTATATTTTTGGGGTTTTGTTCGCTGGGCTTTTAGGTCGGTTTCTGTTCGCTGTATGCTATCAAGGTAAAGACCTATGAACTTATTGGTCTGGGCTTTCATTTTAAGTTCTTCATAAACCTGTATATTTTGGTGTTCTGTTTGAAAATGTCGAATTATATTGTCGTCTTGCCAATCGTCAGGATGTTTTTCAATGTATTTTCCAAATTTTTCAGCAACGTAAAATAAGCCGTTAAGTCCGTCAAGTTCTATTATTTCATAAGCTCCGACCCAATCAGAACCTTCAATTGGATTATTTAAAAACCGGTTGTATACAGCCTCTTTTGCTTCAGCATCATTTTGCTGCGCATAAAGTTTTGCTAGGGCAAACAAATGTGTCAGGTTCCAGCTGTTGTTTTGCTCGTTGGCCAAGCCTTGCAAAACGGCTTTACGGATTTTGTCTTTCTGTTTTGAAATAGAAATAATCTCAAAAATATAAGTTGCCCGGTCGCTCTCGCATTGTCCGTCATAGGCGAAAATGTTTAATACACCTTGTATAATTTGATTTGAAAAGTCGACTTTCGGATGCTCTTTTACGATCAGATACGCTTCACCTGTCCCGCGTTTCAGTGCGTGAAGAAATTGTCGCTTTAGGATATCTATGTTGGTCATATTCCAAAGAATGGGGTTTACACAGACTTATGGATGAGCGAATCACAAATTATTCTCTTTAGCGATAATTTCGTCGATCTCATTACAGATCCGCTGAATGGGCTTTGTAAAGTAACTCTGTGCAAGCTGTACCCTTTTTTCTTTACCATTCTCGTGGCGATAACGTGCTATGAGAGACACATTGATAGTAATGAGACCGTATTGTTTGAGTTTGTGGATGGTAAACCCTTCTAGGCGATCGAGCGGCACAGTTACTTCCTTTCCTACAAGACCTTTACGTACACGCATTTCCCTTTTGTCCATATCGATGATAAAGTATGATCGCAGCAGGGAAATTATTAGGATGACCAAAATACCGAGCATCCACCATTTAAAAGAGGATTCGGGAAGTTTTACGAATCCCACTATCATTATAATGGAAAAAATGCCGATCAACGGCACATAGGTTCCTAGCTGGGGTTTCATTTTGTATTCGTTTCCGATTCTTTCGAAGTTTTTCATGTGCTTATCTCCTAATTTAGCTATATCGATATTCCAATCTGCTGACGCGGTTTAAGGGTCGCTAACTGGTATGTTAATAATCAACTATTAAGCATATCATTATTTGTTGTTGAATTAAGCTAGATCTTCAATAAATGATTACATTTTTCAAATATTCAAGTAAATAAAGTTATAAATTTACTTCATTAAAAAAAGCCAAAAAAAACCAGTATATTTTTTAATCAGGGATCATTTGATACGAGCATGATTTCGGACAAAAAAATAACTGTAAAGCATTTTATAGTATATCATGTATTTGCTTAGCATGATTGATTTATACTTGAAAGGTATTGAAAAGTAAGGAAAGGAGAGGATAAATTAGAGATAATCAATGGGCTCGACATCGCAGATCTGGAAGATAAGTCGGCTGGATGGAGCTTGACGCAATAAGCATCGTAAGAAATAAACTTCCGTAACATAGTATCATGAAAATATGTTTAAAAATGAGAAGTCAGTAATGAGAAAAATGAAACAGATTCTACATTGTTTACTAACCAGCATGATAAGTTGCCTGCTACTTATATCGAGCTGTAATGGACCTGTTGTTGAAAATAAAAAGATAAACTGCGCATTTAGGACAAACAGTGCTTATATTAAAGTTATCTTTGAAGATGGACTTATCCAAGATGACAAGTTTAGCTTTTCAACATTTCAACGAAATATCTTCGATTATGATGTTGTTACAAAGGCTCCTGATAAACTTTTAGATAGTGCCGAATGGAACAAGTTGTATAAAACGATATTAAATAAATATCGAACCCAGGGAGATACCGTTAATCGCGATGACAATAAAATGTATCCCTATGGCGACTATAAAATTTACCTGATTACTTCTGAAAACGATATTTTATTGATTAATAATGATAACGATATTTTTTATAAAAGCAAAAACGGCATCGTTACGTTTCGGGATAAGGACTTTGGGGATCAAATCAGATTGCTGATTGACTATTACAATTATTTTGAGAAGGTCGACTTGGGCTATTTATCCGGAAATTCAGCTTTTTTGGATAAACATAGATTCAAGGAAAGAAAAAGTCGACGACGTCCTTCCATTTATAATCAAATTGATGTAAAATATGAGTAAGTGCTCATAAATATTAACTTCTTGTAATACTTCACGTCAACTTGTGATCATATATTTAATGATTTTTTACCAATTATCTATAGATAGCGGGAATTGTTCAATTCGGATTAATTTACTACGGCAAAATAAAGAGATAAAAAATATGTATAATTATTGATAATTATATTTAAAGATTTCTCCGAGTAAATTGCCATCCGTTATAAAAGTATTGGATCATTCATACCTATTACCATGGGAAAAAACTCCTGTAGCAATATAGAGACACTAGATACCTCTGGAAATTAGTAAAGGAGATGTAGAAAGGTAGTTGGGATGATAGTTATAAAAAATTTAATAAAGTTATGAAGTTTAAAGTTCGATTTCCTGCTCCTTATCAAGTAGTCAATATATATGATGATAACATTGATGTCAATATTATTTTGGAGAATGATGAGGTTTATTTTGGAACATTGTTTACGCTGACTAATATTGATAAACTGATGGAGAAAAATCGTGAAATCTATTTTTGGTCTACAGATATGCTTATTGTAAAAGAGCTCTCTCGTCGGGAAATTTATGCAGCTCTCCAAGCGGTATTAAATGAAGGATGTTTTAACTCTGTTTTCAGTAAAATAGGTGTGGTCAAGGATTTTTATTCGTATTTGGAGTGGAAAGATTTTTCGGATGTAGTATCAGAGATAAAGTAGTGATACATGGATTGAAATTAATGATGCAACGCCCAACGCTGTTAGAGAGGCTTTCGTATTTACTTCGGGTGGTTTTGTAATATGAGTATATAAAAAAAATTTCATCTGATTCAATAATGTTAGATGTTTGGAATGATAAAAAATTATACGTTTTTGAATTTGAACTTCATCGAATAGGTTTTTCAGAAGTTGATGAGAATGTAGACTTTGATACTATACCTGATAAAATACTTTTGAATTTAGATATGCTGAGGCTTGTATTGATAAGTATTTTTCAAATCATTACACTTAGAACTCGAAATTTATCAATAAATTAACTGAAACGCGCACTCAATCCTTTTACGGTATGGTAAGAACAATTTATTTTTATATATTTTTCTTTTTAATAGTTTCCTGTTCTGTTCGTCGGCAACTGCCGACATTGCAGCTGAAAGAAAATGTTAGTGAAAGACTTTTGTTGAATGGGTATTATTATACTAAATTAGATAGCGTTTTTTTTGATGTTATCTTTCTGTATAAAAATGGAATAGTCTATCAAGGTGGGAACCCGAGAATTAAACATGGTTTTAAGAATATTGATGAAACTTTTTCGAAAAGTAATGTTAATGACAAAAAGACGGGATATATCTGGGGATTATATATTGTTGACGGAAGTCATATCACAATTGAACGATACTTAACCCCAATCTATGCTGAAAAATATCAAACTTATGTTGATAGTGGGCATATTGTAAACGAAAGGCAGTTTATCATAACTTCACGAAAATACATCAAAACGGGGAAGCTTATAGCGAGACGAGATACATTCAATTTTAGGCCATTGTCTACGAAGCGCGATAGTACGAATAATTTTATTAAATAATTTGATAACTGAAGCCATTTTTATATATGGATAAAAAACAAATTGAAAACTATGATTCATTGCATTATGCTAGATCTTACGATTCTCTGATTCGCTTGAGAGACTATAACTATAAAGTAGCTATACCCTTTGGTGGAATTGGGGAGCATAATCCAGAGATGAATACCGTGGTGAGGTATGAATCTGGATATGCATTTGAATTGTTGCCTGCGAGCCTGTTGCTTCATATAATTTTGATTATTTATTTTTCCGTTAAGATGATCAAAAATTTATTTGAACTTAAAAATAGACCTAAATATGATGTGTAAATTGGCTTTTCTGAATGATTGTGCTCAAATCATACTGATATTTGTATTTATTATATATGTATGCTCAGGATTATTGATTTATAGGAGGAATAATTTGAAAGAGCGGAAATAGTGACGTTTCGCTGAGAATGTGCTAAAACTTAAAATCATGGATATAGGATTCGAAATTATCATTTCAAAAAAAGAAAGTGATGTTCAAAATTTAAGCTTTCAACAACCTTTTTTTAAATGGGGAGGGGTTGCATACCCTCAAGGTCCTGAGGAGGCGTTGTATAAATCATTTAAAATTATGAAATCAGATGTGCCAACTTTTGTATTAAACTATTTGCCAAATGAATTTAATGCAGAAATTTGGGAATGCTTTACTATTAAAGAAGGTTTAAAACAAGAAATTAATGATATACAAGATGCTGGTTATAGAGATGAGTTGAATGAATTCAAAAAAAATCAGAATATTCTTAATAGGTGCAGTTGCTATTGGTGTAGTGTATAATATTTATTTTTATAGGGAAGATGTTAAAATGGAGAGTAGCGTGGCCCGTAGTTTTTTGGTTGAAGGGCAATATTGTCGAAGTTCAAAAGGAAGCTCATCAATCAATGTCAAATATAAAGGGAAGTTATATGCTGTTAGAATGGCAAATGAAGAATGCTTAAAATATCCTGTTGGTTCTCATATTGAATTAGTCTATAATGAAAAGCATAATTTTTTTTATAAAAAGGATGGTCTAGCGAAGGCAAAACTTAGGATGTTTTTTTTCCTATTTCTTTTATTTGTTTTGGTTATACCATGGGAGAGATTTTTCAAAAAAACACACAATTTGGGGATTAATAAATAATGCGGGTTTTGGAGCAGTAAAGTTAAAGAAGCAAGGCTTTTGGGAAGAATTAGTGCTTTACTTTCAATTAGTGATGCGAGCGTGGGTAATGATGCTGATTTTCCATTAGTGTTAAAAGATAATCCCCAATTTGCTCTAAAATCCAAGGCGGGGGAAAGAGCTGGAAGGGGATTTATGGAAGTTAAAGGTTTACCATTCAGAATAAATGGATCAAAAATACTTTACAATCCTTCTGATGCGGGACAGTATATATGGGGGGCATGGATGAGAGCTAATGGATATACTTATATGCAAGTATGGTTAGGATCAAATCTTAATGAATGGAAAAATTTAGGTGATTCAAAAGGAGATCAAAATGCGATTAAAGCCGGATACAATGCTATGGATAAATGGATGAACTTAAAATAGAAATATGCAACAGATAAAGTTTCCAACTATTGGAAGTATAATGATTCCAATTTTATATATTATCATTATTAGTTTTAAAATTAATGCTAAGAATTTAGATGAAAGATGTTTAAGGATTGTTGAACACCAGTTTAATAATAAGGTGGCTTTCCCAGTTTTTGTTATGCTAATTCTTTTGTCAATTTTTACTATTATTAAGTACAAAAAGGAGCTGAGAAATAGGATATTTGATATAATTTTAATTTGTCCTATTTTATTTCATGTATTACTTTTTACTATCAAAATGATATTTAATTTATTTTGATAATGCTGCAACGCCGTTTCTTCTTCTTAAATTTTCTACCATACCAGATATAAAAGCCTGTTACCGGCAAAGAGGCGCAGATTAAACTGGTCACAAATGCGATCCACATGCCTGTACGCCCGGCTATTTTTCCGACATGGATATCATAGTTGGAATCGCGCCACTTCATGCCCAATGTTTTATCATTTTGGAGCCGCTTGAAAGAGCACTTTTCACTACGAAGATCATAGGTATAGGTATCGGAAGCCGACCACCAGGTATTTCCTTTCTTATAGACAGTAATATTGGCTAGTGAAGCATTTTGTGGGATGTTGACCAAAGCACCTTCATGCGCGCCATACTTTTTCACAACATCAGACCATATCAGATCTAGAGAGGCCTCACTGGCGGCATCTATTGTATTTTCTGGAGCTTTTGGCTCTTCGTGTTTCTTATTGGGCCGCTTACCATCCAGCAACCAGTAAATACTGGTTTCCCACCATTTGAAGGACCAAACTAAACCCGTTGCCGCAATGACGATAGCAACGAAGAAAGCGTAAAAGCCAAGTACTTGGTGAAGATCGTAGTTTAGGCGTTTCCATTTAGCACTAAAATTAATCTTGAGGCGTTTAACAGCGACTTTACGGTTTTTGGGCCACCAAAGGAAAATACCCGAAAGTAACGTAATGATAAACAGCAAGACGCTGGTACCTACGATGGTGCTGCCCACATCGCGCCTCAGATATAAGAATTGATGGATCTGCCTGACAATCCAAAAGAAATTAGTTTCGACATCTATTTTCCCTAAAACCTTTCCGCTGTAGGGGTCTACAAAAATACGGTCCCAATAGCGGATTTCTTTGTTGATGAATACGCCGACGATATCATTCTTTGGACGGCGCTTAAGGGCTTCAAATAGATAAACTTGTCGCTGATCATCTCTAGCAGGCACACGGATAAGGGTAATGGGATGATCGGTGACACGCTGTGCATTTGCCTTTAAGATGGAGAGGGGAAGTGTTTTCTCGCCTTTGTGTGCCGTTACCGTCACATAACTTGGATGAAAAAGGGCAAATAGTTCCTTCTCAAACACATAGATAGCGCCTGTAATGCTCACAATAAAAACCACCAGACCGGACAATAGTCCGATCCAGCGGTGTAAAAACAAGATCGTCTTTTTTAAAGTCATCCTTAAAAGGTATAGCCGAGTGTCAATAGGAAATTACGTGGTGCACCTGGAAATAGACGGATGTAATCGTAACCACCTACCCAATGGGTTTTATTGGTGATATTATTGAAGTTGGCCTGCAGCTGCACTTTACCAATGGAATAGTACAAGGCAGCATTCAATAAACTGTATGAGGGTATTGTTTGGTTCAGGTTAAGCGACAGGTTTCGTTTGTCTACGTAGTTGGCACCGACACCGATACCCAAGCCTTTGGCTTTTCCGGAGGGAATAGAAAATCTGGTCCAGATATTCGCCGTATTCTGAGGCGCATTGGGCTTTTGTTTGTTCAGTTCTTCGTTATTCCCGCCTTTGGTAATTCTGGCGTCGTTGTAAGCATAAGAAGCGATAACACTCCAATACGGAAGGATCTGACCCTGAATGTCAAACTCGATCCCTTTGGATCTTTCCTTACCGATCTGTTCCATCAAATCCGCATTTTCGGCAGTAGGTGCAGGATAAAGGGTGTTCTTCTGATTGATCTGATAGATGGCTGTACTCGCCTGCAATTTTCCATCCAACCAGGCAGTTTTTAATCCAAACTCGGTCATATCATTTTCGAGCGGATCGAATGGCCCGCCTGCATTTGGATTTGCCAGCGCCGAAGCCGTTTGTGGGTTATAGCCTTTGACGTAGGTTCCGTATAGATTAATCTGCGGATTGATGGTATATACTGCGCCAAAGCGTGGTAGAAGGACATCTTGGTGTACATTCTCGGCCTGATCTGTTTTATAATTGGCAATATCCTTGTAATTCTCATACCGTAACCCAAGCAATAATTGAAGCCGCCCCAGAGTGAGCTGATCCTGTAGATATAGTGCATTCAGATGATAATAGGTTGGAGCAACTGATGTAGTGGATGCCGGTGCAAAAAAATACTTGCTTTCGTCCTGCAACTGTTGACTTTTCAGGGGGTTGCTAAGGTCAAAACTAGATACATTGGGCACTGGATTGCCATTTTTGTCAAGTAAATAATTATTGATCATTTTAGGATCAAATTTAGCAATGCTGCCTGTGTTATCTTTATTTCTGTAACCGCTTGCTGTCAGCTGCGAACCACCCACAGGTAATACCTCCTGGGCGTAGTCATAGCCGGCAATGAGTTTGTGGGCTAGCACGCCCGTGTTAACGTTATAATTAAAGAAAGCGGTGATGTTATCGACAAATCGTTTTCTGTTTCGGATGAAAACCTGTCTTGCCACCATGTTCTCAATATTGGCTCCTTTGCCATCTACAGCATATGTATTGGCCGAGCGGTGTTCTGACAGATCCTCGGCGTAGCCTGTTTTCATGTAAGATGCATTGAAACTCAATTTATCAGTGAAACGGTGATTCAATGAGGCAGTGACCATATACGTTTGTTCGTTCAGAAAATCATTGGCCGTACTCATGGATTGGCTAATAGGGGTCGAATACAGATCACCGTTGGCAAAGACAGATTGTCCCCGGTCGAGTCTCGACTTGGAATCGTTATAGACCATATCAAAATTGATGCGGGTGTTTTCTGATGGAATAAAGGAAAACGATGGTGCCAGCACCAAGTTTTTGTCAAACTGGAGATCCCGAAAACTTTGTGCGTTTTCATAACCGATGTTGAGGCGGTAAAGCAACGTTTTATCGGATGTCATAGGTCCTGTGAAGTCCGCCAGGGCCCGGAGGTTGTTGAAGCTTCCCACCGAGAATTGCAACGATTTGCGTGCCTCGTCTAACGGCTTTTTTGTGACACGATTAACGACACCGCCGGGGCTCGCATTCCCAAATAGAGCTGACGATGGGCCTTTCAATACTTCCACCCGTTCCAGGTAATTGGCCAGCGGCTGTTTCCAGAACCCTGTTGTGGTACGCATCCCGTTGACAAGCTGGGTGTTGGATCCACCATTGATCCGAAAGCCCCGGATCGTAATATCGTCGTAAAAGGTAAACTGATTGACACCACTGAAATTTTTTACAATTTCGCCTACACGCATCAATCCTTGGTCGGCAATAAGCTCTTTGGTCGCATAAGAAACCGATTGCGGTAAATCACGCAATTTGGTTTCGGTCTTACTGCCGATAAACGACTGCGTGTTTCGATAGGACTTTTCTTTGCGCCCGTAGATTTCTACCGTTTGCAGCGCTTCCTCTGCACGAAACATGGGAAATGTCATGGTAAAGGGATGTGCCGGATCAATCGATATTTTCTGTTTGATGGTTTTGTAACCGATTGCATTAATGCGGATATCATAGGTTCCTTTGCTTAAGGTAGGCAATATAAATTGTCCATGATGGTCCGTTGCGGTATGCTGGTTGGTTTTAAGTACCGTAATTGTAGCTCCGGCAAGGGGAGCATTGTATTCATCCAAAACTGTTCCGTTGAATAACTGTTTTTCTTGCGCATGAGTGAAGGTGAGTTGTAAACTCCATATGGCTGCGACAAGCATAGGTATTTTTCGCATCTTATTTAAATTTAATCTTAATAAGCAGACAAAATTCGATGATTAAACTTATATTTGGCGGAGAAAAAATATGCAATTCGGGAATTTTAAAGGTTACCCTAACTATGGATGGTTTAGAAAAAGTACTTCTCAATAATGCACATCTGCAGGAATCATGGTCTTTGGGTGAGCAAGTTGCGCGCGAAATTGCCGACACGCCGCCACATTACGTGTTTGATATCCGCACATTTAGAAATCGGTCTTTCCAATTTCGCCAAAAAACGATGAAACAGTATTCTTCACGAATGAATGTCTCCGAGATTGTCCTGCCGCAGGGTATGCATATGATGCATTCGGAACTGACATCTACAAGTGATGGCTATCTCTGTATTGACAATGCTGTACCGTATGTTCATGTTTTTTTCGCGTTAAATAGTGACCGGCAGTACTACGTAGATGGTGAACTATTAGGCAGCTGTTCACCGGGGCATGTCCAAAGTTACCTGTTTGCAGCACCTCAGATTATTGGCTTATGGCATCGCCGCCCGGCAGAAAGCTTTTTTGAAATCAATATACCGATTTCTTTATTCGAATCCCATTTGCCCGTAGATAGCTCTTTTGGGCTTAAGTTGCGTAGCCTTGCGGAAAAGTCACAGACGGGCATTCTGTTTGACGAGTCTAGATTGATCAGTGCGCAACAGAAGGAAATTATTGCTGAACTACTGGATACGGAGATGGACAAAGAATGGAAATCATTGTATTGTTTTGGTAAGGTTCTGGAGCTATTGGCGCGTACATTTGATGAGCAGAAGGTTAAAGGAATAGCGCTTCCAATTGATAATAACCTCAGCCCCGAAATGAAAAAGCTGATGACCAAAGCGAAAGAAATAGTAGAGAGCAGGTTAACAGATCCACCATCATTGACACAGTTGTCTGCCGAATTGGGAACGAATGAAAACTATTTAAAAAAATATTTCAAGCTATGCTACGGTACAACCATTTATGGCTATGTCACAGCGAGTAGAATGCAAAAGGCGAAGCGCTTGCTTGCAAAGGGCGATCGGCCAATAAATGAAATTTCACGCTTTTTAGGCTATAGCAATCCTGCCCATTTCTCAGCAAGCTTCAAAAAGCATTTTGGGGTGAAACCCAAATTTGTACAGCAAGCTTCTATGAATCCCTCGTAAATATCAACGTTCTTTGCTTTTGTTATTGAAGTGGTTGATAGTGAGGTTGTCTAACTATCTGTATAGAGTTTGCTTCCTTTGCTAGGATTGAACTTAGTCATTCATTTCGTCATAATAAACATCGGTTTTGCTTAGGATCTGCTGTACCTGCTCATACTGCTTTTTTGTCAATCCTGTATCGTTCAAGAAGAAAAGCCCGCTCCACTTGATTTTTTTTACAGAAGCCAAGAATGGTTCCCATTGAAGAGGATTATTGGTAAACGGTACATAGACCAGTTTGGGATTGTTTTGCAGCGCTGCAGGGAAGCTGGTAAACTTGTTGAATGAAAAATTGGCCTTCTCTAAATTTTTAAGGGTAGCAATAGATTTTGGTAGCGTAGTCAACCCCGCGTTTTCGATACCGATTTGTTTTAATTCCGGCAACTGCTCAAATAAATCGGGCAGATCGTTCAGCTTAGTTTCACTTTTATAATGGCCAGAAAGGGATAGGAAGTTCAGTTTGCCAAGACTAAAAATTTCTTTGGGAAAAGCGGTAAATAGATTACCATTTAACCCCAATTGTTTTAAATTCTTGAGTTGTGCAAAGGATGCAGGCAAAGTCGTCAAGGGGTTGTTGCAGTCGAACTCTTCCAGTGCTGTCAGGTTTGAAATGTTTTCCGGAAGTGTGCTGAGCTCATTTTTGCTTAATGTGATTCTTTTCAGCGTGGGGTGGACAGTTTTGATCTCAGGAAAGCGATTGATAGTCAGGTTGTTGATTTCCAGTTCTTCCAGCTGACTACCCTCGTCAACCACCTTCTGTAGGATGCCGCTGTCGAGCTTCTTTCCTGAGATGGAAGAACTCAGCGATAAGGTTTGGATCTGGGAAAGATCGGTATTCAACAGTTCTTCGAAGTTCTCCAACGTCAGTTCTTGCCCATCTGTCTTTTTGATGCGCACCTGATCAGCAGCCTGCATGGGCATGGTTATCATGCCGGCTTCCATACTTTCCGAAGTACCCGCCTGTTCGATTACTCTTTGTGCTTCGGGAATGGGGTTTACCACTGGCGGCGGTACTTCTTTTTTCTTTTTCTTTTGTGCTGAAACGCTTAGCGTAAGTAAGGATAAGCTGAATACGATAATATATTTTTTCATGTTGGATCGACTTTGTGTTCATGCAAATATGCATAGCTCGATAAAGCAATTATTCGACCAATTTATATCCGCATGGCGCTGGTTTATGATTCGCTCTTTTTTTTCTAACATTCGATCCGTTCTTTTGGGTAGAGACTTTGTTTTATGCTATTATTTGCAATTTCTTTGTATACCCAATCGGGTATATTTATTTGTATTTAGTAACAATTATACCCAATCAGGTATAAAATTTAAGTCGGTTTATTCTTAATAAATAGTGTTGTTGGCCAACAGTTACATCCACAACAGGTAGCCAGTTAACGGACTTTCCGAAGTAAAGCCATTCACGTTGTCCAAAAAAAGTTTAATTTATACGATGTAAGGGAATAAACGTATCTTTGACAATCCTAATGTGGAAAATAATTAATTAGCGTTTCCCCCTATTAAAAGTATTGGCTGAATTGAAACAAAGATCCTTTTTTTTAATGGTTTACTGTCGCCTTTTGTTTTCGCTGGCGATAATTATGCTGTGCACAAAAGCGCATGCGCAGGAAAAAAGCTATTTCTTTAACAATAGGGGCATCAAAAACGGTCTTTCCAATGGTCGGGTGATTGCTATGGCCGAAGACCAAAATGGTTTCATATGGTTTGGTACGGCTTCAGGATTGAATCGCTTCGACGGCTATGACTTCAAGGTATTTCTACACAACGAGCAGGATAGCACCAGTATCAACGATAATTATATCGATAAAATAGTCAAAGGACCGCTCCACTCTTTATGGATCTATACACCAAAAGGCTGGAATAGATACAATGCGGCCAATGAACAGTTTGAATCCAAGCCCAAACGTTGGCTCGCCCAGCTTGGATTGCCCCACGAATGGTTCAAAACAATTGTTGCCGATCCCATCGGGAATTTTTGGTTTATCTACCCAGGGGAGGGGATTTATAAATACCTCATCCGGGAGAAGAAGTCGCAGCTTTTGAATATGCAAAACAGCAGCCGACCGCTTTACAGCAATGCGGTCTCCTCACTTGCATTTGATTCCAAACAGCAGAGCTGGATAGTGTATGCAGATGGAACAGTTGACGTACGAGGGGATTCGGATAATCAATTGGTCAGAAGGCTTCATGTGCCTGCAAGTAATGGCGAGCAAGGCTATCAACTTTTTATAGATGCACAGGATGATGCCTGGATCTATGTGCCCGGTAAGGCGAATGCAGTTTATTGGCTTTCTGCTGCAGATAACAGATGGCTGACACTGGATCGAAAAGTCGGTCAGCTTCAACTCAATAACGATATCGTTAACGGCATCGTGCAGGACGATAGGGGCAACATATGGATTGCTACAGATCACGGTGGAATTAACCTCGTTGATAAACAAAAGAGAACCATTAGCTATATCTCGAATGATTTTGGTACAAAAGAAATTTTGCCGGGAAATGCGATACAGTCGTTGTTAAAGGATGCGTCAGGAACAATCTGGATGGGGACCTTCAAAGCGGGAATTAATTCTTACAGCGAGACAAAGTCTTCGTTTCCACAATACCGTCATGATCCGAATAACCTAAAGAGTTTACCTTTTGACGATGTGAATTGTTTTGCCGAGGATAGACGCGGCAATCTATGGATCGGTACCAATGGGCGGGGTTTACTCTATTACGATCGGGCAGCGAAAACATTTACAAAGTTTCTGCAGGCCAACAATGGAAGCGGGCCTTCAAGTAATATTATTGCGAGCTTATATGTCGACCGCGATAACAAGCTGTGGATCGGTACTTATTTTGGTGGACTGAATAGTTACGACGGTCAGCGATTTACTTACTATCGACACGATAGCAAGCGGCCAGGGAGCTTATTGGAGGATAATGTGTGGGAAATATTTGAGGATCGGGAAAGACGTTTGTGGGTGGGAACATTAAATAATGGACTTCAGCTTTTGGACCGTAGCACAAATACCTTCGTGGATTACCGCTACAATCATCCCTTTAACTTTTCGGTCAATGCCATCATGGAGGACCGGAAGGGAAACCTGTGGGTAGGTGGTTCGGCCGGTATTGAACTGTATGATCGGAATCGAAAATTGTTGCAGCATTTTAGCTATCAGCAAGGTGCAGCAAATAGCTTGTGTAATACCACGGTACTGGATGTCATCGAGGATGCAAAGGGTTTGATCTGGATCGCAACACGCGATGGCTTATCGATTTATAGTCCGGAACAAAAAAAGTTTTTCAAATATCATAAAGCGGATGGCTTGCCCCACCAGACGATCTTGCGTCTCATTATGGATCATCAGCATGCGATCTGGGCCAGTACACCTAATGGCTTGTCCAGAATCTCTCCCCAATACCTAAAGGATGGTGTTAAATTGTCGTTTCGGAATTACGATGAAACGGACGGCCTGCAGGGCAATGTCTTCAATGATGACGCAGCATTTATCACCAAAGCAGGTGAATTGGCATTTGGTGGCAGTAATGGGTTCAATCTTTTCTTTCCACCTAATGACCAAGTGAAAGGGCATAGTTATCCGTTGTTGTTTACCGATCTCCAGCTGTTCAATAATAGTGTGCGTGTGGGGGAGCACTATGAGGGCAACCTAATCCTGTCGGAGAGTATATCCACCACCCATAAACTGGCTTTAAAATACGATCAGAATGCGTTTGCGATCCAATTTGCAGCGCTCAATTTTGTCAACGCCGGAAAAATAAACTACAGCTACCGGATGCAGGGGTTACATGACCAGTGGGTCAGCGTGGATGGGAACAGCCGAAAAATAAGTTTTACGGGATTAGCACCCGGAAAATATACGCTCGTGGTGCGTGCCGAAGAAAGTGGTGCTGCCGATCCAGTATACGCCAAGCTGGATATTGAGATTAGGCCCCCTTTTTGGGCGAGTGCCTGGGCATATGGTTTTTATGGCTTGGTCATCGTACTGGGACTGGTATGGGGGCGTTATCGGATCATCAGCCGTACCCGCCTGAAATTTAAGCAAGAACAGCAGGAACAGGAGCAGCTGCGTAGGCAGGAGCTGGATGCGATGAAGATCCACTTTTTTACCAATGTTAGCCATGAGCTTAAAACTCCGCTGTCCTTGATCCTGACACCAGTAGAAAAATTGTTGGATCAGCCTTATTCCGAAAATGAGCAACGGCAATTCAAATTGATCCACCGAAATGCTCGGCGCCTGCTCAATTTCGTTGATCAGCTGCTGGATTTCCGGAAACTGGAGCTTGGTGAGTTGCATCTGCATAAAAAGAACCTCCGGATTTTTGGGCTTTGTAAAGAGGTCTACGATTCATTTCTCGATCTGGCTGAAAAACGTCAGGTGCAGTTCGCCTTCGAAACCTTGGGCAAGGATGTTTGGGCCGCCCTAGATCCGGATAAAATGGAACGAATTCTGTTCAACCTGTTAACCAATGCTTTTAAATTTACACCCGAAGGCGGGAAGGTGACCTTATCTGTCGACACCAGAGGGGATGATAGGCTCGAAATCCGCGTCAGCGATACGGGGATAGGTATTGCTGACGATAGGTTGGAAAAGATCTTTGAACGTTTTTTTCAGAACGAACTGCCCAAACATATGATCAACCAGGGAAGTGGTATTGGACTGGCCATCAGCCGGGAGTTTGCCAAGCTGCATCAGGGTACCCTGCATGTTGAAAGCGAAGTCGGACAGGGAAGTACATTTGTGCTGCAATTGCCGTTGCAAGATATCCAGGATCGGAATGAAGCAGTGTCCGATGATGTACTAGCGGAAGACATAGGCTCCGCTCTTTCGATGCAAAAAACCGTACTGTTGGTGGAAGACAACGACGACTACCGCAGTTACATGAAGGAATTTCTCCAGCCGTATTTTCAGGTTATTGTGGCCTCCAACGGAAAGGAAGGCTGGCAGAAGGCCCTTGCAGAGCATCCCGATCTGATCGTCAGCGATCTCAATATGCCAGAAATGAATGGTGCGGAGCTCTGCCAGAAGATTAAGACAGACAAACGGACGGCTTTTATTCCTTTTATCCTGCTGACTGTCGTCAATTCCGAGCAGCGGCAGCTCCAGGCCCTCGAAATGGGAGCCAACGATTACATCACCAAGCCGTTCCGCATGGAAATGCTGGTTTCAAAAATGAAAAATCTACTCGCTCAGCAGGATCGCTTTAAGGAAACCTATCAAAAGCAGGTTTCAGTAGCCCCCAGTGAGCTGGACACGGCTTCACTCGATAATGAGTGGATCACAAAAGTGCTGGCCTACGTAGAGGCTAACATGGGCAATTCGAACCTCTCCGTGCAGGGACTTGGTGAGGCATTTGCCTTGGGCAGAGCGACCTTGTACCGGCGGATTTTTGACTTGACCGGCAAGACACCAGTGGAATTTATCCGGAGCATCCGTTTGCAACGGGCGCAGCATATGCTCGAGACCGGACAGTGGTCGATCGCTGAAATTGCCTACCAAGTGGGCTTTACGGATCCCAAATATTTCACCAAAGTTTTTCGTGAAGAATGCGGGATTACACCATCTGCCTATCAGGAAAAACACCGCCAGAAGCTTTAAAAGGGGAGAAGTGAAACATTTTTCCCCCTATATTCTGCGAAAATTCATCCCTCAAGCATAGCCAATATCCTAATTTTGATGCAATGCTGTAACCAATTTATTGATTGACCACTCAGGTTACCGTAAGGGAAATAATTTCAAAATTATAAACGAACTGATAAATATGATTTGTTTGTCCACTGACAGTCATTCGACTTGTCTTGAACGCTCGACAGTACATTTTTCTAAAAAGGTAGCCTTTTTAGGGATATTTATGGCGTCCATCACCTGCATGGCTCATGCGCAAACCCGCATTTCTGGAAATGTGGTGGATGAGCAGCGGCGTCCGCTGACTGGCGTTAATGTCAGCGTCAAAAATTCGAATAATGTGACACTGACTAATGTCACGGGGGATTATTCGATAAAAGCACTTCCCACCGATACGCTTATCTATACGTTCGTCGGTTACTTGCCGCAACGTAGGGTCGTAGGCGATCTGAAAGCCATCAACATCCAATTGTATAAAGATAATATTCAGATGGAGCAGGTGGTGGTTGTCGGCTATGGTAAACAGAAACAACCGACCGTGACAGGTTCCGTCAGTGTGGTAGCAGGTAAAGATCTGGTACAAACGCCGGTAGCCAATGTCAGTAATATGCTGGTCGGTATGGCGCCGGGTATCACTGGGATACAGAACAGCGGTGAGCCTGGACAAAATGCGACAACTTTGCGTATCCGCGGGACATCCACTTTGAATGGTGCCAATCCGCTTGTCGTTATCGACGGTGTGCAACAGCCTGCGGAAAATCCATTTACCATGTTGAACGCCATTGATGCCAACGATATTGAGAACGTCAGTATCTTAAAGGATGCCTCGGCGACAGCGGTATACGGTATCCGTGGCGCTAATGGCGTGATTATCGTTAGCACTAAGCGGGGCCGCTCGGGAAGACCTGCTTTTAGTTTCTCGGCCAACACGGGGTTTACGCGCGCAACATCGCTCATGGGCATGACCAATTCGCATGACTTTGCTTCCAGCAGAAATGAATCGATCCGAAAACTGGATGCTTCAGGAAACGGTTCGTATAATAATATGTTGTTTTCGGAAGATGAGCTTTGGAAGTTTAAAAACAACCGCGATTATACAGCAGCAGAAATTGCAGCCATGCCACTCAACGAGCAACAGAAGCAGCAGCTGCAAAACAGTCCGGCACTGTATTACACCAGTCACGATTGGTACAAAGAACTCTTCAATGGCACAGGACGTCAAAATCAATACAACTTAAATGTTTCGGGAGGCAGCGAACGATTTAAATATGCCAGTTCGATCGGATATTTTGATCAGACGAGTATTCTGAACTATACAAAAATAGCCGGAGCAGATGTGGATCCAAAATTCTCTAGATACACTTTCCGTAATAATTTCGATATTGAGGTGGTCAAAAATCTGGATATCAGTGTCAACATCAGCGGCCAATTCCTAAAGAATAAAATTGCCAACCCCAAGTCGGATAATTTTAGTAACGTGCAGGGATCTGACCTGGCTTCGCGATATCAGTCTTTATTGCTCAACTTGAAGCATGGGCCTTTTATATCGCCCGGAATCGTTGACGGACGAATTGTCCTGAACTTTCTTGGAGCCGATGGCAGCGCAACGAATCCCATCGGTACGGTAAGAGGGGGAAATGGAGGCTTCCCGAGTCAGGTGATTAATCCGCTCAATCTTGTAACGCGCGGCTACGGCGTCACACAGGGAACCAACCTCAGTGCGCAGACGGTGCTGAAGCATAAAATGGACTATCTGACGCGTGGTCTTAAATCCCATTTCACGGTGGCTTACGACGATAATTATGCAAAAGGATATACCGTGACGCCAGGCGTGCCGACTTATTCGGCTTACCGAAATCCACAAAACCCGACAGAAATCGTCTACATCGGGGGCATGGTGAGTACCGATAATAGTCTCACCGACTACCTATTCAATTCCAGTTTTAGAAAAATGTATTATGAAGCTGGCGTAGACTATAACCGCGACTTTGGAAAGCATAATGTATCGGGGCTCGTCTTGGCGAATGCCCAAAAATACATTGATAACAACCTAGCTTTTAATACACCATCGGGTTTAATGAGCTTAGTTGGGCGTGCTACCTATAACTATGCCGAACGCTATTTGGCCGAGGTGAATATGGCCTACAATGGGACCGAACAGTTTGCTCCCGGTAAGCGTTTTGGCTTCTTTCCCGCTTTCTCTGCGGGCTGGATTATCTCCAAAGAGTCTTTCTTGCAAGACAACAGCGTCTTGAGCTTTGCCAAGATCAGAGCCTCCTATGGTGAGGTCGGTAATGATCAGATCGGTGGGATGCGTTACCTCTATTTGGCCAATTCATGGAATTTAGGGGATCAAAACAATGGCTATTATTTTGGAAGCACAGATGGCTCGGCAACCAATCCGCATATTCCAGGGGCGATTGAAGCGTCGGTCGGAAATCCGCTGGTCACCTGGGAACGGGCAAAAAAGAGCAACGTACAGCTTGACCTGAAATTTTTCCGTGATAAATTATCCTTTTCAGGGACTTATTTTAATGAAAAACGGTCCTCTATCCTTGTTCAGCCTAGCATTATTCCAGCGAATCTGGGCGTTGCCGGTACCCCGGTCTCCAATGTTGGTCGGGTAAGCAATAGCGGCTGGGAGTTTGAATTGGGCTGGGACGATAAGTTAAGCGAAGACTTTACCTACTTCTTAAAAGGAAATTTCTCCTACGCACGCAATAAAATAGATTACATGGCCGAAGCGGCTTTCCCATATCCTTGGATGAACCAAACGGGATACATGATCGGCCAGCCAAAGGGATTGGTCGCGGATGGGTTTTACAACAATGCTGCCGAACTGGCCAACCGTCCTTACAATAGCTTTAGCAATCTGGTGGATGTTGGCGACCTACGCTATAAGGACATCAATGGCGATGGTATTATCGATAACAACGATATGATCCCAATTGGCTATCCTTCTTTTCCGCTGATCTCGTACAACTTCCGTTTGGGTGTGACCTACAAGGGCTGGGACTTAAATACACTATTTATCGGTACCGCAAAAGGCTCTTATGATATCAGTAACACCTACTACGGCGGCAATCGTATCGTAGAGGAAGTTAATAATGGTCGATGGACGCAGGAAAAATATGAAAGTGGACAGGAGATCCTTTACCCGGCACTAAATGCTATTGACGGTGTATCCCAAGCCTCGAAAGTACGGAGTACATTCTGGCTGCGCTCAACAGACTTTTTGCGTTTGAAAAATGCTTCTGTAGGCTATACCGTCCGCGACAGCAAACTCTTGCAGCGTGTCGGGCTAAGCGCCGTGCGGGTGTATGCCAGTGGTAATAACCTCGTCACCTGGACCAAGCTCGTGAAAGGGATAGATCCCGAGTCGACTAGTCAGAATAGCAACGGCTATATATTCCCGCTTGTGAGAACATACAACCTGGGTGTGAACATTTCATTTTAAAACTTACAGATATGATCGATATAATACAACGCTATTGGCAAAAGGCTTTGTTTGCTTCCATGTCCATGGTGATCTTGGGAAGCAGTATATCTTGCCAAAAAGATTTTTTGCAGGTCCCTCCCGGGGGTAATCCGACGGTGGATACAATTTTTAACCAGTCCGCCAACGCTTATAATGCCATTGCGGGTGCCTATTTTGCCTCTTTGCGCCAGGGACTGAACTGGAACGGCTATTATTCACCGAGCACCGATGATCAGCTGGCGGGCAGTCAGGCTTTTTGGGTGCAGATCCCCGGCAGTGTGGCGGCGGTATCTATTCTTGGCGGTGGCTTTACCCCCAATTCAAATAGCCAGGACATGGGATCCAATGGTGGTTACGGCAACGACGGTTACACCGACAACTTTCAGGCGATCCGCAAAGCGTACCTCGTCAAGGAAAATATCGGCCGGGTGTCTGATATGAGCGACTCGGATAAGAAAATCGTACAGGCCGAAATGCAGGCGCTGGTCGCTTACCGCTATACGCAAATGTTTATCATGTATGGTGGGGTACCGATAATCTCCAAAAGTTTTCCACTGACTTCCTTAAACAATCTGGAAGAACTGGCCATCCAGCGCGCGCCGATAAAGAATGTATTGGACAGTATTGTAAGCTGGTGTGATCAGTCTGCGGCCATCTTACCTTCGCGCTGGGCAGATAATTCACTGGGCAGGATGACCAAGTCGGCAGCATTGGCAATTAAAGCAAAAGCTTTGCTCTATGCGGCGCGTCCATTATTCAATAATGCAACACCTTATCTACAGTTGGGGGCAAACAATGCGCTGATCTGTTTTGGGAACAATGATCCACAACGTTGGAATGTTGCGCTCGAAGCCAGTGAAGCCCTGATCAAAGAAGCCGAAGGGGCGGGGGGATTGCGTATTATCAATACGGGAAATCCGCTGGCTGACTACGGTACAGCTACTTCCACACCAAGCAACCGGGAAGTAATCTTAGCGTTCAAACAACAGGTGCCATCGTCTGGTGGTGCTGGTCCATACAATATTTTTAATGTTGTCAATTTTCATTATCAGGCCAATGGAGCCGTGTTGTCGAGCAGTATGCTGGAAAACTACTACAAGGCAGACGGCACAGAGCAGAGCTGGCCAGGGGTAGGTCAGACGGCTCCGTTTTCGGAATACCTTACCAAGTTTAAGGAGATGGAACCACGCATGCGCGCTGATTTCAACGGTTGGGAAATGCAGGCCGACAACAACCCCGGCGATCCCATCTGGCACATGAACGAGCATTATAAGGACGTCAACCATTTCGGTGCCGGACAGCCGACCAAGTTTTATTATAAAGCAGGGCGTCGTGAATGGTTCGACTTTCCGATTTTCCGTCTGGCGGCATATTATTTAAGTTCGGCAGAAGCATATAACGAAATGGGGCAACCTGTTGCAGCCCTCAGCCGCCTTAATGTAATCCATCAGCGTGCAGGACTACCGGCTGTTACTGAAACCAATAAAGATAAACTGCGCAAAATCATCCAACGGGAATGGGCGATTGAGTTTATCCAGGAAAAATACCGGTTTAACGACCTGAAACATTGGAAGGATAGCCAGATCGACAAGGGTATCATCGGTGGACCGATCCGTTTTCTGGTTTTTAATAACGGTGGTGACGCTTTGCCTTCGGGAAATACCAATTTTGGAAATGCGGTACGTTATAATGGGTTTTGGCATCCGAGGCAATTGTTAAATCCTTTCCCACAAGGTGAGGTAAACAAAGGTTATCTGATCCAGAATCCGGGCTATTAATTGATAAGACTGACCCTATTAGAAGACTTTAAACTATGAATACCTATTCAATGATAAAAAAGGCTACCGCCTTACTTTTTGCTGTTTGGTCGGGAAGCACTGCGCTGATGGCCCAGCAACCGGGCGAATGGATTGCTCCGGATTCTACCGACAGCCAAAAAGTAAAAAATTATGCTACAGTACGTGGACAGGAACTGGAAAAGATACCTGTGGCAAACTTAACCAATACCTTATATGGACATCTGAATGGACTGATGGTAGGCCAAACCAATGGACAGCCGGGGTACGATCAGGCAACACTCATGATGCGGGGAAGAGCAACGTACGATCAGGCTGCCCTGGTCTGTTACGTGGATGGTTTTCAGGTGGATATATCGTTCTATTTTCAATACCTTGCCGCCGGTGAGATCGCAAGTGTGACCATCTTGAAAGATCCGGTGAGTCTAGCCACATTTGGCATGAAAGGCGCCAATGGCGTGTTGTGGGTGACGACAAAACGCGCCAATACCGATACGTTTCGCATTGATGCGCAGGTAATATCTGGCATTCAGCAGGCTGTCAAGATCAGGAAGCCTTACGACGCTTATCAGTACGCCAATCTATACAATCAGGCCATCAGTAACGATGCCTATGCGCTCAATGGCAACCGCTTTCAATGGTCTCCGGTCTACAGCGATCAAGCCCTACAGCAGTACAAAGATGGATCCGGTACCAATGTGGACTGGCTCAACGAGTCGCTGCGAAATAACGGCCGCTACACCAATACCTATGTCAATATGCAGGGCGGCATGAAGGAGGTGGCTAAATATAACCTCTACCTGGATTATATGGATCAAACGGGACTCTTTAATATCCCGGGTGGCGCTGAAGCAAGCCGCAATACAGGCCTCAAAAGGTATAATCTACGCTCGAATGTGGACCTGAAGTTCTTTAAAATCTTTACTGGAAAGATTGATCTGGGCGGGCGTATCGAAAGTTATAGCCAGCCCTTTAGCAACAACACGTACGACAATGCGCAGAATTTTTGGAAGCGGCTGACGACTTACCCCAATAATATCTATCCCGTGCGCGATGCGCTGACAGGACAATGGTCGGGTAATGCACTTTATCCAAATAATCCGGTTGCGGAACTGAATGCCTTGGGTATGTATGCTTCGCATGACCGTACATTACAGGGAAACTTTAGCCTGCGCGAAGATCTGAGCTTCCTGACAGAAGGCTTGTACCTTGAACAGGCGGTTTCTTTTAACACCTGGTCGCGTGTGATCCAGAATAAAACCGCTACCTATGCCCGTTATTACGAAGGTAAACAGGCTACCGCCGATCAGAATACACCGATAGTTTTCGGAACCAACACCCCTTATGGGCAGTTGACCTGGCGGCAGTCCAACCTTTCGGCTGGATATAAAAGGCAGTTCGGTAAACATCATATTAACGCCGTGGTCAATTACTATGCAAGCGATATGATCCCTGATGCCAATGAGGATGCGTCAAAAATTGCTTACCACTATCAGCAGATTTCTGGAAGGGCATCTTATGCTTATCAGGAGAAATACTTCGCCGAACTCGGCTGGGGATACAGCGGATCGGATGCTTATGCACCGGGAAACCGCTGGAAATTGTATCCTGCAGCATCTTTAAGCTGGGTACTATCGGAAGAGGATTTCCTTAAAGATAATCCGGTGATCAACTATGCCAAGCTGCGCATCGCCGCGGGAAAGACCGGCAACGACCAGACACTGCAGGGTAGATACCTCTATCAGCAGTATTATCGTTTCCTCCCTGGCAGTGTAACGGGCAACAATAGTCTGTCTTTTAATGGTGGACTGGGATTAGGCCGTCTGGCTACGCCAGATATTACCGCTGAGCAAAGCATGAAATACGAACTGGGACTGGATATGCGGCTACTTAAAAATCTTGATTTTCAGGCGACTTGGTTTAGCGATCGCAGATCGGGCATCATTACACGAAACAACCTCATAGCGGGCTACCTGGGCTATACCGGCGCAGATATGTTGCCGCTTCAGAATATTGGTAAGGTGAACAATGAAGGGATTGAACTGGGGCTGAGTTATCAGGAGCAGATCGGAGCGCTACAGCTGAACCTGGGTATGATGGCGACCTATGCGAAAAACAAGATCGTTTATCAGGCCGAGATACCCAATAAAAATGCCTTCTCCAATACAACTGGGCGTGCTATCGGTACACCCATGGGGCTGGTGGCGGACGGCTTCTACCAATTTGAGGATTTTAACGCCGATGGCAGCCTGAAAGATGGACTCGCCAAACCAAGCTTCGGTCCGGTGCAACCGGGGGATCTGAAATACAAAGATCTGGACCAGAATGGCTTTGTCGACCAAAGCGATGTGACAGCTATTGGCAAACCGGCCTATCCTAAATGGTATTATGCATTCAACCTGGGCCTAGCGTACAAAGGCATTGATCTATCGGCTTTATTTCAAGGAGCAGCAGGTATGGATATTAATTTATTGGGTGCCGCTTACAATCAGGTGGTTCCTTTTGTGGGAAACACGACAATTTATCCCATTGCCGGAAATGCTTGGGCATATTATCCAACGGAGGGCATTGATACCCGCAATAACGCAACTTTTCCGCGGTTAACGACGCAGAGCAATGCGAACAACTATACCAATTCAACCTTTTGGATGAAAAATGGAGACTTCCTCAAGTTGAGGTCGCTGCAGGTCGGGTATACCTTACCATCCGCTGTATCGGAGAAATTGCACATGCAGAAGTTCAGGGTGTTCCTGACCGCTGTTAATCCATTTGTCTGGTCTTCATTCTACCGGAAATACCAAATGGACCCGGAGACACCTGCGGGCTATCCGGCGCTGAAATCTTATAATCTAGGAATTTCATTTACCTTTTAATTGTTTATCCCATGTATTTACGTGATCATATAACCACCAAAATAGCAATTGCGATAGCAGTGCTTAGTCTCTCGGGCTGTGGGAAGTCGTTTTTGGATACGCGTCTCGACACGCAGCCCACCGAGCATAATATCGATGGCAACTACGCAAGTCTGATGCAGCTGGCCAATACACCCTATGCTTATCTGTCCCAGCGAAACGAATTTGCGGCGCTGGACGGAAATCTCTTTGCTGCGGCTACCGATGAAGCCCAGCAGACCAATACTATAGGAGACGTTTACTTGTTTAATAATGGCAACTGGGGCGCGTTTAATAATCCCGACGATCGTTACAATATGTATTATTCGGGCATCTATGCCGCAAATTATTTTTTGGAATACATCGACAAAAAAGGGGGTGACTACAAAGCCTTGCTTGCTGTCAACCGCGATACCATCACGCAAGAATCGCGTACTAAGTACCTGAACGATGTAGCCTCCATGGGCTGGTCAATAGCTGAAGCACACGTGCTTCGGGCATACTATTATTTTGAGCTGATCAAGCGCTATGGCGGCGTGCCTTTATTGACCAAAACGTTTAGCGTGAATGAGAAGCCAGCTATTGCTGCTTCTTCGTTTCAGGAGGTCGTCGAATATATCGTGACATCTGTCGATAGCCACGTAAAAGACCTGCAGCCAAACTGGAAAACCTCACAATTTACAAATCTGGATGGCCGCTTTAATCAGGGTGCTGCGCTTATGCTGAAAGCGCGTGTGCTGCTCTATGCCGCCAGTCCGCTGCATAATCCGGGTAATGATATTGCCAAATGGCAACGTGCTGCAAAAGCTGCTGCGGAGGCATTGCAATTTGCCGATCGCATGGATGATGCAGGTGGAAAAAATGCGCTCGACAACAATTACAGAAATTATTTTCTTGGCAACAATACGCTCAATAGTGCCGAAACCATTATGGCGATCCGCTACACGGCCAGCAACGATCTGGAACGTGCAAATTATCCGATTGCCACACCCGGCGGATTGAGTGGAGTTACACCGAGCGAGAATCTGGTGTCGGCCTACGAAAAGCTGGACAACTATTCAGCGAGTAAGCCTTATGATAATCGGGATCCACGTCTCGGCTATACGGTCGTGGTGAATGGAAGTGAGTGGAACAACCGTACGATCGATCAGACAGCCGGCGGAACGGATGATAGGAGACGTGCCAACGCGAGTAGAACGGGGTATTACCTGAAGAAATTTGTTAATGACAATGTCAATCTGGTCAATAACGCAACCAATCCGCACAACTGGCCACTGTTCCGCTACGGCGATCTGCTGCTGATCTATGCCGAGGCAATGAATGAAGCTTATGGCCCCGATCAAGCCAATGGCTGGGGGCTTACTGCCCGGGAGGCAATTAATAAGTTAAGAGCCCGTCCGGGGGTTGATATGCCAGCGGTGCAGGCCAGCGGCAAAGCGGAGTTGCGTACAGCGATCAAACACGAACGTCAAGTGGAGCTGGCCTTTGAAAATCACCGCTATTGGGATTTGATCCGTTGGGGCGATGCCGCCACCGTATTGAATAAACCGATCTATGGTGTTACCGTAACAAAAACAACTTCTGGTACGCTGCAATACGAAACGAGACAAGTTCAAAATAGGGTTTTCATAGCGCCAAAGATGAACTTCTATCCTTTTCCGCAAGCGGAAATCCATATCAGCGGCGGGACACTAGTCCAAAATCCAGGCTGGTAATAGAAAAGCAAGCAAGCAAGCAAGCAAGCAAGCAAGCAAGGTTATGGAAGTTTATTAACTAGTTGAAAAAACAAAAAGAGGAGTGAACAGATGAATCTACTCAATTATAAGAATAACATGTACAGGATATTTAGTGTCTGGGCTATGGCCTTGACTCTGGCGGCCTGTCAAAAGGATGATTCGGCAAAGGAATATGGCGAGTCGCTCATTTACATGCCGCAGAGCGTTAATTTTTCCATGGGATCAAATGCGATCTATCCCGTTCCGGGATCATCCAATGGGATCAGTCCAACGGGAATGAACTATACCGTCGATGAACAATCCAACAAAACAAAAATCCTATTAGGTGCATCCGTATCCGGGACAGCGAAAGGCGCTTTTAGCGTTGACGTTAAAGCGAATACAGATACCGTTGAGCAGCTGTTAAAGCAGGGGACCCTTGGCGCGGATTACAAGGTGCTTCCGACCAAAAACTACCGCTTGCCCAATCGACTGGATGTGCCGGAGAATGGGTCTGCAACCTTTTATCTGGAAGTGGACAACAGTGTTATTACAGACCCGGATAATTTTGGTAAACATTTGGTTGTAGCGGTACAGATTGCCAATCCAAGCCGTTATACCTTGGATCAAAAACGAGCAACTACTGTGGTGGATATCAATATTGCAGGCCTGTTTCCGTCTGCAAATACAACATCGGAGATCAATGTAACGCCGGGCGCTACCATCACCATCGCTGGACAGAATCTCGACAAAGTGACCGCTTTGAAGTTTTCCAACAGCGAAACGGCAATTCCTATCCTTGCACAGTCTGCAAATAGTCTACAGGTGAAAGTGCCTGAGATGGGTGGCATCCCGCGCTCAACGATTGATTTGGTAACACCATTTGGAACAACAAAGAGTGCATTTGAATTGGTCAATTTAAATCTTGCCCTGCAGGTGTTTACGGATACTTATGGCGCCAATATCGGAGCCAATAAAGATGGCGACGATTACGGATCTAGTCAATCAATATCCACCAGCGTCTTTAAACGGGGAACCTCTTCGTTGGCAATTAAATATGCAGCAAATAATTACTCTCCCGGCGGACTGGTCAATACGGTTGGCTTTGAAGATAAAGGTTATAACTACATTACGTTCTGGGCGAAAGGAACGACTTCTGGTGCTGGGAATGAAGGGATACAAATGGCTTTAATGGGCGACGGAATGCCGGATGGCTATGGAAATGATTTTGCCGGAGTGGGGATTATCGTCACAAAAGAGTGGACCTATTATAAAATTCCAATCGGCAAAGGTGCCGCTAAACCGATGTGGAGTAAAGGAACGACCTTCCGAAAATTTGGATGGCGATTGAATAACTGGAACGTTCCGCAGGATGAAACAATCTATTTTGATGACATTCTATTTGTAAAATAAAAATTAACGCATAAAACTTATATCATAATGATGGCTAAAAAATCTTATTTATTGCTCATAACACTTTGTTTTTACTTGTGCTGCTGCTCAAAAAACAATGCCGAAATTATTAACGGATCTGCTGAGATTCAATCGCTGGATGCGGCATTTATGCAAGTGTCAAAAGCTGCCGTTGCAGGAACTACGTACGAGGCAGAGGTGTATCTTCCGTATGCTGGTGGTAATGGAGCAGCCTTTGAAAATGGAGCGTCCATCGCCTCAACCGGTGTCTTGGGCTTGACGGCGACCTTGCAGCAGGGGCGTTTGGAAAAAGGCTATGGCTCATTGCTATATAAAATAAGTGGTGTCCCGGCACAGGCGGGGACAGCATCTTTTGCTCTAACTTTTGGTGGTAAATCGAGTGTTGTTGCGCTCGAAGTCAATCAAAAAGCTGATGCTAGCTTGCTTTACTGGGGATTCTTTGATGATTCGGGGACGCCGATGCCTTTCTACAACGGCTTTGGTAAGAATCCGAGTATGGCCATGATGTTTAATGGCTGGACTGCGGATGGTAGTCGCGAATTTCCTTCGGCATTTTGCCAGGAAGCTTCCGCAGCGGGCTATGTACCACACGTAACCTGGGAACCCATGATGGGCCTCGATGAATTGATGTCCGGAAAATACGATAACGACATCAAACGCTATGGGGAAGCATTGGCTAAATTTGGTAAGCCGGTCGTACTGCGATTTGCGCACGAATTTAATGGGGACTGGTATCCCTGGAGCATGCAGAATGATCAAGTGGTACCCGTAGCTACTTATATCAAAGCCTTTCGCTATGTGCACGATAAGGTGCGTGCGGCAGGCGGTACAAATGCACGTTGGGCCTGGGCACCTAATAATGCCAATGGCAGTAAAAATCCGCAATCGGTAGAATCCTACTATCCGGGTGATGACTATGTGGATTTGATCGGTATGGACGGATACAATTTTGGGACCTCTCAGAGCTGGTCTACCTGGCAGTCCTTTGCACAGGTTTTTGGTCCACTTTATAACAAGCTAACTACTGCTTTCCCCAACAAACCTATTTTTATTGCTGAAATGGGCTGCTCATCGACAGGCGGTGATAAAGCCGAATGGATCAACGATATGTTTGTCCAGCTGGAAACGCAGTTTCCGAAAATAAAAAGTTTTGTATGGTTTAATATCAACAAGGAAACAGACTGGCGCTTTACCAACGGACAGGATGCGATAGATGCATTTAAAAACGGCCTAAGTAATGCTAGGGTAGGGGTAGACCCAACACTGGGTGGTGTGATCCAGTAAAGAATTTACATCAATAGGAATTACGATGAATTTATTTAAAACCTTCAATCAGCGAGGACAGTTTAGGTCTGGATAGGTTGATCGATTTGTATTCCTATTCGAAAGGCAGCCTATCAACTACAGATAGGCTGTTTTTGGTTTTGAAATTAGTGCGGACTGCATTGAATTTATTTCTTTGAAAACGATTGAACGACGGGAAATGTTTATTGCTTGACATCGATTCGGTCTATGGGAGACGCTGCCCAATGTGGCAGATTTCCCTATGTCTATCTATTAAAGCGGATTTCCTTATAACGGATAGTCCGCTTTTTTCTTCGACTGAATACTTCTTTTTTCAGCATGGAAAAACAATTCCATTAAGATAGCTGTACTCTATAAAAATTTAAAAGATGAAGGATAAATCGCAAATGCAGAAAATTGCACGGTATGGTTTAGGTGCATTTTTAGTTGTGGCGGGAATTGGACACCTGACATTTTCTCGTAAAGAATTTCGGGCTCAAGTGCCAGATTGGGTGCCGATCTCCAAAGACGACACCGTTGTATATTCTGGTTACGCTGAAATTGCCCTGGGGGCAGCACTCATACTGGCGCCTGCTAAACAGCGGTCGAAGGTTGGAAAAATTGCTGCTGCTTTTTTTACGGCTGTATTTCCTGGAAATATTGCGCAATATACCGATCGCCGTGATGGATTTGGTTTGGATACGGACGGTAAACGCCTGGCACGCTTATTTTTTCAGCCGGTGCTGGTAGCATGGGCATTAAAAAGCACAAGCGATACATAGATTCGAACAGTCTATAGCAGATCATTGTTTACGGCGGGTCCTCTGCGCAGGGGAGCAGCTTAAATGCATAAAGGTTGCTGGAGCTACTCCAGGCAACCTTTAATTTTTGTAATCTATTGCACGACGATTTGACCTGCCTAGATCCTGCTTTTAAACATATTTAATCGATTATCAATTTTCCTAGTTCCGAATTTCTCTTCGCATAAAAATGAAATAGGACCAAGCAAAGCAGATCATCATGGCTGCTGTAAGCCCACTGATCTGCGGCCATACCATCAGGAAACTCTCGCGAAAGGAAAGTGGTGCAGGAATGGCGCCAACCATCTGTTCCATGGCAATGGGGCCGAGGCTGCGTACCGATGGCATCAATAAGGTCGTAGTGGCATCGGTGTAAAGCTGGCTGGGCGATAGGCGGAGCAGGTTAAGAATGAGTTCGTTGTAGCTCAGGTATTCCTGCTCTGAAATGTAATTGGGATTGGGTAAAAATGGGCGTATGGCCAAGTTGACCAAAATCGGAAAAAATACCGTAAAAAACAGCCAGATGCCGATGGCTGTCAACGCTGAAGTTGCTGGCTGCCTAAAACGAATGGAAAGCAATATCGACAGACTGAGCCAAAAGGCAACATATAGTATGCTGATCAGGGTGAATCCTAAGATGCGCAGGAGTTCCTGTGGTTCTATCCGCACACCTGTGCCGATTAATCCTCCCCCGATCATGAGCAAGACGAGTGCGGTAAACAAGGTGCTCACAACAATCAGCGGAGCAAGAAACTTGGAAATTAAAAGGCTGTCGCGATAGATGGGCTGTGCCACAAGTCGTGTTAAAGTGCCGCTGTTATACTCGGAGTTAATGGCGTCAAAGCCGAGGGCTATACCCAATAGGGGAGCCAAAAAATTCAGAAACACATGGAATGGAGGGATCGAGTTATCCGTAGTTGTAAGCAGCTTGAGGTAAAGGAATGACTGGTCGGGATCTTTCATATTACCGACAGCTTCTTTAAGTCCTGAAGATGAAACATACAGGGATGCGCCAAATGTCAGTACAATCAGCAGGATCAGCACGATAAAGCGCCAGCTGCGGATATGTGTGGCAACCTCCTTATTGATCAATACATTCATCATTTTTATAATTTACTATGTTCGAAATACGTATGATAGATTTGGTCAAGCGCATAATCATTGCGCTGTACAGAAACAATTGCAGCGCCATGCTGTACCAGGATACGGACGGCATCGGCGGTGTTGTCTTTTTCTGATTTCAACTTAATACTGTCGCCGTCTAAAGAAAGAGTCCGAAGCCCGGGGAGTTCTTGGAGCGCCGACTCAAAGCGTTTACTGTCGCCACTATTTTCAAGCATGATAACTGTACTGACGCCTTCTTGTTGCTGGAGGTTGTTTGCCAAGCTGTCGATGGAGCCTTCGACCAGCAGTTTACCTCCTACAAAGATACCCACTCGATCGCAGACGCGTTGTACTTGATGAAGATGGTGCGAGGAGAGCAGTACGGTGAGGTTCTGCTCTTTGCTGAGCTGTTTGATCAGTTCCAAAAATTCGTCCACACCTTTGGGGTCAATACCCAGAGTTGGTTCGTCGAGTATAGCAACAGCGGGTGCTTTGATGAGCACTTCAGCCAGGCCGAGCCGCTGTTTCATTCCACGCGAAAAGGCAGCGGTTTTTTTGTGCATTTCGTTTGCCAAGCCCACTGTTTGGAGCATTTCTTGCGACTTTATGCGCGCTTGAGCTCTTGGTAGCCCATTGAGTTCCGCAATAAAACTTAAGTTTTCCAAAGCGGTCATTTCGGGATAAAAACCCACATTGTCGGGTAGGTAGCCTACCTTTCTTTTGACAGCGATAGGATTTCTTGTGGCATCATGTCCGCAAACGTAGGCTTTGCCAGAGCTCGGCTCGGTAAGTCCGAGCATCATTAAGATACTTGTCGTTTTACCTGCTCCGTTGGGCCCAAGAAGTCCAAAGATTTCACCCGGATAAATCTTTAGGTCCAAAGCGTCCACTGCTTTCGTTTTGCCATAGCTCTTTGTCAAACTTGACAGTTGAATAATAGGATCCTTCATGTTGAGAGTCTTTGGGATTATCAAATCAGGATTTATCTTCTTCCATATTTTCGGATGAGGTAATATATCAGTCCTATTGCCGCAAAGATGACCAATAGTCCGATCCAGCCAGAAAGTAGCGAAGTTTTAACAATAATGCGAAACGAAAGATCTGTAGTGCTGTTAGCAGACTTGACATCGAATTTAGCAGCATAATCACCGGCGATTGTTTTGTCCGGAACTTTAAGATTTACTTTGACATCAACGGATTTCCCCGCTTCAAGTTGCTTGATTGTAGCTGGGGTGAATGTGGCTTCCCAGCGGGTGGGCAGTTGTGATCCCAGTTCCAAGGTGTTGAGGGGAAGTGTTCCTGTGTTTTTAAGTTGCAGAACAATTTCTTTGTTACTGCCTGATACGACTTCGTCACTGAGCCTGCCGGTAGGCGTAGTCATCTCCAGCGCATAAGACCCTTTAACGACAGCTTCCAATTCCAGTTGGAAATTATCTATCGGTGAAGTTGCTTTAAGAGGAATTTTATATTTATCGGGTTTAGCGGTAATTGGGCAACTAATTTCGATGCCGATTTCTTGCGTTTTGCCCGGTTGCATCTGAATAGAGGTTACGAGCGATCCATCTACGCGATAGCTGATCTGCCAACCTTGCGGTAGCTGTGCATCTAAGTTGTAAATAAGGGTCTGGCTACTTGCGTTGGTTAACGTGGTGTTGTAGCGGAATGGCTCATTGCTGGGAGCTTCGATATTGAGCAACCTTGCTTCGAAGCTTGATTTGCTGGGAGCAGCAACCTGCGCTGAGAGGTAAAAACTGTTTGCAAACACCACAAGTGCAGCAAAAAAAGGCCTGAAAGATAGACGTGGGCGTTGGTTTGTAATTAGTAATTTTGTAAACATGATCCAATAACTAAAATTTATGTTTTAAGATAGAATAATAGCTTTCAAAAAATGCCGGTTCGGATTCCTGTGATTTCTTGAGGAAAAAACCGTCGCCAAATTATAAATCGATTGGAAGAAAATCAAGTTTTCCTTCAAATTTATTGTAAAAAATATGTTGGATTCTCTCAATCCTATTCTAGATTCAAGGCTCTGAAGGCCTTTTTGGTGATTGCCTTGGTGTTGTCTGCAAGTTCATCCAAGGTACAATTGATGGATCGGACTGGAATTTGTATATCCGCTTCTTCATGGAGTAACAGGTCGATGCGCAACAATCTGTTCGGTGTATGTTCCGTCGAACCGAGCAATTCATTGAAGAGTTCATCTACAATTTTGGGGCAGTTGCCCAGGTCAAAAGTAGCAAGCTTAATGTAACTATCCTTGCAGGGAATATGCACTTCAATGCTATAATTGTTCAATCTTTTCATGATTTCGGTAAGTTTGGAAAACAAAGAAGTTGGTCCCGTTCTGGAGACCAACAGCATACTAGTTGGTATTATAGGACTTAGGATATGTAAATTGTTCGAGGTTCCTTTTGTTTGGCTTCCTCTTTTTTTGGAATTGTCAGTTTGAGCATACCATTTTCATAATGAGCCTCAATGTTATCCTGATCCACCACATCTTTTTGCAGCTCGAAACTCCGTTGGAAAGATTGATAACTGAATTCCCGACGCGTATAATTGTCTTTTTGTTCTTCATGCTGCTCTTCCTTGGCGGAGGAAATAGTTAGAAGATTGCCATCAAGCGTAATTTTAAAATCCTCTTTGGCCATTCCTGGTGCTGCCACTTCAACTTCAAAGTTGTCGCCATTTTCCTTGATGTTTACTGCTGGGACCGTGGTGCTGGTAGGCGAGTAGTTTTTGTTGCCCCAGTTTAAAAGTTCACGGTTAAAATCATCAAACATGGGCGAGAACATCGATAAATTGTTCCAGTTTCTTTTTGCTAATTTCATGATAAACCTCCTTTTAATTAAGTGAAAACAACTTATTAAAATTAAAATTTTCAGCCGGCCGACTGTATCCGAACAATTGCAAAAAAAATACCACGGTGAAAAAGCTGAAATTTTTTCATGAAAACTGAAATTTTTGCATTTTTACTGACAAAATTTAGGTAAGAGTTGTCCGTTTAAATAATTATATTCGCATCAAATAGATCAAGTAACTAACCTGAAGATCGAATAAACCGCATGGAAGAAAAGAAATTCAATGAATTGACCAATGAAGAGTTGTTGGTTCTCAAAAAGAAATCCAAATCCACTAAAGTAATCAATGGTTCGATCATTGGATTTTGTGTGGGTATTGCTGGGTATAGCCTGTTCGTTGCCGGAATTACATGGCCGACGATTTTTCCACTGGTATTGGCTGTAATTGCCTATAAATATCTTGGTAAAAATGAAAAAGCTTTGGATGCAGAATTGAAATCCAGAAATCTCAGTTAGAAAAAAGGAAAACGATTACCGTTTCGCTGTTGTTTAATTTTTAAAAACAACAGCTATGAGAAGAGAACAAATAGAGGCATGGATTGCGCAGGGCTACAATGTATTGGATCATCATAAACCTAAAGTTGTGGAGGGTGATATCTGGGCGTATCTCAATCAATGCGATGGGCAAGGTACCGATGTATATGCACTTTCTGAACTGCAAAAATGGTCGGACGGCGAGCTTGCGCAGATGGAACTGAAAAAATATGTCGATCACTGTGGGCAGCTGGGCGAGAAGTTGTTTCTCCGTAATGAAGCAATTCGAAATAAAGAATTCGATAAATATGAGGCCTTTTTGAAATTGTTTTTTGCTGATAGTGCTGAAAAAGACATGGAGGAGGTAAAGTTTCTGGCTGATCGTATAAAACGGGTGAGTAAAGAAGAAATGGAAAAATGGGTGGTGTCAAATTATGTAAACGTGCTGCTATCTGATCTCCATTATCTGGACTATGGCGCTATTATCAACGGCATGGTGCTTCCTTCGGAAGAGGTTTTTATGTATACAGAAAATGGTCTCAATGAAACCATAGATTGCCACGTAACTCCCATGGAGTATTTCTCCCATACTGATCATGAAGATTACTGGATCAATCCAAATGTAAAGAAAGCATTATAGCTATGTATTATAAGAATTAAAATAAATTATATATCTGCTGGTATGTGACATCGTTATTCTTGTAAAGTGATGGCGTGCTGAAATTGACAGCGCTATAGCGCTAGATGATGTGCCGCTGCTCGGCAGCTACCGCCAATGTATGCTGCAAGTCTACAACCGCTCCGATGACGATAATTGCCGGATGCCCCATGTTATGTACTTTGCTTATCATGACAAGATCCTTGACTTTGCAGCATACTTGTTTCTGCTGGGGCAAGCTCGCATGCTGTATAATGGCAGCTGGTGTTTCCCCTTTTCCGTATAGTACGTAGGTGCGTGCGATTTCGTCGAGCTTACGCATTCCCATATAAATGACTACGGTCGATCTGCTTTGAACGGCGAGCGGCAGATCGGCAGAAAGTGTTCCATCTTTTTTCATACCCGTCAATGCCCATACCCCTTCACTTACACCACGGTGTGTTAGCGGAATGTCGTTGAGTCCAGCGCCTTGCATGCTGCTGATGCCCGGAATGTAGCTGATGTTAATAGATCGGTGTTGTACGGTGAGCCATTCTTCAAAACCACGTCCAAAAAGATAGGGATCTCCGCCCTTAAGTCGTACCACTCTTTCGAATTTGCTACAATAATATAAGATAAGTTCATTTATATCCTGCTGTGGGACGTATTTTCCATATGGATGTTTTCCAACATAGTGTTTTTTACAGTTTTTGTCTGCTATTTGTAGGATTTCCCTATTAATTAGGTTGTCATATAAGAGTACTTGAGCACTTTTTATCGCTTTATAAGCTTTTATTGTCAATAATTCTGGATCTCCAGGTCCGGATCCTACTATAAATAGGGTTTTTTGCTTTAAATTTTCCATTTTATTTATTTTTCAATCGTTTATATGTATAAAAATAATAAAAAATATGATAAAAATCATGTTTTAATGTATTTTTAATATGTTTTTTATGAAAAAGTATTATAAAAATCATATTTATTTTGATTTTTTAATTTTTTATTCCATAAATTAGTCTTGTTGAAACTAGAAATTGATTTTTATACAATAAAAACAGGGTCATGGATAAAAAAAAGGTTGTTATTGTCGGAAATGGGATGGTCGGTAATAAGATTTGTGAAAAATTAAAGCAGAAATCGAATGATTTAGATATCGTTGTCTTCTCAGAAGAGCAAATTCGAGCCTATGATCGTGTGCATTTGACTGATTATTTTAAATATTCTTCAGTTACTGAACTTTTTTTGTTGAAAAAAGAGTGGTACACTGAAAATAATATAGAAATCCATCTAGGTGATCCTATTGTCGGTATAAATGTTATAGAAAAAGAAGTTGCATCTCTAAAGGGGATTACCGTGAAATATGATTATTTAGTTTTTGCAACAGGTTCTGCACCTTTTGTTCCTCCAATACCTGGTATCGACAAAGAAGGTGTATTCCTCTACCGTACAATTGAAGACCTGGAATTGATTAAAGCATATGCGGCTAAAGTCAAGACAGGCACAGTTATGGGCGGGGGACTTTTAGGATTGGAAGCGGCTAAAGCATTGGTAGACCTTGGTCTTAAAGAAACGGCTGTGATTGAATTTGCCCCCCGTCTGATGCCCCGTCAGATTGACGATAATGCCAGTAAACTTTTGCAGCATAAGTTAGCAGCATTGGGTTTGACTTGCTTCTTGCAAAAATCCACAAGCCAGCTGTTGGGTGATCATCATCTCACTGGAATCGCTTTTAACGACGGGACCTCGCTGGAGACAGATTTATTGGTAATATCTGCTGGTATACGTCCTCGTGATGAGCTTGCCAAGAAAATAGGCCTTGCGGTCGGCGAGCGTGGCGGAATACGAGTTAACGCACACATGCAGACCTCGGATCCTGCGATTTATGCAATCGGCGAATGTGCCTTGGTGGAAGATATGGTCTATGGACTCGTTGCACCGGGTTATGAGATGGCTGAAATTGCGGCGGCTCATATCGTTGGTGATATCAAATCCTTTAAGGGGTTTGATATGAGTACCAAGCTAAAATTGATGGGAGTTGATGTAGCGAGTTTCGGAGATCCTTTTATCAGCGAACCTTATGCGCATACGATCGTACTGGAGGATCGCAATAAGGGGATTTATAAGCGGTTGAATATCAGTACAGACGGCACGCGCCTACTGGGCGGGATACTCGTCGGAGAAGCTGCAAGTTATAACATGTTGCTTCAGACGGTTAATAATAGTTTGCCGTTGGCAGAACACCCAGAACTTCTCCTTTTTGGGCAACAGCGTGACAGTAAAGCGCCTTCTTCTGGTCTGGAAGCTCTTCCGGATGATGCATTGATCTGCAGTTGCGAAGGTGTCACCAAAGCCGCAATCTGCAACGCGGTGGCCACAGGAGATTGTGAAAATGCGGATGCAGTAAAGAAATGTACCAGAGCGGGGTCGGGATGTGGAGGTTGTGTGCCTATGGTCAAAGACCTGGTCAACTACACCATGAAACAGCAAGGAAAATATATTCGGGGTACCATCTGCGAGCATTTCGACCTGAGTCGCCAGGAACTTTATGATCTGATGAAGATCCACGAACTGAAAAGTTACGAACGGGTGTTGGATGCACTGGGACATGGGCATGGATGCGAAGTCTGTAAACCTTTAATCTCTTCCTTGCTTGCCAGTCTCTGGAATGAAATGATTTTGGGAAAGGGCAATGATGTGGCTCAGGACAGCAATGACCGTTACCTGGCCAACATACAGAAGGGCGGGACGTATTCAGTTGTTCCGCGTATTCCAGGAGGTGAAATTACCCCCGATAAACTGATTGTAATCGGGGAGGTGGCTAAGAAATACAATCTGTATACAAAAATTACTGGTGGACAGCGCATCGACCTATTTGGTGCACATCTCAATGATTTGCCCTTTATCTGGGAAGAGCTCATTACTGCAGGTTTTGAGAGTGGACATGCTTATGGTAAGGCGCTTCGGACCGTTAAAAGCTGCGTTGGAAGTACCTGGTGTAGGTTTGGGCTGCACGACAGCGTTTCTTTTGCGATACGGATAGAGGAACGTTACCGTGGGCTCCGCGCGCCACATAAGATTAAATCAGCCGTTAGCGGCTGTATACGTGAGTGTGCCGAGGCTCAGAGTAAGGATTTTGGAATCATTGCGACCGAAAAAGGATGGAACCTCTATGTTTGCGGCAATGGCGGTAGTAAGCCGCAGCACGCGTTATTATTGGCATCGGATATTGATAGCGAAACGTGTATTCGTTATATAGACCGTTTTCTGATGTTCTATATCCGCACTGCAGACCCGCTGACGCGAACGGCTACCTGGCTCAACAAAATGGAAGGCGGAATAGATTATCTCAGGAATGTTGTGGTAGGGGATAGTCTGGGGATGGGTGATACGTGGGAGCAGGATATGCAGCTACTCGTCGACAGTTATCGCTGCGAATGGAAAGCAGCTGTAGAAGATCCTGAAATTCGAAAACGCTTTGTTCATTTTGTAAATGCACCTGATGAGAAGGACGATACTGTTCGCTTTGAAAGTTTTCGCGGACAGAAGAAAGCCGCCGATTGGAACATTAGGACTTATTAAATAGCTAATCGCTAAACTTTTTAATGAAATCATATGAGTACGAAAATTGACATGCAATGGCTGAAGGCTTGCCGGATAGAAGATGCCATTGAAAACGGTGGAGTCTGTCTTAAATTGAACAACGAGCAGGTCGCACTATTCTATTTCGCCCGTCGCAACGAGTGGTATGCTACACAGAATGAATGCCCGCACAAGCGGCAGATGATTTTAAGTCGCGGAATGCTGGGGTCTTTGGGAGACACGCCTAAAGTCGCTTGTCCGTTTCATAAAAAAACCTTTGCCTTAGATACAGGTGAATGTCTTTCGGGAGACGAATGCGCAATAAAGACCTATCCGGTAAAGGTGGAGAACGGGAGTGTGTTTATCGGAATGACCGCTTAGGTAAAAAAAAGTTAATCGAAAATCTTATTAAACAAAATACGATGGATTATATCAGCCCCAAAGAGGTAGCAAGTGCGATGATGAACACCGCTATCTACAAATCTTCGCTTCCGATCAAAGACCTCTTGATACGGGGAGCGCTGTCAGGTGCCTTACTGGCAATTTCTGTTACTCTTGCCCAATTGGCTACTTCCCAGACCGGGTTGGGTTTAGTTGGTGCATTTGTTTTTCCAGTAGGATTTGTGATTATTGTCATCCTCGGTCTCGAACTGGTGACGGGAAGCTTTTCCTTGGTACCATTGGCGTGGTTTGAAGGAAAGATCAATTTTAAAGCGATGGTCTCAAATCTTTTCTGGGTTTTTCTAGGTAATTTACTGGGTAGCGTACTCTTTGCGATTTTGTTTTGGGCTGCGAGCACGGAGACTGGTCAATTGAGCCAGCTTGGAAATATCGAACATAGTCTGATGCTAATCAGTGAAAAGAAAACACTGGGATACAGCGCCCATGGTGCTTCGGGTTTGTTTTCGGCTTTTGTCAAAGCCATTCTATGTAATTGGATGGTGTGTATGGGTGTGGTGATGTCCATGACATCGAAGTCTACGCTTGGAAAGATATTGGCGGCGGGTATTCCGATCTTTATATTCTTTGCTTTAGGTTATGAGCATGCTGTGGTCAATATGTTTGTGATTCCCGCAGGAATGATGTTTGGAGCAAAAGTAACGATTTCCGACTGGTGGCTGTGTAATCAGCTGATTGTTACGGCTGGGAACATTGTCGGTGGACTGCTCTTTACTGGGATGGCCATTTATTACACGTATCATCAAAAAGAAAAAGTGTCGGCTTCGCAAACTTAAATTTTATGGATCAAATGAAAAAACTGTTGACGGTATGTTTGCTGTTAATGATTAGCAGTCAGATGTATGGTCAGGAAAAAATAGTAAAAGGCAGTCTATTTGAAGGAATTGTTGTGGCAGGATATGCTGACCATGGTGCCTACATCAATTGTACGGGGCCAGCGGTGAAATATACATTCGCACCCAAGAGCTGCCTATTGGTCGGTTTATTGCCTAGCTTAAAGCTGAAAGAAGATCAGGTTGAATCGGGGAAGCCAAAGAACTCCTGGATCACGCCCTCTCTGGGATTTGGTTTAACCGCTGTATTCCGACATATTGCCATTCAGTTGCCAGCATTCTATACCGCAAAAACGAGTGCTGCTGATGGTAAATGGAGGTTGGGAGTCGGTATAGGGTATAAATTTTAAGGTGATGTATTTTTAAGGGAATATATGATTTGGGGAGTCGTTGGCTTTTCTAGCTAGTTTAACTCCCCATTGTTTTCTTCTGATAGATCCTGTAGAAGCTGGAGGTTTTTAATAAAAATGTCTTTTTTGTCCATCATGATGGCTCCTAATTCGATAAGTTCGCTCAGTGTGCGATATACGGTCTCGTATGTAGCGCCTACGTAGGAAGCTAAGTCTTTTTTGCTTAGGGATAACCCAATATATCCATCCTTATGTTCCTCGCTGAAAACACGGTGAAGTAACAATAGGCTCCAGGCAAGACGATTTTTAACAGCGAGCTGTGTCAGGCGGGTCATCTTTTGTTCAGAAAGATGTAGTTCGTCGGCAAAAAACAACATCAACCGGTAACTCAGCTCAGGATTTATGCGTAGTGTGGACAGGAAGAACGGCATTTCGACGAAGCAGAGCTGCGACACTTCCAGGGTTGTAGCAGAAATAGGGTACACAGTTTGTTCGGTACTGACCCCACGATGGCCAACGATATCTCCTTTTTTTGCAAATCGTACAATGGTTTCTTTATCCCCGAGATTGCGATGAACTTTGACGAGTCCAGACTGGACAAAATAAATACCCTGAACCGATTGCCCTTCGGTGATAAACTGTTCACCTTTTTTTAATTTGATATTCTTCCGATGAAGGTCGATCTGTCCGAGCCAGTCTTGTAAGACATAACGGCACATAAGGCAGGAGTGGTCGCAGGTATTTACTTTTTTCGATTTCATCAAAATCTAATTTGTATAGTGAGACGGTATTTTGTCGGTCCAAAGGTATTACCTATTCGTTTAAATTCCTATATTACCTTTTATAAAAAGGTGATATAGGATCATTTAATTTATTTCACCATAAAGCTGTAGGTATATTTCCTTCAGATAAAACGATAGCATGTTTTAAATTGTTAATCATGCAGGTACACTGTTTTAAATTACTGAATACACATGAAAAAGATCGAACTAGTCCCACTCGTTGGGATTCAAATTGAAGGTATTGGTCCGGTTAATCTCGGTGCGGGCCGTGCTGAAGTTCAAAGTGTACTTGGTACTCCTTCAGATGCGCTGGACGACCAATATTATTATGATGAACTCGAATTGAGACTTGATTTTAATGATCAGGGAACATTGGAATTTATAGAAAGCATCAATGGACCCAATCCGGAAAAAACGGAGATCAGTATCTACGGTGTTAATCCATTTCAGCTGGAAGCGACTGAACTTGTAACGATCTTAACGGATAAAAACCAGGGTGAGGTTGATGATGCCGAAGCGGGATACTGCTATACATTTTTAAATAGCTCTGTTGGTGTCTGGCGACAGATTACTGAAGAGGATGTTCAGGAGGAGATTGAGGAAATCAAAGCCGATGGCGAATACGAAGATAATGCGGATATGCTATTGGAGGATCTTGAAAAATCAAAATTCTTTTGGACAATCGGCATTGGAGTAGCGGGATATTACGCAGATTAAATTGAAGTAATTTATTGAAAAAATTGCCTAAACTCCAGAGGACTATGCTGTGTATTCTTTTTAAAGACTTTGCTGAATGACTGCGGATGCTCGAAACCTAATTCATAGGCAATTTCACTGATGGACTGGGAGCTGGTGCTCAAGCGCAATTTGGCATACTCGATCATTTTGTGCTGAATATGCTGCTGGGTGTTTTGTTGTGTATAGATGCGGAGCAGGCTGCCAAGATAGTTTGGCGATAGATTGAGCTGTTGTGCCAGAAAGCCAACCGTTGGAACCCCATGTTGTTGTAGCATATCCTGTTTGAACTGTGCAGTCAGCAACTGCTCAAATTTAGTGACCAGTTCCTGTGTCGATCGTTTGCGGGTAATAAACTGCCGTTCGTAGAATCGTTCGGCATAAATCAGCAAGCGCTCAATCTGTTTGATAATGAGTTCGCGGCTGAATTTATCGATATTAGACTGATATTCCTTTTCTATATTCTGAAGAATATCGACGATTACGGACTCTTCCTTGTCGGAAAGAAAAAGCGCTTCATTGACTTGATATTGGAAAAAATCATACTGGTGAATATGTTTTGCCAATTCGCTGTTCCAGAGGAAATCGGGATGGATCAACAGGATCCATCCACTGGGTTGCGCCACTACTTCCTGATTAATTTCCACCTTTAAAAATTGTAAGGGTGATACAAAGGAAAGAATACCCGAATCAAAGTCATAGTGCTGCTGACCATAGTTAAATCGGGCATTCACATTTCGCTTTAAACCGATCGAATAAAAATGTTGTATCCAATTCAATTTGTTGTCATTAACAGGGTAATGTACCTGACTATAGTCCACTAAGCTGATTAACGGATGCTCTGGTTTGGGCAGACCGCAAAAGCTGTGAAATTCCGACAAGGAATGAAAGCGAAATGTATTCTCCATAGGTGTAAATTTACTTATTTTCTATTTTTATTGGCAGCTAATTTCCTTTTTATACACAAAGTGCGATGTCTTATTCGGCCGATTTGTCAAAACCGGTTGATACGGTATAGCTTTTCCACTTTTCAATCTCCGCTGTCAACATGTTGATTTTATTTTTTGCCAGTTCATAAGCATCCTGGCCCATCAGTAAATGGACAGGAGGTTCTTGCAGTTTGCTCACCTCGATCAATAGTGTTGCGGCTTTCTGTGGATCGTTAACCTGATTTCCATTGATCTCGTGTTGGTGTGTGGCTTCGCTTTCGCGGGCGGTAATGTACGCAGCAATTGGATTGGCTGCGGTTTGTAGGGAGCCTTCGGATAGAAAGTCGGTTCTGAAGTATCCTGGGTAAACTACAGTTGTATGTACACCAAAAGGTTTCATTTCGGTCGCTAGGGCTTCGCTAAAACCAGCTACTGCGAATTTCGTGGAACAGTATACACCAAAGGCTGGGTAATTACCAACCAGACCGCCGATCGAGGCTATATTGAAAATGTGTCCCGATTGCTGACCGCGCATATGGGGGGCAATGTGACGGATGACATTAAGTGATCCAAAAACATTGACCTCGAAGTTGCGGCGTGTTTCTGATTCGCTCAGTTCTTCAAGTGCGCCGGTCTGACCATAGCCAGCATTATTGACGAGCACATCAATTCTTCCGAAATAATCAATGGCCGAAAGTACTGCGCGGGCAACATCTTTGTCATCCGTAATGTCTACTTCTAGCGGTAGAAAGTTTTCCACTTCACCAATTTCATTTTCCAGCGCCTTTTTTGTCCGCGATGTGGCAACGACAAGGTAATCTTGCGCAAGCAGCTCTTTAACTAAATTGAGACCTAACCCCTTAGAGGCACCGGTGACAAACCATACTTTTTGTGATTTCATGTGTTTCTGTTTTTAAATAAAAGAATAGTACAAAGGTGGTGAATCGCCGCACGACAGATGTAGGCAGATCAACGAATGTTGTAGCCAGATCGGGGATAAGGTGTTTTTTTTTCTTTAAAACAATTTTTGCTTTAGCGTGCTTTATTTAGGAGTGATACCAATACTATCAAGACTGGTATCTCAAAAAATGGTTAAATTCTAAAGACGTTGATATGTTACAAAAAAATGATGTTGCACCCGATTTTACCTTGTATGCAACACCGGATCAAAAAATTAAATTATCTGAATTTAAAGGACGTAATGTGATACTGGCATTTTATCCGGCAGACTGGAGTCCAGTGTGCAGTGATCAGATGGCCCTGTACAATGAAATGCTTAAGTATTTTAAGAAGTATGATGCCGAAATCATGGGCATTTCCGTTGACAGCAAGTGGTGTCATATGGCATTTGCAGAATCGCGTAAGCTTCATTTCCCGCTCTTAGCTGATTTTGAAGGCAAAGGTGAGGTTGCCAAGAAATATGGTGTTTACGACGAAGAAGAAGGCGAGTGCAAGCGCGCACTTTTTGTGATAGATAAGGAGGGTGTTATTGCGTGGAGTTATTTATCGCCTACTGCTGTTAATCCAGGAGCTGACGGTATTATCGAGGCGTTGGAAAATCTCAAATCAAATTAACTATGTCATTAAAACCAAAAGTCAGCAGCGCTGACCATATACTAGGTAATGGTCAAGCCGATTTGACCATTGTTGAATATGGCGACTATCAATGCCCACATTGTGGAACAGCTCATCCTATCATAAAAGAAATGATGGCTGAACTCGGAAGTCAGATCCGGTTTGTCTTCCGCAATTTTCCGTTGTCAGAAATGCACCCTTATGCCAAATCCGCGGCGCTGGCAGCGGAAGCAGCTTCACTTCAGGGTAAATTTTGGGAAATGCATGATGCTATCTTTGAAAATCAAAATGCCCTCAATGACGAATGGCTCCTGGATATGGCCCAAAAGCTGGATTTAGACATGGATAAATTCAGATCGGCTCTAAAAGATGAGTCGTTATTAGACCGTGTGGAAGGAGATTTTGAAAGTGGTATGATGAGTGGAGTGAATGGGACGCCAACGTTTTTTGTCAATGGCCAGAAATTTGACGGCGGAGCGGAAGATCTGGTACACGTGTTGGGCGAAAGCTAAGTGTATCAAGTGACGGATTGCAATTCAATTATTAAATAACAGAAATAAGAAAGTAAAATTATTCATCATGGCAACATTTAAAGTTCAAGACGGAACAGAAATTTATTATAAGGACTGGGGTACAGGCCAACCGATCGTTTTTCATCACGGCTGGCCTTTATCTAGTGATGACTGGGATGCGCAACTAATGTATTTTCTTCAAAAAGGATACCGTGTGGTTGCGCACGATCGCCGTGGACACGGGCGTTCGACACAGACTGCGGACGGGAACGATATGGATACCTATGCTTCAGATATTGCGCAGTTGGTAGAAGCATTGGATTTAAAAGACACTATTCATGTTGGCCATTCAACCGGTGGAGGCGAAGTGATTCGTTATCTAAACAATCACGGTACAGCGCGTGTTTCAAAAGCTGTGTTGATCAGCGCAGTTACGCCTACGATGGCTAAGAGCGCAACTAACCCCGATGGCGTGCCCATGGAAGTGTTTGACGAAATAAGATTGAATACAGCCACACGTAGGCAGCAATATTTTCAGGACTTTACCCTTGCTTTTTATGGCTATAATCGCGACGGAGCGGATGTGAAACAAGGTGTAATGGACAACTGGTGGCGACAAGGGATGATGGGGGGCATAAAAGCTCAATATGATTGTGTCAAAGCTTTTTCTGAAACCGACTTCACTGAGGAACTGAAAAATGTAGAAATTCCTGTACTCGTCCTGCATGGTGAGGATGACCAGATCGTGCCGATCGATATAACAGGTAGAAGAGCAGCGGAGCTGGTAAAAAACGGTACATTGATTACTTATCCCGGATTCCCACATGGAATGCCTACTACAGAAGCAGAAACCATTAACAAAGATATCCTAGCTTTTATTCAAGAAAATTAAAGGAGTTTAATCTCCTGGCCAAAAGGCATGGATATAAACAGAAAGAACTGCTACTAATGGGCAGTTCTTTCTGTTTGTATTAACCAAAAACTAAATTTATATGAAATAATTCCTTGCATAATCTGTTTAGCAGTTGATATTGGTGGTATTAATTAAATATTTATTAACATTACGGTAAATTATAAACCAAGTCAAAGTGCCAACTTTGGTGCAAAATTCTAAACCAGATTAAAAATGCAAAAGACATTACTAATCAGTATGGCATTGAGTCTCTCGTATCCCACTTGGGCTAACGTAGAGCGTAATCATGTCAAATTGGCTAAAGAAACGCAAGATGTTGCAGTTCAGTTTACCGTAAGAGGGGTGGTAAAAGGCAAAGAGGGAACATTCTTGTCCGGAGTCACTATCACGAATTTAACTAGCCAAAAAAACACTTCAACAAATGGTGCAGGTCAGTTTGTGATCGAAGCCAGTGTAGGGCAAAAACTCAAATTGACGGCCATAGGCTACAGTGAAAAGATCGTCAATGTGACAGGTGGGCAGATCGATGTCAACATGGAATCCAAAGACACTGAGCTGGAAGAAGTCGTTGTGGTCGGTTATGGGACTCAGAAAAAAGTGAATCTTACTGGTGCTGTAGACCAGGTGGGTTCAGAAGCTTTTGAGGGACGTGTACTGGGCAATGCAAGTCAGATGCTTCAAGGGGTAATTCCCAACTTAAATGTAACCCCAGCAGATGGTAAACCTAATCGGGCGCCAAGTTTCAATATCCGTGGTACAACTTCTATTGGTCAGGGAGGAAGTGCACTTGTTCTTATCGATGGTGTCGAAGGGGACCTTTCCGCTATCAATCCTAATGATATCGAAAGTGTAACGACGCTCAAGGATGCTGCTTCATCTGCAATATACGGTTCCCGCGGAACATTCGGGGTTGTACTTGTCACAACCAAACGTGCCAAGTCTGGAAAAACGTCTATTAACTATTCGGGCAGTGGTTCTTTTCAGAAACCGATCGCTTTACCCAAATTTGTGACGGATGGCTACGAATATGCTTCGCATTTCTTTACAGCCTATAATGCCTGGAACAATTATTCCTCTATTCCGAGCAAGCTCAACAAAACACAAATCTTTACAACAGATTGGCTGGAGGAATTTAAGAGGAGAAAAGAACAGGGAATTACGGAGCAGGTCACGGTGGATGATAAGGGCAATTATGTTTACTATGGTAATGAGGATTATTATGGCATGCTGATCAAGGACAATACCTTTGTCCAGGATCATAACCTCTCTATCAGCGGTAATTCGGAAAAAATGGATTACTACATTTCTGGCCGTGCTTACGATTATAATGGCATGTATCGTTATAATAGCGATAAATATAAGACCTATAATACACGTGCAAAAGCCGGACTTCAGGTGACAGACTGGTTGCGGATCAGCAATAACATCGATTTTAACTACGCCAAATACAGGGATCCTTCCACAGCGGGTGAAGGTGGTAATATCTGGCGTAATATTGCCGATGAAGGGCACCCTTCTTCACCAATTTTTAATCCCGACGGATCAATGAGTTTCTCGGCAGCCTACACCGTAGGGGATTTCATCTACGGCAAAAACGGTACCAACACAGCCAATCAGGATCTCCGCAATACCACGTCTTTTGAAACCAAGTTTTTAAACAATACTTTTCGTGTAAAGGGGGATCTGACTTTCAGAAATCGTGATTTTAGTTCGGTAAGGGTTCGTGTGCCTGTCCCTTATAGCACGCAGGAGGGAAAAATGCTGCGGTTGGAAACAAGCATGAATGATAATATTTATCAAGTAGACCAACGTTACCGTTACTTGTTCGGAAATCTTTACAGTGAATATGAACGTACACTAGGTGACCATTACTTTAAAGGTTTGCTCGGTTATAATTATGAACAACGGACTTATAATTCAACCTATATCACCAAGACCGGTCTGCTTAATGACGACGTAGAAAATATCAACTTGGCAGTAGGGCAGAATACTACAGCAACGGCGGGATATAACAAATACCGCAATGTCGGTGTATTTATGCGGGCCAATTACATCTTCAAAGACCGTTATCTTTTTGAATTCAATGGCCGGTACGATGGTTCATCCAAATTCCCGACCAACCAACGGTGGGGATTGTTCCCGTCTGCATCCGTAGGCTGGCGTATATCGGAAGAACCTTTCTTCCAGGTGGACAAAAAGGCGCTGTCTGACCTGAAGCTAAGGGCCTCCTATGGTTCCCTTGGTAATGGTAATGTGGATCCTTATTCCTATCTGGATATCTATGAAATCAAGATTATGGACCGGGTACTAAATGGTCAGAAACCTTCCTATACCTCGGTGCCTAAAGTTATTCCGGATAACTTAACTTGGGAAACTGCGCGTACGGCCAATCTAGGTCTTGATCTATCTTCGTTAAATGGGAAATTGACCCTTACCGGAGATATCTATCAGCGCAAGACCCTCAATATGTATACCCTTGGTGTCGCATTGCCGGATATTTTTGGAGCGGAGTCACCAAAAGGGAACTATGCGGATATGACAACCAAAGGTTTTGAACTGAGCTTGACTTATAAGGATCGATTTGATCTTAATGGCAGTCCGTTCAACTGGTCTGTGCGCGGAACGCTGGCAGACTATAAATCCAACATAGACCGTTATGAGAATAAGGAAGGTTTAATCAAAGACGGTTCCTATTACGAAGGACAGCGGATTGGTGAGATCTGGGGTTATGTAACCCAGGGATTATTCCAGAATCAGGCGGAGATTGATGGAGCAGCAAAACAAAAACTGATCAAATCGTCCAACAATGGAACAATCTATCCCGGGGATGTTCGTTTTACAGATCTCAATGGCGACGGTGTGATTGATTATGGAAACAATACAATCTACAGTCATGGTGATAGAACGGTCATCGGTAATGCCGATCCAAGGTATATCTATAGTTTTAACCTCAATTTGGATTGGAAGGGGATCTACTTTTCTTCATTTTTCCAAGGAGTAGGCAAGCAAAATTGGTATCCGAGCAATGAGTCGATTTTCTGGGGACAGTACAATAGACCTTATAACAATTTGCCGGAATGGCACCTCAATAATTACTGGACAGCAGATAATCCGAATGGCTATTTTCCACGTTATGCCGGCTATAACGAGTCTATTAAAACCACCCCCCAAACCAGATACTTACAAAATGTGGCCTATATTCGGATGAAAAACTTACAGATCGGGTACAGCTTTCCTAAGTCTGTGACAAACCGATTAAAAATCAGTAGTCTTCGTGCAGGCCTATCGGGTGAAAACCTATGGACCTGGTCGCCGCTTTACAAAAAGACGAAGGATCTTGATGTCGGCAACCTGGGCAAATCGGATCCTGAAATCGGAACAGGGTCCGGTGACGGATTTAATTATCCGATCATGAAGAGCATCAGTTTTAACTTATCTATTGGCTTATAGTTTTATATCAACATGAAAAGATTGTTTTATATACCTGTTGTTGCACTTTTGTTCAGTTCTTGCGAACTGAATGAGCTGCCAAAGGCAGGAGCTACCGAAGAAGATATCTTTGGTAGTGAAAGTGGATTGAAAAATTACAGTAACTCCTTCTATCGGAATATCACTTCGGGAAGTGACGCTTATAAGGGCGATGCAATGGCCGATTATTCTGCCGTAAATAGCCTAAATGATTTTATGGTCGGCGGTGCTTATAGCGCGGAAATCAGTTCGGGCTGGTCATGGACGACCTTGCGCAATATCAATCAATTGATCGCCAAGTGCAACAGTCCCAAATTGACTGATGCCATAAAAAATAATTATATCGGCCTGGCCCGCTTTTTTAGAGCTTGGTTTTATTATGAAAAAGTGGTGCGATTTGGCGATGTGCCTTGGGTAGATCATCCGCTGGCAGTGGATGAAACAGACATCCTCAAGGCACCACGCGATTCGCGCGAGGTGGTCATGAAGCATATCATGGAAGATCTGGACTTTGCCTACACCAATATCACCAATACGGGAGGCGACGGCAGTACGGTTAATAAATGGACAGCACTTGGTCTAAAGACAAGGATTGCACTATTTGAGGGTACATTCCGTAAATATCATAAACTCAATCTTGCTACACAGCCGGAGGTGTTTTTTCAGATGGCAGTAGATGCTGGAAAGATCTTAATGGAAAATGGCCCTTATGGACTTAATATCTCTGCAGATCCCAAGACCTCACAGCGGATGCTGTTTACAAGCAATGCACCTGTGACAAAAGAGGTTATGCTGGCGGTAACCTTTAGCAAGGATCTTGCGCTGTTGAATGATGCGAATTGGTGGTGGACGTCGGCTACCTATGGCCCCCGACTCAGTTTGGTAAGACCCTTTATCAATACCTTTTTGAATGTTGATGGTACCCCTTATACGGATAGACCCAACTTTCAGACGGAGGAGTTTTATGAGGAATGTCAAAATCGTGACTTGCGGCTTGCACAGTTGATCCGCACACCGGGTTACTCGCGTAATGGACAGGTGGCACCTCCAAATTTTGCGAGTTTCACCTATACAGGTTATCAACCGATTAAGTATACATTGGATGATTCATATTATGACAACGGCGGGTACAATACGAATGCGGTTCCGCTAATGCGTTATGCGGAGGTGTTGCTAAATTATGCCGAAGCGAAACAGGAACTCGGTACCTTCACCGATGCGGACTGGTCCAAAACCATTGGTGCACTTCGAGCAAGAGCAGGGATAAGTAGTGGAATCAATAGCTTGCCGACAAAAGTTGATAGCTATCTAAAAAATACATTCTTCCCTGAAGTAAACAATCCTGTGCTTTTGGAAATCCGCCGGGAAAGACAGGTGGAACTGGCACTGGAAGGATTCCGTTTCAACGATTTGAAACGCTGGAAGCTTGGACCGCTAATGGCCAATTTACCCTGGACAGGTATCTATATTCCAGCGCTGGATAAATTGATCGATATCGATCATAACGGTACACCTGATGTTGTCTTTTATGAAGGCAGTAAATCTGCTCCTTCGATCACTGTTCCAGCAGGAGTTGCCAAGGTGGCCATTGGAGGCAAGAGCACCAACTTCCAGACGATGACTTCAGACAATCATCTGGAATGGTTTAAAGCGGTGAAACGTACCTGGGATGATAACAACAAACAATACCTATACCCGATTCCTTCAGCGGCAATCGTGTTAAACAGTAATTTGACGCAGAATCCGGGTTGGAGTAAATAAACATTATTTGATCCGTTCTCTAATGATAAAGCCCCTTGCAGCATTACATGAGGCTTTATCATTAGAGTTTCCTGAACCAGTTATGTGAAAATATTAAACTTTTATAAATCAGAATTATCGGATTTTGCTGTTGCTATCGACGCTCCTGATATACCCCAATTTCATGAACGACAGCGCGATCTTTTTCAGGTTTGATGCTGAAACGTAATTTTTGTCCCAATACTTGGTCAAAGCGAAACATCTTGATGCGCCCCTGCTGCACGGCTTTGGCTGCGATAGGTTGCCATTTACCATCCTTCAGGTAAGATAGACTGTATTGTGAAGGATGATCTTTCCCTTCGGTAATAACGACACTGTTGAAGCTTTTGCTGCGTTCAAAATCCATTTCATACCACAGCTCCCCCTTAACGAGCGGGTTGGAGACCCAAGCGCTTCCAAAGTTATCATCGTTAGCAAAATCCATGATATTCATATCGTCACTCCAGCTGCTGTATGAAGGTACTTGCTTAGCGATATTGTGGTCGACAATAGGAGCTTGGTAGTCTGGTAAGGTGCTGTAGTTGGGCCTGTTTTTGTACAATGTGCCGATTTTTTTTAAGGCGTCGAGCGCATTCTGATCCATGAGACCATCACTGTTTGGGGCTACGTTGAGCATAAAGTTACAATAGGCACTGTTGTAGGGGATAATGAATTTCTCAACCAGCTCATTGACATCCTTAACGGCAGTATTTGGGAATGAGGTTTTCCAGAACCAATTCTGCTGCAAGGGAAGGCAGGCCATAGCAGGGAGTTTGTTGTGTTCTTTGGAAATAAATTGCCCCGCTCCCTGTTCGTAAGATTTGATATCTGTATAAAAGAGGGCATCACCGGGGTATTTTGCGGAATTGAGGTCCATCAATAGGCATTTGGGCTGTAATGATTTGACGAGGTAATAGATGTCATCGAAAGGAACATCGTCGTAAGAAATGCGTGACCAAGGGGCATCCCAGCCATCAATCACCAAGGCGTCAATTTCTCCATATTGAGTGAGCAATTCGGTCAGCTGATCTTTGATCAGCTGGATATGGGCTTTGGTAATTGTGTGCGGCCGTATACCTTGGTGCATATCCAGTATCGAATAATACAACATTACCCGAAGACCATTTTTGCGAAAGGCTTCAGTAAACTCTTTAACAACATCACGATGTAAAGGTGTATTCATGACATTATAATCTGTAGTTTTGGTGTTCCAGATCGGGAAACCACTGTGATGCTTGGTTGTCAGGCAGCCGTAACTCATATTTGCCGACTTGGCCGCTTTGGCCCATTGGTCTGCGTTGAGTTTGGGTGATTTAAACAATTCAAGAGCAGCATTGGGGTCTGACCAGTCCTGTTCCATAAAAGTTGGCATCCCGTAATGGATAAACATGCCAAATCCTAGATTGACAAAATCGAGCTGGCTCTGCTCAAGTATTTTTTTTGAAAAACTGGTTTGCGCAAACAGGCTTTGGCCCAGCAGGAGGAAACATAGACAGAGTAGTGTCTGGGAAATTTTGGACATAATTTGCTAATTTGTTAGGCTGTAAAGATAGGGAAAGAAGAAGTATCTTGTGTTTAATAGAAACCTAATGAAAGCCTAATAAAAGCCTAATGGTATCTTGGATCGATAAATAGATGTTATTTTTAAACCATGAACAGCGCCGGTAGAAATATATATCCCTGGGCATTTGGCACCAGCTTCCTGATCTTGACCCTGTTGATCGGTTTTTTGATCTTCAATACGTATAAGCTTGAAGATAAAAATTACCAGATTGGACAGCTCAATCTGATTCAGAATGCCTATGGTGCTGCAGTAATGGACGATAAGATATTCCCCGGTGGTAACACGATATTCCAAACTTCATTGGTGCCATGTCTTTCGATCTGGTCTAAAAAGGTGCCTACTGGTACATTAGATTCCTCTAAATTTGCTCAGCAATGTATGGAACCTTTTCTCAAACGCTTGCGGCAAGAGCAATCACTGGATAGTATTTTTCAGCAGATCGTACAGGAACAGCAACTTGATAAAGATCTTATTTACCTGTTTCATTTTGATAAATTGGAAGTTTACGATTCCACAGCTAAGGTTTGGAAGGTGTTTTATGAAACGGAACGTGATAATCCTGCTGGCGCCATAGCTGGTCGACTAGAAAATCCGGGGCTTAATAATCGGGTATTTGAACTATCGGTGAGTGATAAAAGTCCATGTCCCTATCGGTTTACCTATAGCCTATATGTAGATTATGAAAATCGGGGCTGGCGGATTGTACAACGGATGGCACCCGTATTTTTGCTGTCTTTGACCTGTATTGCGGTCATTGTGCTTCTTAGTTACCGGACTTATAGCAATTGGATCAGCCAGCGTAAGCTTGCCGATCTCAAAACAAGTTTTCTCAACCATATGCGCCATGAATTCAATACCCCACTGACGACAATACTGATCAGTGCGCACAGCCTGATCGACCCTGACACCAACAAAGATGAGCGCGAAGTGACACAGCTGGGACTAATCGTGGAGCGGCAGGCAAACCGACTTAAGGCTTATTTTGAACAGGTCATGGGATCTGTTGCCTTAGAGGAGCGACAGCCAAAAATCGTTCAGCTTCCGCTGAACCGGCTCACACAGCAGCTGTTGGATGAGCTTCGCTTGCGGTATCAAGATGAGATCGAAATCCGATACGAAGCATTAATGTCTGATATTGAAATGAAACTAGATCTAGATGATTATTTTTCGATCTTAGACAACCTTGTATCCAATGCCATCAAATTTAATGACAGTAATGAAAAATACATTTGGTTTACCTGGCGCTGCACAGAAGACCAATACTGTCTTCAAGTAGCAGATAATGGGTCTGGTATAAGCCCTAATGAACGGGCTAAAGTATTTACAGCATTTTATCGGGGAAGATTATCGGGAAATAAACCGGGGCTTGGATTGGGACTATATTACATCAAATCCTGTTTGGACCGTTTGGGATGGACAATTCATATGGAAGAGGGGGCAAGTGCGGGTACGATTTTTTATATTTACATGGGTAATGCGGCATCCAATGGCAAAAGACAAGATTGATATTCTTTTGATCGAAGACGAACCCGATTTGGGAGAGGTTTTTTCGCGCTATCTGCGCTACAAAGGATTTACGGTGCTTTGGGAAAGTACTGCTGAAGGTGGCTGGGAAAATTTTCAGCGCGTTTCTGTCAAACTCCTGATCATCGATATCCAGTTGCCTGATGGTAACGGTTTTGATCTTGCGCAACGGATGATTGCTAGCAATCCAGGACAGCCTGTTTTCTTTTTGACAGCCCTCCATGAGCGCAACTCCCGATTAAAGGGGCTTTCTTTAGGCGCGGTTGATTATATTTCCAAACCTTTCGATATGGACGAAATATTGCTTAAGATCCGCAATCTATTGAAAGTAGCATCTGTTTCCGAGAAAGATCCGGTTTTACAGCTAGAATTGGAGATTGGCAGCTTGAGGCTCAATATGGAACGGTTTACGCTGGAAAACGCAGTGAAAAAGGTGCAAAAACTCACCGTAAGGGAAGCAGAACTGCTGCATTACTTAATTTTGAATAAAAATATGTTGGTCAGCAAAAAAGATTTGCTCTTAAAGTTTTGGGGGAATACCGACTTCTTTAACGGTAAAAGTTTGGAAGTTTTTATCTCCCGGCTTCGCAAGTTGTTGCAAATAGATCGTAAACTTCACATCGAAAGTATCTATGGTGCAGGTTATATATTACATGAAGATGTATAATTACGTGACCATTTCAAACTGTCTTTTACACGAAAAACAATACAATGATATACGAAAACATTCTAAAAAATGTGTCGAAGTGCATTACGTTGACCGCGGAGGAGATCGCGCAGTTTACGGGTATACTCACGACAAAAAAGTTTCCCAAGAAGACCATGTTATTGAATGAGGGAGAAATCTGTCAGTTTGAAGGTTACGTGCAAAAAGGCTGTGTGCGGATCTACTACCTGGATGAAAATGGCTTTGAAGTAACGTTAGCCTTTGCGGTGGAAGATTGGTGGATTAGTGATATTGCATCTTTTCATTACCATACACCTTCCAGTCTCTATATGGAAACACTGGAAGATAGCGAATTTTTAATGCTGACACCGGATACTAAAGAGAGATTATTAGAGACTATTCCAAAATTTGAACGCGTATTTCGTATGCTTGTCCAACGTAGGCTTGCTGTCTTACAGAATAGGTTGATCCATACGATGGCCAAACCAGCGGCAGATCGATACCTCGAATTTATCGCACTTTATCCAACTATATCGCAACGAGTACCTCAGTATTACATTGCATCTTATTTAGGTGTTTCACCCGAATTTGTCAGTATTATACGCAAGCGGCTTGCCGCAAAGAAATAGAGGCAGCAGTATTGCCAGTGGCTCAATCTCTTTGGATGTAGTTTGAATTGGTTAAATATCGAGGTTATTTTTAGGCTTGAGCTTTATAGGATATAAAAATTGAGCTTCTCGGCAATTGTATTCTTTAAAACGTGTTGGATATTTGCTAACTTTAGGCTTGGGCTCCTATTGGATTGGTATGAACCCGTTTATACAGCCAATTTAAAGCAGTAAAAATGAGTATAGCAGACAATGATTTTGGGAATGCTTTTTTGTATTCCTGTTATTTTGAGAAAGTATTTGGTCATGAACAGTTCATTCCCGAACACGTCGTTTTTTTTCAGATTTCCGGAGAAACGCATCTTGACCATCAGAAAGGAAAAATGATCGCTACTGAAGGACAGATCGTTGTCGCCCGCAAAAACCAATTGGCCAAAGCTTTTAAGTATCCCGCTAAAGATGATATCTATAAATCTGTTTCGGTAGTTTTGCAAGCCAATCGGCTGAAGCAGTATGCGATGGATCATCATCTAAGTTCGGATAGAAAGTATGCGGGCGAGTCTAATATTGTACTGGAAAGCAACCTGTTTATCAAAAGTTATTTTGAATCACTGACACCCTATGCAGAGGCAGCAGACCGTGTGAGCCCTCAGATGGAACAGATCAAGATCTATGAATTAATTACTTTACTATTGGAGAGTTATCCGCAGCTTAAGGAGCTCTTGTTTGACTTTTCGGAGCCCCATAAGATAGATCTTGAACAGTTTATGGTTAAAAATTACAGGTACAATGTACCTCTTGAAAACTTTGCCAAGCTGACAGGACGCAGTTTGGCTAGTTTTAAGCGTGATTTTGAAAAGATATTTCAGACATCACCCCGAAAATGGCTACAGGAAAAGCGTCTTTCCGAGGCCTATTATCTAATTGAAAGTAAGCGTCAAAAGCCCGCTGATTTTTATCTTGATCTCGGTTTTGAAAACCTTTCTCATTTTTATGCTTCTTTTAAGGAAAAGTTTGGGATAACGCCAGCCACCATCAATTCAGTCGCTTAGCACTATTTTTTCCACCAATAGCTGGGCGCCGCCTGAACCTGATCAATGCTGATCACCTGACCGATCATTGGAGTTAGCAAGGATTGCTGTTGTTTTGTTGCTTCTATGGAAATGCGCTCCAAGGGTTCGTACCACGCATGATTGGCCAGTACAAACTTGGAGGAATGAACAGGAAATAGTACGGAAGCTTTGAGGTCATGTGCTGCTTGAACAACCTCTTCTGGCATCATGTGGATATGTTTCCAGCTGAGGTCATATTGGCCATTTTCCAGAATAGCCAAGTCGAAAGGTCCCAATTGGTTTCCGATTTCTTTGAAGTGGCTATCGTACCCGCTGTCCCCTCCCAAATAGAGCTTTTTTGTGGGAGTCTGGAGCGAATAGGAGGCCCATAATGTATTGGCCGTAAAGATGCCACGGCCTGAGAAATGTCGTGCTGGAGCGACTGTTACGTGAAAACCGTCCCCCAGGTCTACCTCATCCCACCAATCTCTTTCGATGATCTGTTCAGGGCGATAGCCCCAATATTCAAGGTGAGCACCAACACCAAGACCAACAATGACCTTTCCAACCCGGGGCTGTAATGCCTTTAGCGTTTTATAGTCCATATGATCGTAATGGTCGTGCGATATAAATAGGAAGTCAATCGCTGGTAGGTCCGATACAGTAGATACATCCGTGCCTTTAAAAGCCTTTACACTGCCGGGAATTGGAGAGGCGCTGCCGCTAAATACAGGGTCTACGAGAATGTTTTTGCCATCTACATGTAGCAAGTAGGAGGAGTGGCCAAACCAAACAAGTCCATGAGGCTGCTCGAGTAGTTTCTTCCAGTCGACATGTACTGTGGGTATATTATATTGGGGACTTGTCTCTTTCGAACGCTTAAAAAGATAATCGTATAGCGCTACAGTCCAAGGCTGCGAGAGCATGGGTGTTGGACTCATATTACGAAATTTCCCGTTTTTAAATTGCTTGGATAGCTGTATGCGCTGCAGTCTTTCGCCCGAAGGCCTTTTGCCAAATTGTGGATGCATCATAATGTATAGTCCGATGAAAGCAATGAAAACGGCCAGTCCTAGGATTATTCTTTTCAAAAATCGAAGCCACTTATTGCTGTTGTTTCTTGTTGTCATCTACATGTTTGTATGGCAACAAAGATAGGACTCAAAAGAAGGCTGTTTTTTTGCCGATAGCTCAATTTTATGTGCTGTACGGCTCACATACCGGGGATAGCACCACAATGTTGATTGTAAAGATGTCTGCCCCCGCAGTGGAGGCAGACGTCTTTTCAGCCCTTATAAGGTTTCTTAGCCGCCTCAATAAGTTCTTTCATTTCTAATTTGATATAGTCCACGTTTGGTGTAGATCCTGTTAAAAAGTAACGAATATTGCCTTCTTTGTCGATGATAAATTTTGCCGGAATACCTTTAACACCAAATTTCGCCGCCATTACCTCTCCAGTTTGCGGATCTTTTTGATCATCGTAAAGCACTTCAAACGGATAATTATTTTTAGTGATAAAGGAGACCACATTTTCTTTGTAATTTTTATCGCGTTCCCAGGTATTCATGAACAAAAATTGAACATCTTTATCATTTGCATACGATTCTTGTGCAGCTTTCATTCCCGGAAATGAGCGGACACAGGGTTGACACCAGGTTGCCCAAAAATCTAATACCACCACTTTCCCTTTTAAACTGCTCAACGAGACTTTCTCACCTTTCATATTGAGCAGCTCAAAATCAGGTGCGGGCTTAAAAACTGCCATTTCTTTGATATGGTTACGAATGTTCTGCGTTAATTCCGTTTGCAGGGAAGCGTTAAAACGTTCGTAGCCTTGATCAGAACCGTTCAATTCGGTATACAATTTCTTAAGATCATTTTCGACAGCAAACTGCCCTTTAGCATATAATTTGGTCAGAATATTATAGGCCTCTAGCTTTCTTCCAGTACCCATTAGTGATTTGTAATAGACCATTGCAAGACCATCCGCTTGTTCTGGAGCGACTTTTAAAGCATTCTCTATATAATTGAGTGCTTCGGCATATTTTTTCTGTGCAACGAGGATATTGACATAAGCGGACATGGAGCTCGCATAGCCCATACCTGCAAAACGGGCTTTATTATCTTTTTCATTCTCTGGAAGCGTTAAATAATAATAGCTATCGTCCATGGCAGTTTTTAAGAGCGGTGCCGCAGTTGCCGTGTCGCCCGCACTCAACAAAATTTGTCCCACAGGGATATAGCCGTTTCCGCGCCAGAATCGTTCTTTGAGCTCGCCCAAATAATGTACAGCTTTTTGTGCATTTCCGTCGTTGGCAAAGCTCTGTGCCAAAGTAGCCACTACATAATCATAGGTGAGGGGCTCTTCGCTGAAGTTCTTAACTGGCCACTTTTTTATAAGTTCATTATACGCTTTCTCTTTTGCCAATGGCGTACTGGCAGTGTAAAAAACATTGGTTATAAAGGCATCGCGGGTTAGTGATCCTTTTGGGTATTTTTTCTTTGCCAATTCCTCGACCGATGTTTGAAGATCTTCTTTGCCTAAAGAGCGCAGAATATTGATCGTCGTGCGGTAGTCTTCTTCAGACTTATAAGTCTTTAGCTCGCTCATTAATACATTTGCGAGCGAATCCTTTTGCTCTATTGTCCCTTTTTCTATAATAGGCAGATAGTGTTGGTATTTGTTTTTTGCGGGTTGTTGTGCAAATGCTGCTGTTAGCGCAAGCGCGAAAGCAGCCGTCAAGATTTTTCTTTTCATTATATATATGATTTTTAAGTTCCTTAATTTTCGTATCCTGGATTTTGTGTCAAGCTTCTATTGATTAAAATCTGAGCTTGTGGGATTGGAAATAAGACATCCGTCGCTTGCCAGTTTGATTTGATTGGAGCCAGTACAGCGTTAGCGCGATCGGTGCGTTTGAGATCAAGCCAACGATGGCCAAACTCACCAAAAAATTCATGGAGGCGTTCGGTCTCTATAGCAGACAATAATTGGGTTTGGTTTAAGCTTGTGTTAAGTCCCGCAAGTCCCGCACGACTGCGTACGGCATCTACATCCGTTCTTGCCTCTGTTAATTTTCCGAGCTTGGCCCTCGCTTCCGCACGGATAAGATATTGTTCAGCTAAACGTAGCATAATGTGATATTCGGATCCTGCGCCTGAGGACGCTTTATATTTGGTTATGGCATAATAGGTTTTATTGGATACCGTCTTTGAACTTGTCCAATTGGTCTTTCTTAAATCAGGTGTAGGCAAGGTCTCAAAACTGTTGTATACAGCATCTGGCAGTGTGTATCCCGGTGTCACTGTAGCTGTCGTTATATAATTGGCACCGAATGTGGTCACTCCAGTCTGATTTCCAAGTTGGAGAATAACCTCATTGCTCGAGTTTACAAAGTTTTTATCAGGTGTAGGCATACCGTAGTCAGTTGACTGCAAAACTTTAGTTGCATAAGATTCCGCATTTTGATAATCTTTTTGGTAAAGGTATACTCTGGCCAGTAAAGCGCTGGCGGCAGCCTTATTGGCGCGTCCTCGTGGACTGGCAGTAGCATCATAGGTTGGAGCCATTTTGCTCTCCGCATCTTTAAGATCTGCAATAATCTGATCATAAACTTGCTGTGCGGGCGTCCGTGGAAGTGCGGCGTCTTCAAATGCATGCAGGTCATCGCGCAACTGTAACGGCACATCACCATACAGATTGACGAGATAGAAATAGGCATAAGCTCTAAAAAATTTTGCTTCTCCCAAGAGTTGATCCTTTACACTTGGGGCAAGGGAAGTGGATGCTTCGAGACCGGATATCGCGTTATTCGCATTTTTGATAAGCTGATAGGTATTGTACCAAAAGTTGGCAACATGACCATTTGTATTCAGCAGATTATTACTCGCGAATTCGGAAGTATTGGGGTCGGCCGAATTGTACTGAAGATCGTCGGCTGCCAACCCGGTATAGAAAGTTGAGGTACCGGGAAGATTAATGCTTAATGTTGTGGTATACAACCCCCTGATCACGCTATTTGCAGAAGCATCCGTAGCGAACGCTTCACCCGCTAGCACTTGATTTGGAGGAGCACCCAACTCCACGAATTTTGAACAGGAGCTGACAAGCAGCGTTGCACTGGTGATGGCGGATAAAAATATATTGTTATTGATGTTTAATTTCATGGTTTCTAGTTTTAAAATTGACAGTTAAATCCAAATACAATCGTACGCAATGGTGGCAGTACTTGAGCAATCGTTCCAGTTCCTAAACCCGGAGGCCCACCTTGAACGGTTGTTTCGGTATCCAAAACATATTTGTTTTTGGCCCAGGTAAAGAGGTTTTGACCTTGCATAAAGACATTGCAATTGGACATTTTTAGTTTGGAAGTCCAGCTTTTCGGTAAGTTGTACGATAAATTGACCGACCTTAATTTTAGATAGGAAGCATCCCCATATACAGCATCAGAACTGGTATACTGGTTGTAAGATTTGCTTAATTCAGCCCCATCATTCGATACGCCAGGTATTGTTGGAATAATGGCACCTGGGATGTTTGCGTTGGTGTTCGTTGGTGTCCATCGGTCCAGCCAGTAATCGTTTTGATTGACCAAAGCCCCAGGTCTTGAGTTGAGGATTTTGGTTAAGCCAAACCGGTGATTAAATTGAAAGAATACGCCAAGTTCAAAGCCTTTGTAAGAAAAGGTATTGTTAAATCCACCATAGAATGGCGTACCTAAGTCAGCAACATAGCGGTCATCAAGTGTAATTGCTCCATCACCATTGCGATCTTCGTATAAAGCTCTTCCTGTTGCCGGGTCGACACCTTGATAGTGGTACAAACGGATCATATTGAGGGGCTCACCCACCAAGAAACTACTTGCATAGAAGGTGTTTTCAATTCCAGGAAATTCGACAAGTTTGTTTTTATAAAATGTCAAGTTTGCCGATGTTTTCCATGTAAAATTTTCATTGGTTACATTGGTGGTATTTAGTTCCAATTCCAAACCTGTATTTTGGATCAAAGCGGGTAAGTTTTCTTTGTAACTATTGTAACCTGTTTGGGTGCTCAAAACTAAATCGGTGATTTGGTCGGAAGAGCGATTCCTGAAAAAGTTTCCTGTAAACAAAATTCGATCTTTTAAGAAGCCCAGATCGATTGCAAATTCCAGTTTTTTGGTCGTTTCCCATTTAATGTATTCATTCGGAAGCGATCCCACGTTCATGGAAGGATTGTTAAGGTAGGGCGTTACTGATGAGTATAGCGGGAGGTACAGGTAATTTGAAATCTGGTCGTTACCAGTTGTTCCATAACTTGCCCTCAACTTACCAAAGCTTAAAAATGGCAGGTTATCCTGCACAAAGTCCTCTTTTCCAAAAACCCAACCTAATCCAATTGCGCCGAAATTTCCGAATCTATTTTTAGGGCCGAAGCGAGATGAACCGTCCCTTCTGAAAGTTCCATTAAACAAATATTTCTCTTTCCAGTCGTAATTTACTTTTCCGAATACTGCATTGTATTTATAATAAACAAGGTTGTTACTTGCTGTAAATTGTCCTGCGGCTCCAAGCGAACCTAAAAGAGCATCGTTTGAATAATTGGAACCATTGGTGGTCTGTGAGCGTGATGAGTTCTGTTGAAAGCTTGTTCCGATCAATGCCGTCAATCTACCTTCACCCACATTTTTCACATAATCCAGTGTCGGCTCAATAATCCAATTTTCGGCCTTTGTATTGGAAAAGCTGGAAGCACCAAGCGGGTTAGTGACGGTATTATTTAAGGACGTGATTGGTCGTTGATTATTTTGGTTCAATTGGGTGATGGTGTAACCAAAATTTGCTTTTGCCGTTAATCCTGGTATGATTTTATAACTCAAGTTGGCATTGGAGATCAGGTTATTGGTATTGCCAAAGTATTTCCGTTCGAGCAAGGCGATCGGATTATCAATAAATGTCGTTGATGGTAACCAGTAGTATTTTCCATTGTCGCCATAAATGGGATAATTCGGTGCCAGATTGTAGAGTGATGTCACATCCGACGAAGGCATATCCGAATTATCATTGGCATAGCTAACCGATAAAGCGGCATTAAACTTTTTATCGGAAGAGGTGTGATCCAAATTTAGGCGGGAGGAAAAGCGGCTATTTTTACTGTCTCCATAAAATACGGTACTTTCGCGTCTATATCCCGAGTTGAAGAAAAACCGTGTGGACTCGTTTCCGCCAGACATATTCGCTTGAACGTCGGTGATATGGCCTTTATTTCCAATCAGCATTTTCTGCCAATCCGTCGATTTGTTTTGATCCCATAACATAAGATCTGGCGCATTGTCGGCAGTAGGTGTCACGCCAGCATTGGCGAAAGCCTCTTTTCTTAAGCTCAGATATTGTTCTAGGTTTAACATGGGGATAAAGCGGTTGACCTCAGTAAATCCAGTATTGAAGTTGACACCAATACGGGTGCGGCCTGCAGAACCCTTTTTTGTCGTAATCAAGACCACACCATTGGCGCCCCGACTACCGTAGATCGCGGTGGCATCTGCATCTTTCAGCACATCGATTCGCTCGATATCCGCCGGGTTAATCATACTGAACGGACTTAATCCCCCCGAAGAAGCTGATATCCCAAAGGAATTGAGGTTATCCGTAGCAGGTTGTCCGCCGTTAAAGTTGGTAAATGGAACCCCGTCAATAACGTACAGCGGAATGGATCCAGAGGTCGTACCGCTTAATGAAGCCTGATTTCTGATCTGGATCTGAACGGCACTTCCGGGTATACCGTTGTTTTGAGCGATTAATACCCCGGACAATCTTCCGGATAGGGCAGCGAGTGGATTACTGACCGGTTGCGAAGTAATATCTTTCGCTGTGATTGAGGCAACCGAGCCGGTATTCAGTCGGCGTGTTGTTGTGCCATAGCCAATGACAACGACTTCTTCCAAACTACCTTCTTCAGGCTTAAGTTTGATCGGTGTAGGACTCGCAATAAGCTGTTTTGCTGGAATTTCGACCTTTTGATACCCTATAAAAGAAAAAGTAATAATAACATCGTCATTCGGAATACGCAGTCCCCATTGTCCATTAACATCGGTCGCTGTACTCGTTTGCATGGTGCGGTATTCTGCTTTTTGCCAGTCTTTAATGATCACAGAGACACCTGCTAGTGGCGTTCCATTTTCGTTGACTACTTGTCCTGCTATTTGTCGTTGATTTTGTTGTTTTTCCTTTACAGCGATAATATTGTTGTCCAATAGTTCCCATGTTAAGTTGCTTCCGGCAAGCGATTGGGAAAGAATATCTTTAACACTGATTTTCTTCCCGACAATATTGACCTTGGCGTCAGGTAAGATCGATTTGCTAAAGAACATTTTGTATTTGCTCTTCGCGTTGATGGTTTGAAAAACATCTTCAAGCTTTCCGCCCTGGATGGAAACATCGATTTTTTCAGTTTGAGAATAGGCAAAGCTTTGTACATGCAGGGTGCTTAGGCAAACAAGCAGTAGCGCTAATCGCGACTCTTTTCTAAATTTGGGTTTTGTTTTGATCATGTGAGTTATATAGGTTGATATTTTTAAAATAGTTCTAATTGATTTTTCCCCGTTTTCTTAATTTGAAAGTAGTTGACAGTTTGTAATGCTTTAAGAATATTTTCGAGTTGTTCGTTTTCGAATGTCGCTGAGTAGCGTTTGCTGGCAATTGCTTGATTTGTAATTTTAATCTCCACCCCGTACATGCGTTCTAGTTTCAATGCGATATCAAGTAATCTTTCATCTTGGATTGTCATACGGTTTAATAACCATTCAGTTTCTAGAGCAGACCCATCATTTTCAGCAATAGCGAATGGCTGGATAGCTATGGAGATAGGAGTCGCTACAGATTTATGGACGCTGGAGGAAGATGCCTCTCTGGATTCAGCTGTTTTTGTGATAACAAATTTTTGTTTAGGTTTTAAAATGAATTTCCGGGCGTTGGCTCCTGTTTTCCAAATCGATACCTTACCACGCACTAAAGCTGTTTCGGCATCATTTTCTTCCGCATAATCACGTACATTGAAGGCAGTCCCCAAGACACTGATTTCCATTCTCGGTGTATGAATAAGGAAAGGTTTAGCAGGATCTTTTGTGACATCGAAAAATGCTTCCCCGATTAAAGTCACTTCGCGTGTGCTTGAGTCTTTGAATGAAGTAGGATATATTATTTTGCTTGAAGCATTGAGTGTAACTTTTGTTCCATCTTGTAATACAATTTGACGCTGTTGTCCATTCGATAGGGTGACCTCTTGATTGTTGGGCGTTTTTGTTTTGTATAAATATACACCAGCAAATGCAATACACAAGACGGCAGCGGCGGCGGCAATTTGAGATAAACTGAAAGAGCGTTTCTTTCTAACCGGTAATCTAGCCATGATACCGCTATGAATACGATTTTTTAAGGCGTGCTGCACTTCTTCAGGAAGTGTTTTGAGAAGACTCGGCCGTGATGAGAATGAATCGAAAAAGCGCTCTACGGTGTCGATCTCTTGCGAATTGGCTTCGCCCTTTAAGTATTTGTCAATGAGCTTTTCAAGCTCTTGGTTAGGATATTGCATAAGATGAGTACAATGTTCACTACAATAGTGTCCCTGAGGGGGTAATATGTACTAGTGCAAATCTTGGTTTGTTTGTAAATTGCTTATTTACAGTTGAATAAAATTAAAAGAAGTGTCAGAAAATGCTGCATAACAAGTTTCTTTAGTTTGTGTATTGACACACCGAGATGATTTTGGACTGTATTTTGGGAGGTTTCCGTTAGATCGCTGATTTCTTTTGTGGTGAGTCCGTCGAGATACCGCATTTTAAAGATTTCTTTTCTTTTTTGCGGAAGATTGGCTACCCATTGTTCAATCAAAGATTTTAGATCCTTTTCGTCGTACAGGTCTCCCTCGGTACCATCTTGTCTTTGGTAGTATGAGGGATTTTCTTCAATAAGTACTGTTCTTCGTCTATTTTTTTTATATGTTTCGAAGACTTTGTATTTCATGCAGGTGAAAAGGTAGGCTTCCACATTGTGGATTTCTCTATTAGAGCAGTGTTTCCAAAGGTCGATAAATATGTCTTGTACAATTTCCTCACAGGAAGCTAGGTCTTCAAGCCTTTTATACGATTCATCTAACAGTACTGACCAATACTTATGATATAAAATGTTGAAAGCCGCTAAATCGCCTTCTCTCAGCCCAATCAATAGGCTTTCGTCATTGTGAGATGCATATTTATCGTTTTTCATGACATTTGAAGTGTGAAGCTGAGTTCCTCCAAGCCACAGCTTTTAAAGGAACTTACTTTTTTCAATTATACTGATTTAATTATATAAGGACAAGCTGTATCGGTATTTTTTACTTAGTTATAATCAATGTAGTGACCATTAGTTTGGAGTGATTTGACGCCTTTAATACACCTTAGCGATCATATTTTTTTGATTAGCACAAAAAAGCCGCCTTTTTAAGTTTTTATCCGTGACATCAACAATGACGGTTAAAACAACTGACATGTTTAGGAGGGTTTATATTCATAACAAATTGGTCTTTAGTTTGTATTGATATCAAAATTAGGTTGAATAAAACTAAAATAAAATTCACTTTCAATTTTTCGAATAAATTATTAAATAAGCATTTATTTGTATCGGTTGGCTGAATTTTACATAGTTTATTCAATAGATTACAATAAAAATTCTGTTTTGATACTCACCTTTCGAATTTAAGATGTCATGACAATTTAAAGGTGAACACACTCGTTTGTCGATAGGCCGCAAATAATCGATGGGCACGAAGACGATATATGGTCAGAAACAATTAACTTTAAGGGCGGAACACTGTTTTGCTCTTAAACCATCAAATATTCAATTGTTTAAAATGTTAACGAAAAATATCAAACGTAAAACCAATACCTTGTTACGTACAATATGTTGCTGTTCTTTTCTTTCGTTCAGTATGCTAAAAGGTTTTTCTCAATGTAAAATGACGAAAGACTATGTGGACTATGTCAATCCATACATGGGAAATATCAGCCATTTATTGGTGCCGACCTATCCGACCGTTCATCTGCCTAACAGCCTGCTGCGTATTTATCCCGAGCGAGGAGACTATACGTCAGACCGCCTATATGGTTTGCCGCTGATCGTCACCAGCCATCGTGGTAAATCGGCTTTCAACCTCAGTGCAATGGTTAAATTGCCGGATAGTTTGAAACCGGTACAATTGTACAGTTACGATCAAGAGGAAATCCATCCGTATGCCTATTCCGTGTTCTTGGATCAAGAGCAAATTCAGGTAGACTATGCGCTGTCGCACCAGTCTGGACTTTATACCTTTACTTTTCCCAACACCTCGACAAAATACCTTCAGTTCAACTCGCAGCAGGGAAAACTTCAATGGGATGGCGAGGGACTTTCGGGGGTACAGGATATTGGAAATGGTACCAGTGTGTATATTTATGCCATTCCCGAGTCCAATCCTGTTGCGGTGAAGCGATTGCAGGGCCAACAACTTGAAAAAGCAACAGAAGCTGCCGGTAAGAATTCGTGTATGATATTGGAATTTAGTCAGGCCGGCACTAGCTTGCGCATGAAATATGGTGTTTCATTTATTGATGTCGCACAAGCAAAAGCCAATTTGAAGCGTGAAATCAGCGATTTTGATCATCAGAAGCTTGCTGATAAAGGGCGTAAAATATGGAACGATGCCTTAGGTAAAATTGCTGTGGAAGACGGCAATGAATCCAATAAGCATGTGTTTTATACGTCTTTATACCGCAGCTACGAACGCCCTGTCAATATTTCTGAAGATGGTCGTTATTATAGTGCGTTTGACGGGAAGGTACATCAGGATGAGGGCAAACCTTTTTTTACCGATGACTGGATTTGGGACTCGTATCGGGCACATCATCCTTTGCGAGTATTATTGGATCCGGGCACAGAATCCATGATCCTGCATTCTTTTGTCCGAATGTCGGAGCAAATGGAACAGCCTTGGTTGCCCACTTTTCCTGAGATTACGGGCGATAGTAGACGGATGAATTCCAATCATGGCGTGGCCACTTTGTTGGACGCTTACCGCAAAGGAGTGCGTAATTTTGACATAAAGAAAGCCTATCTGGCTGCTAAAGGTGCGATTACCGAAAAAACATTGGCCCCCTGGTCGGGTAAGCCCGCAGGTAAATTAGACCATTTTTTTAAAGAGAAAGGATATATCCCGGCGTTGTACCCGGGTGAAAAAGAGACCATACCAGAAGTAAACGGTTTTGAACGGAGACAGCCTGTCGCTGTCACCTTGGGAACCTCTTACGACTTATGGTGTTTGGCACAGCTTGCTCAAGAATTGGGTATACAGGATGACTATGAGCTTTTTATGAAACAGTCTTTCAACTATAGAAATCTTTTCAATGAGCAGACCAAGTTTTTTCATCCTAAAGATGACAAGGGAAATTTTATCATGCCTTTTGACTATGTATTTTCTGGCGGACAGGGAGCACGGGAATATTACGGTGAAAACAATGCCTGGATCTACCGCTGGGATGTGCAGCATAATATTCCCGATCTGATCAAACTGATGGGTGGGAACGAATCTTTTGTCAAGTACCTTGATGAGATGTTCCAGCAGCCTTTGGGGCGTTCAAAGTTTGACTTTTATGCACAGCTTCCAGATCACACGGGAAATGTCGGACAATTTTCCATGGCAAACGAGCCGGCTTTGCATATTCCTTATCTCTATAATTATGCCGGACAACCTTGGATGACACAGAAAAGGATCCGCAAGCTTATCGGTGAATGGTTTAGAAACGATTTAATGGGGGTACCGGGAGATGAAGACGGTGGTGGAATGTCAGCTTTTGTTGTCTTTTCGCAAATGGGCTTCTATCCGGTTACGCCAGGTTTGACGTCCTACAGCATTGGATCTCCATTTTTCCAGAAGGTCAGCATACAGCTTCCAAATGGTAAGTCTTTTGTTATTATCGGCAAAAATGCATCAGCAAGAAACAAATACATTCAGTCGGCCAAATTGAATGGAAAAGAGCTGAATGTTGCGAAGTTGAGCCATTCGGACCTATTGAAAGGAGGCTCATTGGAGTTAGTGATGGGAGATAAAGCAAATCGAAATTGGGGAATAGCAGAGTAACACTGTTTTTTTCTAAATCTATATTTTAGAAATAAGCAAGCAAGCAAGGCGGTTAAGTGTGATATACACTTAACCGCCTTGTTTGCTATACACAAGTAGGCAATATGTTAAACAATGATACGAAACTTTTAGACTGAAAGTCAAACGCGTTTATTATATGAAAAGCAACTGGATCGTTGTTGTACGTTTCTACGCAATGATCTGCTATTTTTTGTCGAGTTCTTTTTTGAAAGCGCTTGGGGATTGACCATATTTCCTTTTAAAGGCCGAAGCGAAATAAGATGCCGAGGAAAAGCCGACACTGCTAAATATTTCGTTTATGGTTAGGCCCTCAGCGATTAGGCTCTTCGCTTTCTTCAATCTTCGCTCAATAATATATTCATTGACACTGCAGTCGAGTAACTGTTTGACTTTGCGGTAGAGCTGCACGCGGGATAGATGGAGGTCGCCGGCAATACCGTCGACACTCAGTCGCTGGTCTGATAGCTTGGATTCGACAATCGCAGCTAAGTTATTCAGAAAGCGTTTGTCGTTATCATTGACTTGCTCAGCTTGTGCGTTATCAAACTGTTCTACATTGCTGCTGTATTTTTCTTTAAGCTGATGACGTGACTGGAGGATGTTTGAAATGCGTATCCGAAGTAATTCAGCGTTGAATGGCTTAGTAATATAGTCATCGGCCATCAATTTACTTCCTTCGAGCATCGTATCTTCGTTGGCGAGCGCACTCAGTAAAATAACGGGAATATGTGCGGTCTGATAAAATGCTTTGATATCTTTTAGAATATCCATACCGCTACCATCAGGAAGCATGATATCCGTAATGACTAAATCTGGAAAATGAGTCTTCATCATGTTATTGGCTTGTTGGACATCTTTTGCTAGAAACAGATTGTATTCCCCCTCCAATAGCGAACGAAGATAATCTCTGATTTCATCATCGTCTTCGACCACCATAATGCTTTTTGACGTGTTGGACCGAAAAGAAAGATTGTTGTCTTTCACCGTTCGTGTAGTGTCCAGTATATCCTGTTGCTGCATCGGTGACTTTTCTGCGTTATCGAATTTAACGAGTTCGGCAGGTTCATAATGATTATTTCCAATGGGCAAGCGAAGGGTAAAGATTGAGCCGTGACCAGTTTTGCTGCTAACCGTGATTTGGCCATGATGCAGTTCGACAATCTGTTTGCTGTAGGCCAGGCCGATTCCGGAACCATCACGACTACTTGCGCCCTGATAAAAAGGATCAAAAATATGCTCAATATCGCTAGGGGCAATCCCCAACCCATTATCCATCACGCGTAGATAGAAATAGTCCTTAAAATTGTTTTCCTCCAATATAATTTCGATTCGGCCGCTCGCCGCCGTGTGTTTTATCGCGTTGGATAATAGATTGGATAAGACTTGTTCCATCAGGTATTCGTCCATCCAGACTTCTTTCAAGCGCGTTTTATTGACATAACTGATCGAGATCCTATTTTTCTTAAATAGCGGTCTGAAACTAGCTATTATCTGTTGAATAAAAGTGTCAATCTGAACAAGGCCAGCATGCAGTTTAATCTTCGATTTACTGATACGGTGGATATCAATGAGGTCGCTGACCAAACGTTGTAGTTTTTTTGCATTTCGCCTAATGCGTGACAATTGTTCTTTTACCCCTTCGGTCAGATCTGTCCGTAGTTGAAGGTCTTCGATAGGTGCAATGATTAGCGTCAGTGGAGTTTTGAATTCATGCGAGATATTGGTGAAGAAATTATTTTTGATTTCTGCCGCTTGCTGAATTTGACTGTTCATTTCGACGATCTGTTTTTGTTGCGCAAGAATCTCGCTATTCTGGATTTCCAGATGTTTGTTCTTTTCCCAGTTGCTTCTGATCACGATAATAGAAATTCCCCCAAAGACAACAGCTAGCACCAAGCTAACGACCAATACATTAAGAACGGACTTTTGGCTTTGGTAAATTTTATTCTGTTCCGTAATGAACTCCTGTCTTTTGTCAATATCGAGCTGCTGTTGTTTTATTTTATCCGACTGCAGGGCAAGCAACTCCGCGTTGGTTTTATCGATGACAGAGGTTGCGAGTATATTCTCGCGTCGGTAGTTTTGGTGGTTGATGATAGCCAAGGCCGTTCGAATGGCTTCGGCTCCGCCAGTGGGGTAGAGTATAGAAGCGAACATTTTGCCCTGTATGATCTGTTCAAGGCCATTTCCGGGACCAGGAAGGGCATCAACACCGATTATCTTAATGTCCTTTTTGATCTGGGCTTCGTCCAATGCTTTTTTTACCCCCATGGCCATCTGATCATTGAAGGTGAAGATGATATCACTCTGGATCATTTGGTCTATATGCTTACGCGTTTCCAAATAAGCTTTGTTTTTTTCCCATCCGCCGTGAATGATTCCGCTCGTTCGAATCCCTTTAGCATCTCCAATTTGCTGCATAAAGCCTTTTTCACGTTCTATGGAGGCGGATGTACCCGATAATCCAGTAACCAGGCCGATCGAACCATTGTTTTGTAAAATGGTGCGGCTATACTGGCCCGCCAGTTTTCCGATGGCAAGATTGTCTGCCCCCACATAGGCATTATATTGGCCTGAGGATGTCTTACGGTCAGTTACGATGACGGGTATATTGCGTTGAAATACCGAATCTACTATAGGGGTAAGGGGCTCGGCCTCATTTGGCGATACAATCAGAAGATCGATATCCTGTTTGACTAATTCCCGAATTTGATTAATCTGGACATTATTGTCGCCATGGGCATCTCGATAAAGAAAGTCAATATCAGGATTGAAGGAAAGTTCCCTTTTCATTTCTTCGAGCATGGTTTGTCGCCAGGCATCATTTCCGATACACTGTGAAAAAGCAATAATCCGCTTTTTCTTCTGGATCATTGGTTGACATCCACAAAAAAGAAGCAGGATCAATATGCCACCATAAATGAAATATTTTCCCATGATTTTTTTCCCTTCAATATCCGAATATACATTATTTAGTTTTTTTAGGCTAACCCCGTCTTTGTTAGTGTATTCTTTACACTGATATGGAAACTTTCAAAAATGTATCATTTTCTAAATTTTCTGTTTAAAAAGTGAAAGTTTTAAAAAGTAACGATAGGGTAAGGTTCAGGTTTTCAGTGTTTTAACGTTTTTTAAAAAATGTTACATAAATAAATGTTTTTGCGAGGCTCAAATTTAAGTTAAGATGAAACCAGGGTTAAATTTGGATTAATCAATTATAGATCATCACATGAACAAAAACACGGTACTAGCTTGGTCCTTTGTAGTGGCTTTAGGCGGATTTTTATTTGGATTTGATACGGCGGTTATTTCAGGAGCAGAAAAGGCCGTGCAGGAACACTGGCATTTAAGTGAGTTTCAGCATGGATTGACCATGGCCATTGCATTGATCGGAACGGTTGTCGGCGCAGCATTAGGTGCATTGCCTTCTGATAAATTGGGCCGCAAAAACACCCTATTTGCTGTTGCTGCTCTTTACTTTATTTCAGCGATTGGCAGCGCGCTGGCAAATGACTGGACAATATTTATTCTATTCCGTTTTCTGGGCGGTATAGGTGTTGGTGTTTCTTCAGTAACTGCACCCATTTATATATCGGAAATCTCCCCGGCAGCATCCCGGGGTAAGTTGGTTGGGCTTTTTCAGTTTAATGTTGTATTGGGCATTTTGATTGCCTATCTGTCCAACTATTTTATTGGTCAGGTTGGCGAAGAATCCTGGCGCTGGATGCTGGGGGTGCAGTGTTTTCCGTCGTTGTTATTTTTCTGTCTGATTTTCCTCGTCCCGGAAAGTCCAAGATGGTTGCTCCTCCACCGGGGGAATTTAGCTGAAGCAACACGGATTATGAAAAAAATTAATTCGGATGGTTACGAGCTTGAGATTTCAAAAATTCAGGAGTCTAAAAACAATTCCAGAGGAGAAGGCAAGCTCTTCGTTCGCGAAAATGCCAAACCTATTTTATTGGCTTTTTGTTTTGCGCTGTTCAATCAAGTTTCAGGTATCAACGCCATTATATATTATGCGCCCCGTGTATTTGAAATGGCAGGCTTGGGATCACAAAGTTCATTGCTTTCGACAGTGGGTATAGGGGTTGTCAATTTTATTTTTACGTTGCTGGCGATTAATTTTATCGATAAGGTTGGCAGAAGAAAGTTAATGTTGGTAGGCTCGATCGGCCTGATTATTTCATTGGCACTTGTTTCCCATGCTTTTTATACCAACCAGACCACGGGGTTTGCGATCACCATCTATCTGATGAGTTTTATTGCCTTTTTCGCATTCTCGCAAGGTGCGGTGATCTGGGTGTTTATTTCGGAAATTTTTCCGAACGATGTACGTGCCAAAGGACAGACATTTGGCAGCCTGACCCATTGGGTCATGGCGGCAATTATCACGTTTTGTTTTCCTGCCTTGACAGAAATGCTCGGCGGCGGCGGTACCTTCTTGATCTTCGCCCTATTTATGGTGCTGCAACTTGTTTATGTGCTCAAGTTTATGCCGGAGACAAAAGGGAAATCATTGGAAGATCTCGGACATACCATCAATCTACATTAGTCTTTAGCTGGATTAGGCTGATGGGCGAGTGACAATGTGATAACGAGTCGTGTGTGTCTATTGTCAACATTGAACGTAAAGGGAACTAAAATAATCAATTTGTTACGTGGTTTTGGCACTCAGCCGAAGCTTTGTGAAAAAAGAAGAAATATGAAAAACGGAGAAAAATCAATACAGGGTATTTGTTTTGGCGAGGTTCTTTGGGATAATCTTCCTACAGGTAAAAAATTAGGCGGTGCACCTTTGAATGTGGCTTATCACCTCAATAAACTGGGTGTTACTACGCGTATGCTAACACGTATAGGGCGTGATGAAAATGGTTATGAACTACGTAAGGTATGTGAGGATCTGGGTATCCCGACCGATTTCTTCCAGTACGATGAGTTGTTGCCGACCTCAACCGTAGAGGTTTCGATCGATGCCAAACGTGACGTGCATTACGATATCGTTTATCCGGTTGCTTGGGATAGAATAGCGGTGGACAATGTTGTTCTGGATGCTGTTGCCACGGTGGACTTTTTGGTATATGGCAGTCTGGCCTGTCGGGATGAAGTAAGCTTTCAAAGCTTACTGTTATTGCTTGAAAAGGCCCGCTTTCGGGTGATGGATGTCAACCTGCGTACACCTTATTTTGGTCCGGAAAAAATACATACACTGTTGGCATATGCTGATTTTGTGAAAATGAATGCCGAGGAGCTGCATATTATTTCCGAATGGAATGGCGCTACGGAAGCCTATACCGATCAACAGCGTGTAGACTTGATCATGGCGCGTTTTGCAATTCAGGAGGCAATTGTAACCTATGGTGCAGATGGAGCGGTGTATCATTATAAAAAAGATAATATCAGTTATCATTTTCCAGCCTTGAAAGTTCAGGTAGAAGATACCATCGGAAGTGGTGATTCGTTTTTGGCAGCTTTCTTAACAAAGAGGTTTCAGATGCAGGAAGGTGTCCAGCTGGAGGAAGTATTGGAATTTGCAGCGACCCTGAGTGGGTTTGTGACACAGAGCCGGGGGGCTTGTCCTGAATATAACGATGAGGTCATCAATCGATTTCAATGGTTGCATCCGATCTTCAATGGATGTCAGAAGCAACAGTAAGTATACTGCTTCTTTAAGAAGCAGTATACACGCTATCATAGTAAAATAATCAATCTAAATAATTAACCATTTACTCATAACCAATTATGTTTACAAGACAGAAAGCGATGCTGCTCCCGTCTTTGGCACTTTTTTCTGTTGTCGCATTTGCGCAGCAGACTGAAATCCGGGGAAGGATTACGGATAGTGGGACAGCAGCACCTATAGTGGGGGCATCTTTAGTGGTGAAGGGAACCACAATAGCCACCAAGACAAATGAAAAGGGAGAATTCGTCCTCCAGACTTCGGGCAATCAGGGCACATTGGAAATAAGTTATGTCGGCTATGCTACTCAGACAATTTCTGTAGCCGGAAGAAAGTTCCTCGATATTCAGCTTGCGAGCACCGAAAAAGGACTCGATGAAGTAGTTGTTACGGGATATCAAACGGAACGGAAGAAGGATTTGACGGGTGCAGTGAGCGTTGTTAATGTTGCTGAGATGATGAAGGCTCCGGAAAATAACCCGATGAAAGCGCTGCAAGGAAGGGTAGCTGGTATGACAGTAACTTCGGATGGTAGTCCAAGTGGAGCGGCAACAGTGCGTATGCGCGGAATCAGTTCCATCAACAGTAGTCAAGATCCCTTGTATGTCATTGATGGAACCCCCACACAGGGAGGAATGCATGAACTTAATGCGAATGATATCGAAAGTATTCAGGTTTTAAAGGACGCTTCTTCGGCGAGTATCTATGGCTCACGCGCAGCGAATGGGGTTATTGTTATCACCACCAAAAAAGGAAAGCTAGGTGCACCAAAACTTACGGTGGATGCCTTTGCCACAAGTACACATTTCAATAACCGGATGAAAGTGCTGGACGCACAACAATATGGTCGTGCACTATGGCAGGCAACCATCAATAACGGTGGAAACCCCAATGGAAATAATATTGGTTATCAGTTTGAATGGAATAACGACGCCAATGGCGTGCCGCAGCTCACTACTGTTTTTGTTTCCAAGTATATTGATCGTGAACATACGATGTATGCTTCCGATACCGATTGGTTTAAGGAAGTTTCGAAACCAGGACTGCAACAGTCATACAATGCGACATTGAGCTCCGGAACAGAAAAATCCAGCTCCTTTTTCTCTTTAGGTTATTTGCAGAACAGCGGGACACTCCGTTACACTGATTTCCAGAGAATATCCGCCCGGATGAATGCTGACTACAAATTGTTTGATGGAAAACTGGTTGTTGGTGAGAATTTTACGGTAAACAATACAGGTGAAGTGCAGGTACCTGGCGATGTGCTTGACCTTTCGTTGAAAGCATTACCCATTATTCCTGTCCATACAGTAGATGGAATAGGTTGGGGGGGACCAGCACTAGGAATGAACGACCGCCATAATCCAATGCGTGTACTTTACGACAATCGAAATAATAAATACAATTATTGGCGCTTGTTTGGAAATGCCTATGCCGATTTACAGCTAATAAAAGATCTGCATGTTCGAACCAGTTATGGCCTGGATTACAGTAATTTTTACAAACGTAACTTGGAAGTATCTTATCGCTCGGGATTTATGAACAGCAGCCGAAGTGGCGTTAATATGGAGCAGTCTCATGGGATGAAGTGGACTTGGTCCAATACAGCGACTTATCGGAAGACGATCGACAAACATACTCTAGATGTGCTAGCTGGTATCGAAATGAACCGTCAGAACGATATTAATTTTAACGCGTATACTGCTGGTGATGGTGCATTTGCCATAGAGACACCAGAGTACATGTGGCCAGGTGTGAGTACCGGTACAGCAGCAGTAGGAGGTGGCTCTACAGGCTTCTCGTTGCTCTCCTATTTTGGAAAAGCCAATTATTCCTATGACGAGCGTTATCTGGCTTCTTTCACCGTACGGCACGATGGCTCTTCCCGCTTCGGTAAAAATAACCGTTTTGCCACTTTCCCAGCGGTAACGGCAGGCTGGCGAATATCTTCTGAACGCTTTATGGCAAGTACAAAAAATTATATTTCTGACCTCAAGCTACGGGTTGGATGGGGGCAGACAGGTAACCAAGGGATAGGTAATCTGGCTACCTATGCCCTTTTCGTCCCCGAATATGGTGTTGCTGATCCCACATGGAACATCGTGGATGGTACAGCATACGATCTCTCGGGTACAGGAACTGGAAAATTACCATCGGGATACCGCAAAATCCAAACGGAAAATAATGATCTAAAATGGGAAACCACAACGCAGACGAATATTGGCTTGGACTTTTCACTGTTTAAACAAAGTCTCTATGGTTCGATTGACTGGTATGTCAAAGCAACAAAAGATATGTTGATCAATCCAGCCTACATCGGTGTGGTCGGAGAGGGCGGTTACCGCTGGGCAAATGGTGCATCCATGGAAAATAAAGGTTTGGACGTATCGGCCGGATATCGTAATAAAACAGCCTTTGGACTGGATTATGATGTGATGGCTGTCTTCTCGACGTATAAAAATAAGGTGACACATTTGCCCGAAGCAGTAGAAAACTCCTATGGCGGTCGTCAGGGGGATAATATTATCGGCCGTCCGCTGGGATCGTTTTATGGCTATGTCACCGACGGTATTTTTCAGAATCAGGACGAGGTGGATGCGCACGTCAATCAGACCGGTAAGGGGATTGGACGCTTACGTTATGTGAATGTATATGATGCGGACAATCAGATTACGGACATGGACCGTACTTGGATCGGTAGTCCTCATCCTGATTTTTCCTATAGTTTGAACATTGTGCTAAAATATAAAGGTTTTGACCTATCGGCGTACTTTCAGGGGGTACAGGGGATAGATGTCGAAAACTGGCTGAAAAAACAAACGGACTTCTGGAGTGTGGACGACGTCAATTCCAATAAAGGCGTACGTCTGCTCAATGCTTGGACACCACAAAATCCAACATCAACGATTCCCGCCTTACAGACGACAAACAACAATGACGAGGGCCGCCTGTCAAATTACTTTATCGAGAATGGATCTTATATGAAACTCCGGAATCTATCTCTGGGCTATACCTTGCCAACAGCAACAGCCTCTCGCCTGCGTATGAGCCGGCTAAGGATCTATGTGACCGGTCAGAACCTATTTACCGTTAAGTCAAAGAATTTTACAGGTGTAGATCCTGAAAATGTAGGTTGGGGGTATCCAATTCCAACGACCTGGACAGCCGGGGTAAATATTGGATTTTAAAAAGGGGAAAAATAAGGCTATACACTTATAAATAATTTATACGGATGAAAAAAATAACCACTAAAATAGCGATACTTATGGTTCTTGCTGGACTACTTCCAGGATGTACCAAATTTTTGGATCAAACACCCAATGGTGTGCTGAGCTCCGATCAGGTTAAGGAGCCAGAACGATTATTGACAGCGACTTATGCCGCTTTGGGCAATGATCATTATGATGTCCCTTTTAGCTTATGGCCCTATGGTACGGTTCGGTCGGACGATGCTTATAAAGGTGGATCGGGACCACAGGATATCCAGACCTTTCATTTTCTTGAGGTCTCCAATAACATTACAACCAATTTCGCGGAGTTGGATAAGTTATGGTTTCAATTGTACGTTGCGATTTCGCGTGCCAATACAACAATCAAGACCATACAGGAAATGGACAATTTCGACGGGAAGGAAGAAAAACTGGGTGAAGCACGTTTTCTGCGGGGGCATTTTTACTTTATGCTCAAGATCCTTTTCAAATATGTGCCTTATATCGATGAAAATGTACCAGTAGACAGCTATGAAACCGTATCGAATAGGGCCTTGACTAACGATGCGCTATGGCAAAAGATTGTGGAGGATTTTCAGTATGCGGTAGATCATCTTCCTCCTGTGCAAACGGAGGTCGGTCGGGCCAATCGTATCGCCGCTGCGGCTTATCTCGCTAAAGCTTATCTGTATAAGGGATACCGTCAGGACAATGCCGAACGTAATTTGGTGACAGGTATCGATGCGGGAGATTTGAAAAAGGTTATACAAAATACCGATATTGTGCTTTCATCGAACCATACGCTGGAAACCGACTTTGCTTTTAACTTCTTGCCGGGCAAATATGAAAATGGGACGGAAGCCCTGTTTTCAGTTCAGTTTTCAAAAGATGACGGGACAAAATTTGGGCGTGTTAACTTTTCTGATGTGCTCTCTGTTCCTATGGGGGTGGGCTGTTGTGATTTCAATAAACCGAGTCAAAGCCTTGTCAATGCGTTTCGCACAACGGGTAAAGGTCTACCACTGGATAATTATAATGCGTTGAATAGCTTTAATACCTCCGAGAAGTATGACCCGAGGTTATTCCATACAGTTGCAATCCCGGGCTTACCGTACAAGTATAGTAGCAAAAGAACATACGAAGAAAGCTGGAATCGTAATCCGGCGGAGTATGCTGTTTATGCCTCGTTAAAAGAAAATGTTGATCCCGACTGTGATTGTTTCGTTCCGATGGTACCCTTCTATGCGAATACAAAGAATCGAATTGTATTGCGCTTTGCCGATGTGCTGTTAATGCGGGCAGAGGCGCTTATCGAGCTGCATCGATCGGCTGAAGCACTGCCATTGATCAATCAAGTGCGTACGAGGGCAAAAAATAGCACCGCACTGACGGGCTATGCAAATGATAAAACGCTGATCGAAACCTACAAAAATGGTGATAATATTGTGTGGACCGAAGATAATGCCCGGAAGGCGTTACGTTGGGAAAGACGTTTGGAGCTTGCAATGGAAAATGGAAGGTTCTTTGATCTGGTACGTTGGGGAATTGCAGACCAGGCCATGAATGCTTATTATGATGTAGAAAAGTCACGTCGATCTTATTATTCCTCGGCACATTTTACAGCAGATAGGAATGAATATCTGCCGATTCCCGAAGCACAGATCAGATTAAGTAAGTATCTGTATAAACAAAATCCAGGCTATTAAATAGGCATTTATTGTTGAACGATTAGCATAACCAATTATTCCAATGAACACATTAAACAATTATATAAAAGTAGGGATTACCATCCTGTTTATCGGGCTTCTCGCTGCCTGCAAGCGTGATGCCGATAGCACACTCAATTTGAGTGCAGATGTAGATGTACTTTCTTTCAAGGTCGGCAATACCATTGGGAAAGTAGATCAGGCAAAAGGTACCATTCTTGTTATGGTTCCTGAAGGTACAGATCTTTCTGCGGTAGCTCCGACAATTGAATTGCCCAGCAATGCAAAGGTTTCTCCAGCTTCAGGCATCGCCCAAAATTTTTCATTTTCTGGCACAACACCGATTACTTACCGCGTGTTTAATGGTAATCTTTTCAATAGCTACCAGGTAACCGTCAAAGAAATCAAAGCAGAAATAACGGCATTCCGCATCGGAGAAAAAGCAGGGATCATTGATCAGAAAAATAAAAGCATTAAAATTTACCTACCCCTGGGGACAGACCTAAAGAATCTATCACCTGCGATAGAATTTACAGCCGGAGCAAGCATAACGCCCAATCAGAGTGGGCCCGTAGATTTAAGTTCCCCCATAAAATACAGCCTTGCGTATATGGGGCAGACTTTCCAATACACGGTAACTGCCCTATTGGGTACAGAACCCAAACAAATCCTTATGATTTATAATGGCGAAACCAGCGTTCCTCATTTCGACGGGTTAGGGGTGAGTACGGTGGATTCACCTTATCCCAATCCGAAAACCACTGGAATTAATGCAACACCTTTCTGTGCGTCTTTTGTGCGGGACAATAAAACTGGTGAAGGCTGGCACGGTGGAGCACTCTGGAATGCAAATAAAGTGACGATCAATCCGGCGGAATACGGGCGTTTCTCGATGATGGTATTGAAAGATGTTGCTGGTGATGTGCAATTGGAAATTCAATCGGATGGCGAACAGAATAAAGATTGGTTGCGTGCCAATTATTCGAAAGATCATGTCGGTGAGTGGCAAGAATTGGTTTTTCAGATTCCTGCTGGAAGAAAGGCTATTATTAACAATATACTGGTAATGCCACATGAGCATCCTAATGGGCAGCCCGTGGCATTTCCTACCCAACGGATGTATTGGGACGAATTGAAGGCATTACCCAAAGAGTAATCGAGTACAAACAAAACAAGTTATTATAAAAACAAAAATGATAGCTAATCAGGGATTAATAGAAAGATTTAAATCATGAGACCAAAAATGTATTTGCTTCCGACAGTATTCTTGCTCAGCTTGTTAACAAGCTGCAAGAATAGCGACGAGCGTTCGACAGTGGTAGATAAGCCCATAACAATACAACCTGTGGACAGTTCTACGGCTTGTATTTCGGGGCAGGAGGCTGGCCCATATCAACGATTCTATAGGCCTCAGCAGGGGTTTGTGGGCGATCCCATGCCTTATTACAATGCCAGCGATAAAAAGTTCTACTTGTTTTATCTCTATGAGAATGCCAACAGACACCCGATTTATAGCACGCGAACAAGTGACTTTGGAACATTTGAGGGCTATACCGAAGTATTGTCGTCGGGCGCTGTGGGGAGTCAGGATGAATGGATCGGAACAGGAAGTTTTATCAAAAAAGGAACAGTGTATTACTGTTTCTATACGGGGCATAACAGTGTTTTTACTCCAGCAGAAAAGATCATGTTGGCCACGTCCACTGATTTAATGAATTGGACTAAGCAACCAGCTATGGCACTGCAGGCTGCGGCGGGCTATGATCGAAATAATTTTCGGGATCCACAGGTTTATTGGGATGAAGGCCGAAATGCCTACGTGATGCTAGTCACGACGCGAAAAGATGGAAAAGGAATCCTTGCACGTTATCAGTCAACCGATTTAAGCAGTTGGTCTATGATTGAACCGCTCGTTGCGACCACAGGGACAGTAGAGAAATATGGAATCGAAACAGATGCAGAACTATTGGAATGCCCGGATTTATTTAAAATGGGCAATAAATGGTATCTCTTGTTTTCGCGGATCAACCGGGATGAACACCGCAAGACATTTTATCGTGTTGCGGATTCTCCGGATGGCCCCTGGACGATCTGTCGGGATGCCGAAGGTCATCATGAAACCTTTGATGGACTTTATCTCTATTCGGGCAAGACGGCTAGCGACGGTACGACACGTTATCTTTCCGGCTGGTGTTCGACCGGGCAAACAGTAAATAATAACAACGAACTGCCCTGGGCTGGAAATTTAATTTCACACCAGTTGGTTCAGGGAGCTTCAGGACGTTTATATCCTAAAATTCCGGAAGCCCTAAACAGTAAATTCAATAAGGAAGTTGCCTTTGAAAAACTGAGCAATGTTGGTCAAGTTTCCGAATCGAATAAAACCTATAGTTTGACAGCGCAATCGGGCGGAAGAAGTTATGCACAATTTAACCGGAACACTTCATCCGTTAAAATGACAATGACCATTGATGCTTCCCAATCCAGTCAATTTGGTTTTTCATTTGGCGCATGTGATGATCCGACCGAAGTGTATAGCATTGCTTTTGATCTGACTTCATCCAATCGTTGGAATATGCCCGCACTGTTTATGAACAAGGAGGCACGCGATGGCGGAGGAAGTAAAACAGAGCTCAATTTTACGCCACTTACAGTACCGACCAACCGGATTTTTAACGTGAAAATTATTATTGAAAAATCGATTGGTATCGTATATGTGAATGATCGTGTTGCTTTTACCAACCGGATCTATAAAATGGATCAAAACCCTTGGACTATTTTCGCGGATCAAGGAACAGTAAAAGTGAATGAGTTGAAAATCGAAAAATCTTCCTGACAATTTATAGGATATTTGCTTAGTGGAGCAAACAATAACCTAATTAGAAATCTAAACAAAAGAACAATGATGAGATTAAAGAAATACAGTGTTTTAATGCTCCTGCTAGGTGTTTTTGGTACAAGTCTGGCACAGACGGGACAGCATAAACAAGGGGATCCCGAAGAGAAGTATCGCCCACTTTACCATTTTACCCCACAGCAGGGCTGGATGAACGATCCCAATGGACTGGTCTATTTGAACGGTAATTATCATCTTTTTTTTCAGCATAATCCCGAAAAGCCCGTTTGGGGGCCTATGCATTGGGGCCATGCGATCAGTAAAGATTTAATCCATTGGGACGAGCAGAAGATCGCATTGTACCCCGACAGTTTAGGAACTATTTTCTCTGGTAGCGCAGTGATCGATAAAGACAACACGGCAGGTTTTGGAAAAGGTGCTATGGTTGCCATTTTTACCCATCACAATCATCAGGAAGAGGATCGAAAAACAGGATTGCATCAAAATCAAAGTTTGGCTTATAGTTTGGACCAGGGCCTTACTTGGACAAAGTATAAAGGAAATCCAGTTTTGCCGAATCCTGGTATATGGGATTTTAGAGATCCAAAGGTGATGTGGCATGCGCATAGCCAACGTTGGATTATGACCTTAGCTACAAAAGATTGTATTACTTTCTATTCTTCCAAAGATTTGAAAACATGGCAGAAAGAAAGTGAGTTTGGCAAAGAGTTGGGGGCTCATGGCGGTGTCTGGGAATGCCCTGATCTTATCCCCATGGACTATAAAGGAACTATAAAATGGGTTTTGTTGGTCAGCATCAATCCAGGTGGACCCAACGGTGGTTCTGTAACACAATATTTTGTGGGTGACTTCGATGGGCATCAGTTCCGAACAGCGGATACTAAAATAAAGTGGTTGGATTGGGGACCCGATAATTATGCCGGCGTAACTTGGAGTAATCTAGGGGATAGGCACCTGATGATTGGCTGGATGAGCAACTGGCAATATGCCAATTTGGTACCCACTACAAAATGGCGTTCTTCCTCAACCATACCCCGTGTTTTATCGTTGGATAAAATTGGACAGTCGTTCTATGTTGCAAGTACGGCGCCCAAAGAAATTGAAACTGCATTCCGACTGCTTAAAAAATACCATGGCGGCGGAACGAAGGAAGTTTCGTTCGGGCAACATCTCCCACAAGCGTACCGTTTGGACCTCAAAGATTTGAAGCAGCAGTCTTTTAAAGTGATCCTGTCAAATGAATCTGGTGACGAATTGTTTATTGGTTATCGTGAAGACCAAAATGCATATTACATCGATCGCTCTAAGTCCGGTGAAGTGTCGTTTAATGAGGAATTCCCAAAGATAGCTTCAGCACAACGCCTGCTGAACAACGGAACGCTCTCTTTCAGCTTGTATGTTGATGTGAGCTCTGTGGAGCTTTTTGCAGACGAGGGGCTAACGGTAATGACCAGTTTATTTTTTCCGAACAGGCCAATAACCAAGCTGCGTGTCCTGGGAGATAAAAAGCTGGAGTTTAAAGAACTGAGTATCTCCAAATTCAATATGCAATAAGACTTAATTGCTTAAGAATATAAGCCTGTCCGACTTGGTTGGACAGGCTTTTTTTTGCCCTTTGGACAGCCCTTTTGTTATCAACAAGAGTTCTTAACTAACTAATAGAAGATGTAAATGTAACAATCTTCTGTCTTTCAGTAATTTAATTTGAATTCATGTGCTTATTGATTAATTTAATGACCAAATAATCAATTGTGGACAGCGCTCAATAGTTATCTAATAAGTCTTTTGCGCATATTGGTATCAACCTAAACCAATGAGATATGTAAGGTTTGGTACTTGTCCAACTGATCCAATATTACACAATGTTAAATTTATCATTTCGTAGAAACGAACTTCGTTTTTTTGTATTGCTATTGTGCTTAGGCCTTTTGTCTAGGCAAGTAAAGGGGCAAAGTCATGTTAAGGACTTTAGTTTGAGTGATGGACAAAAAGTGCTTTTTTTAGGCAATAGTATTACTTACGCGGGGCAATATGTCGCCATGACCGAAAGTCTATTCCTGAGCAGTCACCCGAAAAGGAAACCTCAGTTTATTAATTCGGGCTTACCAAGTGAGACCGTTTCTGGACTCAGTGAACCGAATCATGCCGATGGAAAATTTCCACGCCCCTGTCTATTTGATCGACTGGACAATGTGCTTGATAAAATCAAACCTGAGGTGGTTTTCGTCTGTTATGGCATGAATGACGGCATTTACCTCCCTTTTGATGCTATCCGTTTTGAAGCCTATAAAAATGGAATTATCCGTCTGCACAAACGTTTGGTCGATCAGGGCGTCAAACGCATCCTATGGATGACACCTCCAGTGCATGATGATCCGAAGCTTCGGCTCAATGGCTACAATAAAGTATTGGATCGTTATGCCGAATGGCTTATTGGCTATGCCAAAATGCATTCCTGGGAAATCATAGACCTCCATTTTCCCATGCGTCGCTACTTGGAAGCTGGGATCGAGAAAGACGCTCAGTTTAAGCTGGCCGCAGATGGGGTGCACCCCGGAGAGCTGGGGCATTGGCTAATGGCTAAGGAAATAGTACAGCACCTGATGCCTGATTTCTCGATTGAAAGCACATGGGATGACAATTTGCACAATCAACCAAATCTTCGCCAGTTATATACGCTTGTTTTGAAAAGGCAGACGATGATGAAATATGCATGGCTGACCTATACAGGTCATAAACGACCTGGACTATCCAAGGGAATTCCAGTAGAAGATGCTAGAAAAGCATATGCTGTTATTCAGGATGAAATTAAAGCGTTGGGTTTCTGATCGGCGATAGCTTGCGATCCGAATAAATGAACTTTTAAGTATAAATCTATATCATGATGAAAATCAATTTTCTTAAGTGGAAGTGTGCAGCAGCTGTGGGAATGTTGCTGTGCATGACCGATGTTGCTGTGCATGACCGATGTTGCTATTTCACAGACCAAATCACCACCTTATGAAGGTGTTGCCGGTTGGCAGGAGACGCAAGATAAACGCATGGAATGGTTTAAAGAGGCCCGTTTTGGACTGTTTATCCATTGGGGATTGTACAGTGCAGCAGGTGGTTCTTTTGAAGGGAAACAATATCCACAACATTATGCCGAATGGATACAAACCTGGGGGAAAATTCCCAGTAAGCAGTATGCCGAAGTACTGAAACCAAAATTTACTTTAGGTTCCTTTGACCCAAAATCCTGGGCACGCCTTGCAAAAAAAACGGGAATGAAGTATATGGTACTGACCTCCCGACACCACGAAGGCTTTAGCCTATTCAATAGCCAGCAACCTTATGCCTTGAAAAATGATGTTACGGGTACGGCAAATTTGTCGCCGAAAGGAAGAGATCTTTACCGCGAAATTATGGATGCTTTCCGTCAGGAGGGAATGAAAGTAGGAGCTTATTATTCGCTCCTGGATTGGCAACATCCCGATTCTTATGAGGCCTTTCAGCTGAACCCGAATGTGGATAAGCATCAGCCAGATCATGAACGTTATAAAGCCTATCTCTATGGCCAAATTAAAGAACTTGCTCAAAATTACGGGCGATTGGACATGCTGTGGCCCGATTTCAGCAGCAAACAGCATGAGGGGGAAGCCTGGGGGACAAAGCATATTTTGACAGACCTGATCAAATGGCAGCCCAATATTATTATCAATAACCGATTCTGGAATGGACTTGAAAATAGGAATGGCGATATTGGTACTCCAGAGAAATATATACCGCCAACCGGCTTGCCCTGCATGTACTGGGAGGTAAGCCATACCATGAATGAAAGTTATGGTTACAGTGCGCACGATAAAAATTGGAAAAGCTTTCCCAAGATCATGCAATTATTTGTGGAAACGGTGAGTAAAGGAGGGAATTTTTTGTTAAATGTCGGACCCGATGGTGACGGAGCCCTTCCTCAACCTGCAGTGCAAATTATGGAGCAAATCGGGGAGTGGATGAAGATCAATAGCGAAGCTATTTACGGGACCACCGCGAGCCCTTTCCAAGCCTTGGATTGGGGGTATTGTACCCAAAAAAATGGGAAGCTGTATCTGCATGTTTTTGATCGCCCGGCCGATGGAAAAATAAATCTGCCCATCAAAAATAAAGTGACGGCTGTCTACGCCCTAGCTTCACCTAACATGAAGTTAAAATCTACTTTAGAAAACGGAAAACCAGCAATTCCTGTCGATATCTTCGATAGTAAGAAAGGACCGAAGGTTATTGTTGTCGAAATCCAGGGAAAACCAATTGTTGAGGAAAGCCTGACCCAGACACAGGCAGATGGACGTATCGTGATGAACGCAAATAATGCAAAATTACAGGAAGGAAAGGGATTAAAAATTATTGGTGCACATACCCATGATCCAAACCGCCCGAACGCCATTGGTCAATGGAAAGACCTTGCGGATAAAGTATTTTGGGATATCAAAATTCAAAAACCAGGGAAGTATCGTGTGCTCGTCAATTATCTGGCGAATAGCAAGCAGCACGGTAAAATTGTGCTTTCGATGCTCGGACAGCAGCTCCCATGGACGTTTGTCACTGAAAAAGAAGCTAAATTTAAGGAAGTGGCCATGGGAACCATTGAGGTATCCCAGCAAGTAATTGGTGAGCCCAGTACGAAGGTGATTTTGCAGGCTACAGCCATCGAAGGCGATACTTTGCCAGAGATTGCTTCGATTACTTTGGTTCCTATACAAGAATAAACTATCTTTAAGAAAACCTGAACAAATCATCCATACATAAACCATTTTGCCGTCAAGGACTGAAGAAGTACTATAGGGACGTGCAGAAGAATAAACTATCCATAAAGAATGAAAAGAAGAGAATTTATAGCCAAGGGAATTGTATCCTCTTTGGCTTTTACAATTGTCCCGCGCGTTGTGTTGGGAGGCAATGGATTTCTTGCGCCAAGTGATCGTATCAATCTTGGGTTTATTGGTGTCGGAAAACAATCCTATACCTTGATGAATGGCCTCAATCGCTGCAAGGAAATCGCAAGTCTGGCGGCCTGCGATGTAGACCGAAAAAAATTAGCTGCATTTATTGCAGCGACAACGAAAAAACAAACGGAATTGTCAAAAGCACAGACCGAGATCAAGGCCTATCATCATTATCGGGAACTATTGGATCGGAAAGATATTGATGCTGTTGTCATTGCAACGCCCGATCATTGGCATGCGCAGATTGCAGTTGATGCGGCTAAAGCTGGCAAAGATATTTATTGTGAGAAACCCCTTGCATTGACCATTGCCGAAGGCCGTGCCATGGTCGATGCAACCCGAAAATATAAACGTGTATTTCAGACGGGCAGCATGCAGCGTTCTTCCTATAATTTTAGACAGGCAGCAGAACTGGTTCTCAATGGCTATATCGGCAAAATCAAGGAAATCAATGTTTCTGTGGGCGAACCGGTCAAACAATGTGACCTTCCCTCCATGCCAGCCCCCGATTATCTCGATTGGGATATGTGGGTAGGACCTTCACCTTATCGCGGCTATAATCCGATATTAAGTCCACCTTTAGAGGACGATAAATGGGCTTGGTGGCGTGGTTACCGCGATTTTGGCGGCGGCTATATCACCGATTGGGGAGCACATATGTTTGATATTGTCCAATGGGCATTGGGCATGGATGATTCTGGACCCGTGGCGTTCAATCCTCCTAAAACACCGAATAGTAACAGTGGGCTCTCTTTTAGCTATGCAAATGGTGTTATCGTAAATCATAAACAATGGGGGGTACATAATGCGATCCAGTTTATCGGTGAAAAAGGGAAGATTGAGGTAAGCCGGGAGTTTATACGCTCGAACCCGGATAATTTAGCAAATCTTAAACTGACTTCTTCTGATCGTCGTTTGTATTATAGTGATAATCACTATCAGGACTGGGTTGATGCGATTAAAAAAAGAAGTAAGCCTATCTGTGATGTTGAAATAGGTCACCGGACGAGCTCAGTGTGCAATGCCATCAATATTGCATATGAACTGCAAAAGGATTTAAAATGGAACCCGCAAAAAGAACAATTTGATAACGAATATGCCAATCTCCTGCGTAGCCGACCTTACAGAGGAGAATGGGATTTTAAAAAGTTTTAGTAAAGAAAATAGGCGATTGTTTGTAAACAGGCTTAGCAAAATACGCTAAGCCTGTTAAGCATCCGCTCACAATTTTTTGATCAAATAGTGGGGAAAGATTCGTACCTGCTTCGTACCTTATTCGGATGCAATACAGATATGGCACAGCTATTGACTAGCTATTGACCAGACTCTGACCAGGAATTATCTGGTCAACTTTCGATCAATAACCGTAGCAAGATTGTCCACATCCGAAGGTGATACGAACAATACGAAGACGACCCGAAAACAGCATTAGGGATATAGGCAAAAAAAGGCCATGCAAAACAAGTTGTTCTGCTGACGGTTAACTGTCGAAAGCGAGTATATTGAAGAGATTATTCACACGATTTGATCACTAGATCGCTTTTCTTATCGGGAGATAAAAAAACATGGCCCGCTGATTTAAAACAAAGAGGACAAAAAGAAAATTTGCTATTCTGGAGAGATAATTGCTTTATTTGTACCCAACAATTATTACATTCGAACAGCAAAGGGAATCTTGATATGTCGCAATTAACAATAGTAGATCTTGCCAAAAAACTCGGCTTGTCAAAATCGACCGTTTCCCGCGCATTTCGGGACAATGTGGATATTAATCCGGCGACCAAAGCCCGGATATTGGCCATGGCCGAAGAAATTGGTTTTTCGCCCAATGTCTATGCAAGCAGTCTGAAAGCAAATAAAAGTCTGACCATCGCAATTATTATTCCCGAATTTGGTAATAAATTTTTCTCGCAGGCAATCAAAGGAATCGAGGCTGTGGCACGCTCTAAGGGTTATCATACGTTAATTTACGTCACGGATCATCAGGTCCAAAACGAGGCCTCAATTGTCCGCTCATTGGCCAATGGACGTGTGGATGGTGTTATTATTTCAGCTTCAGGTGAAGGTAAAGATCATTCGCATTTGCAGCTTTTGGCTGAAAGGGGAATACCGGTTATGTTTTTTGACCGTGCATATGACGACTGGAAGGGCGGATACATCACAGGTAATGACCTTGATTCTGCTTACTTGGCAACTAAACACTTGATCGATAACGATTGTAAAAGGATTGCTTATCTCGCGATCAATCCGAATGTCTCCATAGGTAAGGTGCGTAAAGATGGCTACGAAAAAGCGTTACAGGAAGCTGGAATTCCGATTAGAACGGAACTTATTCTGGATACGGTTAACGATGCCGATCAAAATATGAAAGCTATTGCCAGGTTGATCAAACAGGAAAAACCCGATGCCATCTTTGCCGCTGTAGAGCGCCTTGCCATTTCGAGTATACGCGTCGCCAAGCAGCGCGGAATCCGTATTCCTGAAGATCTCAAAATCATTTGTTTTTCTTGTCTGGATATAGCCGACCTGATTGATCCTGCACTGAGCGTAGTGAAGCAGCCAGCCTATGAAATGGGCGAATTAGTAACAAAATACCTATTGGAAAAGATGGATAATCCCGAAAATAATAAGTTTGCTAATTCGGTTTATCTTGATTCCCAGCTTATTTTTCAAAAATCTAGTCTGAAATAAGAAAAGAAATATTTGTTTTTTGTTATCCCATTATTTAGCTTTGAATACTTTCGGGAACATTCCCGGAAGTATTTAAATAATCAATTTGTATATAACTATTGGATAGGGAAATCCAGTAAATCGCAACAAGCGATTTCTTTTTGCCTTGATATCGGGAACGTTCCCAGTATCAGATTCCAAGTAAAGCTAATTATCGATGGGGAAGCATATCTCTCGTTTAATAGGATATTTCTGGCTGATTATCCTCTTATCATCATGTGCAAATAAAAAAGATATCGTGGATGTCGAGCAACCGCCTGTTATTGAACAGCAGGAATCTGGTTTGGTACATCTTTCCGCCCCATTTATCTTTTGGGATCAGGAAATCACGTTGCAATTTGATCTTTCGAAAGGAAATGCTGCGCTAAAAGGTAGCACAGCCGATCTCTACTTACACGCTGGATTGATTTCTGTCAATGGGGGCGGCTGGCAACATGTGGCAACAGACTGGTCGAACAATGAAAACACCTATAAACTTAAATTTGTTGCTGCTGGTTTATATACCTTCACATTTACTCCCGCTAAATTCTTTCACCTGAATAATGGAGGAGAATTTGGTCAGATAGCAATTTTAGTCCGCAATGGTGATGGATCGGTGGTCCAAAGAAACAAAAATAATTCGGATTTATTTCTGCCTCTTGTGGCGACCAATGCAGAGGCTATTCGTTTTGTGTCGCCCGCATTGCAACCCACAGATCCCATTGCAACGGATCAATTATATACCGCTGGTGAAAGCGTGAAGCTGAAAGTTCAAGCAACGCAATCGGGAAAAATTAGTATCTGGGACAATGGCGTGCAAATCGCCGCGGCAGATGCCGTTCAGTCGCTGGAAAGATCCCTCCGCTTAGAAAGCGATGGATTGCACCAACTTGAAGCACGCCTTGAAACTGATGGTCAGGTGACGATGACCAAAATTGCATTATTTGTAGAGGCTAAGCCAGCTATTGCAGTACTTCCAGCAGGAGTTAGTCCTAACGGAACGACGATCAGTAAGCAAAAAGGACAAGTTAGTTTTGCATTGACAGCCCCTTCTAAAAGAAGTGTCTATGTATTGGGCGATTTTAACGGTTATAAAGCTTTGCCCGCGTATGCGATGAGTCAGACACCGGATGGTAAAACCTGGTGGACCACGGTATCAAATGTCGATTTCTCCAAACAACTGACGTATCAATTCTTGGTGGATGGTCAACTTTATATTGCCGACCCCTATGCCGAATTGATCCTTGACCCACAAAACGATGCGTCACTTGGATTGATGGCGGGTGCTGTACCTGCTTATCCTGTAGGTGCACAAGGAATTGTGGGGGTATTGGATCTTCCGGCCAAGTCGTATTCGTGGAATACAGCAGCATTTAAGAAGCCTGTCGAAGGTGACTTGGTCATTTATGAATTGTTAGTCCGCGATTTTGTCAAACAGCATCAGTATACCACACTCAAGGATTCCTTGTCTTATTTAAAGCGCTTAGGGGTGAATGCTGTTGAATTGATGCCTGTTCAAGAATCGGAAGGAAATTCCACCTGGGGCTATAATCCTTCTTTTCATCGTGCGTTGGATAAATATTATGGCTTGAAAAATAACTTCAAGGCCTATGTCGACGCTTGTCACGAAAACGGTATTGCCGTTATTTTGGACGTTGTTTTTAATCATGCTTTTGGTCAGTCGCCACTTGTACAGCTTTATTTTGAGCAGGGTAATGTAGCTGGAAGCAGCCCATGGTTCAATACGGTTGCTAAGCATCCGTTTAATGTAGGCTTCGACTTTAACCACGAAAGTGTTTATACACAGAATTTTGTGAAGGATGTGTTGACTTATTGGATGCAGGAATATAAAATCGATGGTTTCCGATTCGACTTATCCAAAGGTTTTACGCAGAAAAATTCGGGTACGTCAGAAAGTGATTTAGCTGCCTGGAATGCGTATGATGCATCGCGTGTAGCCATTTTGAAGCAATACCAGCAGCATATTCGCAACATTGATCCGTCGTGTTATATTATTCTGGAACATCTCGGTGGCGATCAGGAAGAAATGGAACTGGCGCAATCGGGCATGTTGCTGTGGAATAATATGAATCATGCCTTTAACGAAGCGGCGATGGGATGGACCGCCAACAATGGTTCTGATCTCGGAAGATTATTTGCTTCCGGTCACGGCATGGCACAGCCTTCTTTTGTGTCTTATATGGAAAGTCACGACGAGCAGAGACTCCTGTTTAAGTGCTTAAATTATGGAAACTCATCGGGCAGCTATAACATCAAGAATCTAGGTACTGCACTAAAACGTATGGAACAGGCAGCTGTGTTTCTATTGGCTTCACCAGGACCTAAGATGATCTGGCAGTTTGGTGAATACGGTTATGATGTTTCTATCGATGAAAATGGCCGCACAGGTGAAAAGCCTTTGTTGTGGAGCTATCTCCAACAAGACGATCGCAAAAAGCTCTTTGAGACCTATGCGCAACTCACTCGTTTCAAAACCAAAAACAGCATTTTCCAAAACGGGACAGTCGTCACATCGGCGATGAAGGATGCGGTTAAATATTTTGTACTGGAAAAGGAAGGACAACAAGTAGGCGTACTAGGCAATTTTGGGGTAGAAAGTACTGCATTTGCATTGCCACAGGCACTACAAAAGCATTGGGTCGATAATTTTACGGGAAAAGAATTCGACTGGTCCGGTCAGTCAACATTGACACTCTTGCCAGGCCAATACCAATTGATAAGCAAAACAAAACTAAATAAATAAACAGTTATTTTATGAACAAACAGCTATTACGTCCATTTTGGACCTTGAACCTGCTTCTTGGGGTAAGTGCTTCGGCAATAGCCCAACAGGCTACGCTTCAAGGGCGAATAATGGACCAAAAAGGGAGTGCCTTGGTTGGTGCCACAGTGCGCTTCGAAGATATTCAAAGATCGCTGTCTACTACAGCGAATGGGGATTTTAGCTTGGATAGACTTCAAACGGGGAAATTGCGTCTCAAGGTGAGTATGGTCGGCTATGCGACTTTGGATACGTTGATTCAGGTAAAGGAGGGACGAAATCCTTTAAGCTTATACCTGAAGTCCAATACAAGTGCTTTGGAGGAAGTTGTTGTGATTGGTTATGGTACACAAAAGAAGAGCGAACTGACGGGATCCATCAGTACAGTAAGTGCCAAGGATTTTCAAAAGGGACAAATCACTTCGCCCGAGCAACTGATTATGGGTAAAGTGCCGGGGGTTCAGATCACCACCAGTGGTGGGCAACCGGGTGCAGGAAGTACAATCCGTATTCGTACAGGGGCTTCATTGAATGCCAGCAACGATCCACTTATTGTTGTTGATGGAATTCCATTGGCTGGTGGTTCGGTCTCTGGGGTAGCAAACCCGTTAAGTTTGATTAATCCAAATGATATTGAGACTTTTACAATATTGAAAGATGCCAATGCCACAGCCATCTATGGCTCGCGAGCGTCGAATGGTGTTATTTTGATTACAACAAAAAAGGGCAGTCGCTCGGGCACGCAGATCAACTTCTCGACACAGAATTCACTGGCTACCGTAGCCAATAAAGTAAAGCTACTCAACGCTGATCAAATCCGTGACTATGTCAATACAAATGGCAGTGATGCCATGAAAAAACTGTTAGGAACAGCCAATACCGATTGGCAGGATGTGATCTATGGCAATGCATTTACCACAGACAATAACGTTAACATTGCTTCGAAGGCAGGAAATATGCCCTACCGTATTTCTGCGGGATATATGAATCAGGATGGGGTACTAAAAAATGATAACTTGAAGCGAACTACTGCTGCATTGGCCTTAACACCAAAATTTCTGGACAATCATCTTTCATTGGATGTGAATGTACGTGGTACGTGGTCAAAATCTAAATTCGCGACTCAGGATGCAATCGGTACAGCCATTCAGTTTGATCCTACACAGCCGGTCTATGTAGATGATAAAAATAGTTTTGGAGGGTACTACGAGTGGATTCAGGGTGGAAAACCTAATCCCAATGCACCGCGAAATCCTTTGGCCTTATTGGACCTACGCAAAGATAATGGCGATGTGTTTAGAAGTATTGGAAATGCGAAAGTGGATTATAGTTTTCACTTCCTGCCAGAGCTGCATGCCAACTTAAACGTCGGATACGATCTGGCACGTTCAAAAGGCAACACATTCACGCCAGCGATCGCTGCACGTAATTTTAACGAGGGTGGTGAGCGAACCCAATATAAAACCGATATCAACAATAAAACCCTTGAGTTTTACCTCAAATACGACAAAGAACTGCCGGCAATAAGAAGCAATATTGACGCAACATTGGGGTATGGCTACTATAAAAATAGCAGTAAGGTTTATAATTTTAACCGTACAAATGCAGAAGGTGATAAGATCCTAAATGAGCCAACACGGCCGTTTGATAGACCTGAAAATCTGTTGATCTCGTATTATGGTCGTTTGATCTATACTTACGACAATCGCTATGTTGTGTCCGGAACATTGCGCACCGATGGTTCATCACGTTTTAGTCCTGACAACCGTTGGGGTTATTTCCCATCTGTTGGATTTACCTGGCGGGCAAAGAACGAAGGATTTTTGAAAGAAGTCGCTTCAGTTTCAGAATTGAAAATTCGTTTAAGTTATGGAAAAACGGGACAGCAAGATGGTATCGCCAATTATTCTTATCTACCTAATTATACCATTAGTGGCAATGAATCGATGTATCGCTTTGGTGATGAATATTTTTATTTGAATTCTCCTGTTGCCTATGATCAAGATATCCGTTGGGAAAGTACAACGACCTATAATGCCGGAGTCGATTTTGGTTTTGCCAACAATTTATTCTATGGTAGCATAGACTATTACTCCAAGAAGACCAAAGACCTGCTCAGTACCATTCCAGTTCCTGTAGGATCAAACTTTAGCAATTTCCTGTTGACCAACGTTGGCAATATGGAAAATCAGGGTTTGGAGTTTAACTTGCATTATGTCCCCGTGAAAACTGAAAGTTCATCGTTGGATCTTGGTTTCAATTTGACTTACAACAGAAGCAAGGTGACAAACCTGACACAGAGCGATGATCCGAATTTTATCGTCGAGACTGGTGGTATCCGTGGGGGGACAGGTGGCAATATTCAGGCACATAAAGTGAACTTCATGCCAAATAGTTTTAATGTGTTCCAGCAAGTATATGATGAACAAGGGCATCCTGTTGAAGGCGTCTATGTTGACCGTAATGGGGACGGGGTGATCAGCGATAACGATCGTTATCTGTATAAATCACCTTTACCAAAATATCTTTTAGGTTTTACTGCAGCATATAGTTACAAAAAATGGTCTGCAACAACCGTTTTGCGTGCTAACCTAGATAACTATGTGTACGATAATGTTTCTTCCAACCTAGGTAGTGGTGCGAATGTCAGTGATCAGGCAGTATTGGTTATCAACAATGCACCGGTGGACTTTTTGAACACCAATTTCTTGCTTAAACAGCTGCAAAGTGATTACTATATCAAGAATGCTTCGTTTTTGAAAATGGATAACGTCAATCTGAGTTACAATCTTGGAAAATTTATCCGAAACAGTAATGCTTCGATGTCTATTTCTGCAACGGTACAGAATGTATTTACGATCACCAAGTATAAAGGGGTTGATCCGGAAATATCCAATGGTATAGATGACCGTTTCTATCCCAGACCAAGAACGTACGTGGTGGGTGTTAATGTAAGTTTTTAAACAATATGACAATGAAAAATTTAAATAAATATATAGGCGTTTGCTTGCTTGCTGTCGCATTGAGCAGCTGCCACAAGGATTTGGACTTAAAACCGACCAACGATGTTACCGCAGATGTTGCTTATAAGGATTTTCAGGGGTACACTTCCTCTTTTGCAAGATTATATGGATCATTGACCCTCACCAGTACTTCGGGACCTAATAATTCCGATCTGGGTGGATTGGATGCCGGCACGTCTGATTTTTTGCGTCTTTTTTGGAATGCACAAGAACTGACAACGGATGAGGCTGCTTGTGCATGGCTGAATGACCCAGGCATCAGTGGGTTAGATTATCTGAATTTTGATGACAGCAATCCTATGCTGCGGGGCCTTTATACGCGTTGTGTTTATAGTGCCACACTCGTTAACGAATTCTTAAGAGAGAGTACAGATGCTAAATTGGCTGAAAGAGGTATCTCGGACACTGATAAAGAGGAGATTGCTTATTATCGCGCTGAAGCGAGATTTTTGCGGGCTTATAACTATTGGGTACTCCTTGATTTATTTGGCAATCCCCCATTTGTAACCGAGGAAACCCCTGTTGGTAAAGTTTCTCCACCGCAGATTAAAAGGCCTGAGCTTTTTGCGTATGTGGAGAAAGAGCTATTGGAAGTAGCAGGTCAGCTAAAAGCTCCGAAACAGAATGTCTATGGTCGTGTGGATCAGGCGGCAGCCTGGGGATTGTTGGCTCGCTTATACCTCAATGCTGAAGTGTATTTGGGAGCAGGTAATAAGAAATATACTGAAGCGATTACGTATTCGGAAAAAGTTTTGAATTCGAACTATAGTTTGGGCAGCAATTACCGGGAGCTGTTTTATGCAGACAATGACGTGAACAATCCGGAATTTATTTTTTACCTGCCTTACGATGGGACCAAGACGCAGAGCAAAGGCGGGACAACATATCTAATCAATGCGGCGATAGATGCGACAATGAATCCGACATCTTTCGGTGTACCGGGTGGAGGTTGGGCCGGAAATCGCACTCGTGATAATATTGCGACTATTTTTGGTGATTATTCTGGCGAAACAGATAAACGTGCCATGTTTCATTTAAATACAAGTGTTAAAATTGAAGATATCGCTGTTTATAAACAGGGATTGGCAGTTACCAAATTCCGTAATGTGAACAAGGATGGTAAAACTGCTCCTCCAGCGGCCGAAGGTTTCGTGGCATCTGTTGACTTTCCGTTGATCCGTTTGGGAGAAATGAACCTGATCTATGCAGAGGCAACTTTACGGGGCGGTGCTGGTGGTACTGTGGCGAAAGCACTCGACTATGTAAACAAATTGCGTGTGCGTGCCTATGACAACAACAGTGGCAACTTGGCTAACCTTTCGTTAGATGGTATTTTAAATGAACGTGTGAAAGAATTATACTGGGAAGGATTTAGACGTTCGGATTTGATCCGTTATGGCAAATTTACAGGTGATAATTATCTCTGGCCTTTTAAGGGTGGTGTGCTCGCAGGCCAGGCAGTTGCTGGGTATAGAACACTGTTCCCACTTCCCGCTTCGGATATTATTGCGAACGCGAACCTGGTACAAAACCCAGGATATAATTAATCAATTCCTGTAATAGACAATTGTTGACTGATGAAACTGGGCAATACAGATTGGTCTGCGCATAAGCGGCTGACGATTGAACCTTGCTTTCATCAGCTATTGAAAATATAAATCAAACAGATGAAAATTAGACACTATATTGGAATTCTGCTGCTACTTATGGTGGCATTCCAGAGTTGTAAAAAAGACGAGACCCGCGCCATATTGGCGAGCGGTGAGGGCATACAGCCAGCCAGTTTAAGCCTCGATAAAAATGACATCGCCTTATCAAAAGATAATGCAGGCGATACGGTGCTGCACCTTGCAGTAGTGCCCGCTGATTTTGGATTTCAGGCAGCGGTAACGAATGTACTTCAGTTTGGACTTAAAGGGGACAATTTTAAAACTGTGAAGGAAGTGGTCATTCCTAGTGGTCGTACCGCGCTAGGTTTTACAGGTTATGAACTGAATAGCTATTTACTCGCTCTTGGCGTTCCAACAGGAACAGTATCGGAATTTGATGTACGTCTCAAGTCGAGTATTAATTCGAAAATTACAGTAGTGTATTCGGCTTTAGCTGGCTTGAAGGCGATCCCTTTTGCTTCGACTAGCTATTTGTATGTTCCGGGATCTTATCAGGGATGGGATCCGACCACTGCTGAATCAATTGTATCACCGACAAGTAATGGGATTTATACTGGAATAATTAGTTTTCCGGAAGAAAATTCAGAATTTAAGATCACGACTGAACGTAACTGGGCGAATTCCTATGGACAGACTGCAGATGGTAAGCTCGCTTTTAATGGTGGAGGTAATTTAAAAGCTCCACGTGCCGGTAATCTTGAATTGGAAGTAAATACAACAGCCAACACCATTTCTTACAAAGACCATAGCTGGGGTATTATTGGTAGTGCCTCACCGAAGGGATGGGATGCCGATACGGATATGAAATACGATAACGCCAATCAGGTTTGGAAACTCACAGTAAGCTTGACTGCAGGCGAGATTAAATTTCGTAAAAACCACGACTGGGGAACCAATTTTGGTGGTGCAAATGGAACACTAGCCGCTGGTGGCGCAAATATCGCTGTTGCCAGCGCGGGTACCTACGATATTGTGTTGAATTTAAATGCAAATACCTATACGTTGACAAAAAAATAGTAGCTCATGTTAAAAGTAAAGAGAAAGATTGCCCTAGTATTCTTGGCGCTAACACTTGTAGGATGTATCCCTCTAATGGGGCAGTCCATACAACGCGTAGAACCCTTAAACTGGTGGGTAGGCATGGAAAATCCAAACTTGCAGCTCGTTGTCTATGGGCCCCAAATAGGTAAAAGCGAGGTAGAGGTAGAGGATAAAGGTATAGAGCTTGTTAAGGTCAATCGTGTAGAAAATCCCAACTACCTGTTTTTGGATGTCAAGGTAGCTGCCTCGGCCAAACCAGGATGGTCAACGTTTACCTTTCGTCAAGGAAAGAAGAAACTGACCCATCGTTATGAGTTGAAGCAAAGAGATCAAAAAGTAAAAGCGCAAGGCGTGAACAGTTCCGATTTGATCTACCTGATCATGCCCGATCGTTTTGCCAATGGAAATAGAGCAAATGATCAGGTGAAGGGCATGTTGGATATGAGCTTAAACCGCGATTCGATGTATCTGCGTCATGGTGGTGATCTCGAAGGTATTATCGGTAAACTGGATTACCTACACGATCTTGGCGTGACATCGTTGTGGTTGACACCCGTGTTGACCAATGATATGCCACAGGCTTCTTATCATGGGTATGCCAATACCGAAACCTATCATATCGATCCGCGTTTTGGTAGCAACGATACTTATGTACAATTGGCCGACGAACTGCATAAACGTCAGATGAAATTGATCTTTGATGTGGTACCTAATCATATAGGGAGTTATCATTGGACAGTGAAGGATAAACCGATGGCTGACTGGCTCAATGAATGGCCGACCTACACGCAGACTTCCTACAAAGACCAAACTGTTTTTGATCCCTATGCATCTGCAGACGACAAAAAGAAAATGGTCAAAGGATGGTTTGTTCCCACAATGCCCGATATGAATGAGCAGAATCCTTATGTTCAAAATTATTTGACGCAAAGTCATATCTGGTGGATAGAGACCGCGGCAATAGATGGATTCCGCATCGACACCTATCCGTATAATGATCTTGATTTTATGAGTCAATGGACAGACCGCATCCTGCAGGAGTATCCAAAATTCACCTTTTTTGGTGAAACGTGGGTCCATGGTGTTGCTAATCAAGCTTATTTCCTAGGCGGGAAGCGGGTTGGCCAAGATGTGGATTCCAAGTTGATGGGAGTAACAGATTTTCAACTTAACTATGCTATAGGGGAGGCCCTTAACCAAAAGACCGAATGGACTACAGGTGTGAATAAATTGTATGCAACTTTGGCTTCCGACTATCAGTATCCGCAACCTGAGCGTAATGTACTTTTCCTGGACAATCACGATAAAGATCGCTTTTTCTCCGTCGTTGGGGAAAATGTGCAGAAGTACAAATCGGCACTGGCCTGGCTGATGACGACTAGAGGTATTCCACAGTTATACTATGGAGCGGAGATTCTGATGAAAAATTTCTCCAATCCCGATGGTTTGCTAAGGGAAGACTTTCAAGGTGGTTTTGTGGGCGACAAAAGGAATAAGTTTAGCCCCGAAGGCCGGACTAAGGCAGAGCAGGATATGTGGACTTTTGTTCAAACGCTAGCCAATTATCGTAAAAAGCATACTGTATTACAGACTGGTAAAACGATGCAGTATGTGCCCGAAGATGGCGTGTATGTGTATTTCCGCTACAACGAACAACAGACGGTTATGGTAGTCATGAATTGCAATGATACCACCAAGACACTCAAATTGGACCGCTTTAGGGAGAGAAACAATAACGTAAAGTCGTATTTGGACATTATCCGAAAAGAAGAAACCATTCCGGTAGGCAATATCCTACAATTGGGAGCTTATGAGACTAGGGTTTTTGAGCTTAAGTTTTAACATAAATAAAATTCTATAGAATTCATTTTTCAATGATTAATTATAATAATGTAAAGGCCGTAATATTCGATTTGGACGGTGTGTTGGTGGATACAGCAGTCTACCATTTTGAAGCGTGGCATCGATTAGCGGAAGGCTTGGGCTATTCGTTCAGCACGGTTGACAACGAACAGCTGAAAGGTGTGAGTCGCGTTGAATCTCTGGAGCTGATTTTGAAATGGGCTGGACTGGAGAAGTCTAAAAGCGAAAAAGAAGCATTGCTGCAGCAGAAAAATGATTGGTATCTGGAATTGATCGATCAGCTTAGTCCAGTACATTTACTTTCGGGAAGTTTGGAACTATTGCAAAAACTGCGGGAAAGAGGAATTAAAATTGCTCTTGGTTCGGCAAGTAAAAATGCGTTGGGCATTCTTGAAAAAACCGGAATTGTCGGTTATTTCGATGCCTTGATTGATGGGAATGCTGTTCAGCTTTCCAAACCTAATCCCGAAGTTTTTTTAAAAGGCGCCGACGCATTGGGGATAGCGGCATCAGCATGTTTGGTGTTGGAAGACGCCCAGGCTGGGATCGATGCCGCTAGGGCAGCTGGCATGCAGGTTATCGGTATCGGAGAAGCCGAAAACCTCAAAGGAGCAGATTTGGTCGTAGCTGACTTAGGGAGATTAATAGAGAAATTTTAGATTAAACCAGCAAATTACCTTTTGACAACGGTAAATGAATCGCGTTAAAAATAACGCAAGGATTTTTTACACTGGAGTTCAGGAGGTGTTGAAAACAAGAAATCAATGAAGACATATATCAAACATAACCCTTGGCAGATTATTGAGGATACGTTTCATCCGGAGCATAATGAATTTTCGGAAAGTATCTTTGCTATTGGCAACGGTCGGATGGGGCAAAGGGCTAATTTTGAAGAAGAATTCAGTGGAAAATCATTACAGGGATCTTATTTGGCGGGAATTTATTATCCCGACAAAACGCGTGTGGGCTGGTGGAAAAATGGGTATCCAGAATACTTCGCCAAGGTCATTAATTCTGTGGACTGGATTGGCCTGGATATCCGAATTAACGGACAAGTGCTTGATTTAGCCAAAATAAATGTCAAATCTTTTGAACGCCGCCTCGATATGCAGCAGGGTGTTCTATACCGTAGCTTTGTTGTTGAAATGGCAGATGGTGCTCAGATTAAAATCCAGGCAAGCCGGATGTATCACTTGTTTGCTTCTGAAACGGCATCTTTGCAATACAGCATAGCGGCACTTTCGGGCGATGTTACGCTCGAGGTTGTGTCGCGTTTAAATGCACAGGTGATTAACCGGGATAGCAACTACGATGAAAAATTCTGGGAAAGCATTGACCAGGGAAAGTCTGGGCTTGGTGTTTTTGTAGCTGCCCGAACCAAGAAAACTGGTTTTGAAGTTTATGCGATGCTCGAGACCACTGTAAGCACCGGGTCAGTGGTACGATCAGCAGACGAAACGGTAACGCGCCCAGGCTGTATGGCAGAAGTCTACACTCTTAATCTCCCCAAATCACACATTTGTAGGATAGAGAAGCGTGTCGCCATTGTTACTTCACAAAATCATTCGGTTGCTCAATTGCAGGAAGTTGTTCAGGATCATTTGCAGACACTAAAACAATTTGATTTTGATGAGTTGAAGGAAAAGCAAGCGGCCGCATGGCACGTGATATGGTCAGAAAGTGATATTGAAATCAGTGGTGATGTTGCTGCACAGCAAGCCATAAGGTATAATATTTTCCAGTTGAATCAAACTTATACGGGTGAAGACGAGCGACTTAATATTGGGCCAAAAGGATTTACGGGAGAGAAGTATGGCGGTGTTACTTATTGGGATACCGAAGCATACTGCATCCCATTTTACCTTGCGACGCAATCGCCAACGATCGCACGTAATTTGTTGATTTATCGTCATCAGCAATTGGATAAGGCTATTGAAAATGCCGCAAAACTGGGCTTTGGGCATGGGGCAGCCCTCTACCCCATGGTTACGATCAATGGGGAGGAGTGTCATAACGAATGGGAGATCACCTTTGAAGAAATCCACCGCAATGCAGCCATTGCGTTTGCAATCTACAATTATGTGCGTTATACGGGTGATGAGGCATATATTTGGTCGCACGGACTGGAGGTTTTGGTTGCAATTAGCCGATTTTGGGCACAGCGCATCAATTGGAGTGCTGAACGTGAGCAATATGTGATGTTGGGGGTGACTGGACCAAATGAGTACGAGAATAATGTAAATAACAACTGGTATACCAATCGTATGGCTACTTGGTGTCTGGAATATACACTAGAATGTTTAGAAAAATTGGCCCAGCAGCAATCCGACGTGGTGAGCGCAATGGAAGCGAAGTTGGAAATTAGACTGGAAGAGCAGCAAAAATGGCGGCATATTATTGCCAAGATGTACTACCCTTTTGATGCGAAACGAAACGTGTATTTGCAGCAAGATGGCTTTCTGGACAAAGAGCTGATTCCTGTGGTACAACTTGATCCGTTGCAACGTCCGATCAACCAGCACTGGAGCTGGGATAGGATTCTACGTTCCTGTTATATCAAACAGGCCGATGTATTGCAGGGTTTGTATTTTCTTGAAGATCAATTCGATGTGGACACTATCGGTCGGCATTTTGAATTTTATGAGCCATTGACCGTGCATGAGAGCTCACTTTCTCCCTGTGTACATGCGATATTGGCGGCTAAACTCAATAAAGCGGAAAAAGCATATGAGTTTTACCTACGGACTTCACGTCTGGACCTGGATGATTACAACAACGATACCGAAGATGGTCTGCACATTACCTCGATGGCCGGTACTTGGATGACGATTGTGGAAGGTTTTGCGGGTATGCGAATCAAGGACGGAAAATTGTATCTGAACCCAATGTTGCCCAACGAATGGGAAGGCTATAAATTCCGGGTATTGTTTCGCGGCGCGACATTGTTGATTGCTGTAGATCGGGTTGGTTATTCGATCGATAATATCAGTGATACTGCAGCGCATATCCAGACCGTAACTGGGGCTTTCGTGTTAGCTGGAAAATGTAGCATTCGGGTGTCGAACGATCGGTAAATCAATATTTTCAGCAGCTTAGAAAAGGATTCTTATGCTGCTGAATCGCGATTAAATGATAATTAAATTGTATTTTGTGTTAAATTTTGATAGCCTATTATGGGAAAAAAACCTGAATTAAACATAAGCCAGGTCATCAATATGAGTTTTGGATTTTTGGGGATACAAATGGGGTTTGCGCTTCAGAACGGCAATGCTTCGCGTATTCTTCAAACCTTTGGTGCCGATGTGGAGCACTTGTCTTTATTCTGGCTCGCGGCGCCAATAACGGGTATGATTGTTCAGCCCATCGTTGGCCATTATAGCGATCGAACCTGGAATAGGTTGGGACGTCGTCGCCCGTATATTTTGGTGGGTGCCCTGTTAACTACCCTGACGTTATTTTTAATGCCTAATGCGGCATTATTTACCACGATGCTGGCACCACTTTGGATAGGAGCGGGGTTATTGATGTTTATGGATGCTTCTATTAACGTCACGATGGAGCCATTTAGGGCCCTGATCGGCGATAATTTACCAAGTAGTCAACGGAGTGTAGGATTTTCGGTACAGACTTTTTTAATCGGTGTCGGAGCTGTTTTAGGATCGTTGCTTCCGTTTATATTGACGAAGTATTTTGATGTGGCAGGAACTTCGGAAGTGGGGCAGGTACCAAGCAATGTTATCTACTCATTTTATTTAGGTGGCTTTGTACTGCTTTTGTCAGTATTATGGTCTGTATTCAAAACTAAAGAGTATTCGCCAACAGAACTTCAGTCTTTTTCAGATGCTATTTCAATAGACCAGGCATCTGCGCCTAAATTTGGTTTGCGATCTATTGCGAGTGATATCGGCAAAATGCCCCTGATTATGCGCAAGTTGGGCTGGGTGCAGTTTTTCTCCTGGTTTGCACTTTTTATGATGTGGGTATATACAACTCCAGCGATTGCAGATTCGGTCTTTTATCTTCGAGAAGGAAGTCGGCAGGATCTTTATATGGAGGCCGCCAATTGGGTGGGGGTACTCTTCGGTATTTACAATGGCGTGTCGGCCCTTTATGCCTTGTTTATTCCGCGGATCGCTAAACGTTTAGGTCGTAGTAAAACCCACGCCCTGGGCCTTTCCGTTGGCGGACTTTCGCTCATTTCGTTATTCCTGATCAGAGATGCTAATTTATTGATTGTTCCGATGATCGGCATTGGTATAGCTTGGGGTAGTATTTTAGCAATGCCCTATGCCATTTTAAGCGATCATTTGCCCGCTGGTAAAATGGGAGTTTATATGGGACTGTTCAATTTCTTCATTACGCTGCCTCAGATTGTGTGTGGTTTTTTTGGTGGAATGATCATCAAATATTTATTTCATAGCCAATCCATCTATGGCCTGTTGTTAGCCGGAGTATTTATGTTGCTGGCAGCATTCTTTGTTCCTAAGAGTAAACAGTAAGGTGTTATCGTAGACGTATAGGGCGTTTTGCGTCTACGATTTTTTGTCCTTCTTTCGAGCCTTCCATTCAAATTGTTACGGATGGCAGGTTTTACTCCATCGGTAAATCTTGATGGTGGTACTAAAAGGACGTTCATTACTTAGCGTTTTCAACAATGTAACTGCTCGGCGACATGCCATAATGCTTATTGAAGTCTCTTGAGAAATTGGATTGTACGGTATAACCTACCATAATTGCTATTTGGCTAATGTTGTACTCTTTCTGGGTAAGCAGTTCTGCGGCCTTTTTCAATCGAGAAATATTGATCAATTCATTGGGGGTGAGATCGGATAGCCCTTTAATTTTACGGTAAAGGGTTGGGCGGCTCATATGCATCAGTTTGGCAAGTCCATCCACATTGAGATCTATCACTGAAATATTTTCATAAATTACAGTATTGAGCTGGCTGATAAAGTCTTTGTCGGGTGCCGATACATTGATATCCATTAAGTTGGATCCAGAAGAATTGGTCATATAATTCTGGATAATTTTGCGGTTCTTGAGGATATTACGTATTTGTACCATAAGGAATTCGAGCGAGAAGGGTTTTTCGATGTAAGCATCAGCACCATTTTTTAACCCTTGAATCTTTGAATCGAGCGCATTTTTTGCAGTCAGAAAAATCACGGGAATGTGGCTGTAGAGGATGTCTGTTTTAATGCGTTTGCATAGTGCAAGTCCATCCATAATCGGCATCATAATATCAGTTAGTACGAGTTGCACATTCTCTTTGTCTAAAATTTCGAGCGCTTCAGCGCCATTACCAGCTCGTAAAATTGTGTAACTTGATTTTAATTCCTTATTGAGGTAAGCCATTATTTCTTTATTATCTTCAACGAGCAGGATTACCGGTTTTTCCTCTTGTTGCTCATCTGCTTTACCAATGAATACATGCTCGTCAAAATCCTCCTGAAATGATTGGATATCCAGGGATTGTTCCTGAAAGATAGGGACGGAGAGCAAAAATATATTGCGGTTTTCTTCCATATGAACAAGAGATAATGTTCCTTGATGCAGTTCGACCAAAGAACGGGAAAGGGGCAGGCCAATTCCTGTTCCGGTATCTTTGTCGGATTCGTTTAGTCGATAAAAGGGTTCAAAAATTTTTTCTTTTTTCTCAAAGGGTATAAGGAGACCATCATTTTTAAATTCAATATTGAACATAATGTCATCGCTATTGAATGGAAGCAGTTTGACATAGACTTCTTGCTCCGCGTATTTTATTGCATTGTGGATGAGGTTTGTAAATACTTTTCGAATGGCCTCTTCATCTACATAGGCTGTGAGACTGATACGTGGAAGGCTGAGATCATAGCGTAAATGTTTGTCTTTGGCTAGGTAATTGAAATCGTGAAATACCTCGGCTAGAAGGGTATTGATGTCAGTTTTTGTAAAGATAAGGCTCATATTGTTGGTTTCTGCTTTTCTAAAATCCAGTAACTGGTTGGTGAGGCGAATTAATCGCGTTGTATTTTTTTCGATCAGGGCAAGGTCTTGAGCCGTCTCCTGATCGGTGAATTTTTGATTATTTATTATTTTCTCCAGGGGCATTTTGATTAAGGTGAGCGGGGTACGAATCTCATGAGCGAGGTTCGTAAAAAACTCTAGCTTGAGTGTGTATATTTCCTGCTCTTTTTTCCGTTCGAAGCTATCCATCTTTTGCGCATTATTGGCCTTTAAAAGCAGTAGGTAATAGCGTAATACCAGCAGTGTAATTGTACCAAATGTCAGAAAATAGAGCACGTATGCCCAGCGAGACAGCCACCAGGGGGGCGAAACAATGATGCGCAGTTTTTTTTCGGCGGGATTCCAAACCCTATTATTGTTTGCACCTCTGAACTTAAAGATATACGTCCCTGGCGGAAGTTTATTGTAATAGATTTTTTGATTCCCTGTAATATCGGTCCACTCTTTGTCGTAACCTTCCATGATATACCGATAGGCGTTGCTTTTTGGTGAAGCAAAACTTAACGCTGTAATATTAAAGCTAATATTGGATCTGTCGTAGGTCAGTTGGATTTCTTTTGCTATGGAGATGGATTCTTTTAGTATCCCATTTTCACGAACAGCTATGTTTGCATTGTTGATTTGAATGCCACTAATAAATATTGGGGGGACAAAGTTGTTCTTAATGGATTTTGTAGGGTTGAAACTTACCATTCCTTTTATAGTTCCGAAATATAAAGTCCCGTCATTATCCTTGAAAGCTGAATTATAATTAAATTGATCTGCGGGAAGTCCATCTCTGGATGTGTAAATGATCCTACGAGGCACTCCTTCATCTAATCTGACCAGACCACCGCCGGTAGATATCCAAATGCTTTTGTTGTCATCTTCCAGCACCTTAAATACTTGATTGGAAGGTAATCCCGATTCGGTCAGATAATTGGTAAATCGACCATCCCGGCGGTATTTTGAAAGGCCGCTTTCTGTACAAAACCATAAGTTTTTTTTGCTGTCTTCAAATAGGCCATTGACATAATTATTGACGAGTGAATTTTTGTTGCCTTGTTCAGACAGTAACTGCTGAATTTTTCCCGAACTGTGGTTATAGCTGTAGACGCCGCTTCCATAGGTATTGATCCAGAATATACCCTCTTCGTCTTCATAAATACCTTGTATCCATGCAGTAATAGGGAGGAGGTCAAAACGGTCACGAGTTTTATTGTAGACATATAAGGCGCGATCGGTTCCTACAAATAGGTGATTGTCTCTGGATTTATAGAGGCAAACGGCAAAGCTGCTTTGTAATGGTCCATCACCAATGCGGTCATAATGCTTTTTTAATTTTCCTGTTCTTACGTCCAGAATGTCAATACCATGAGTTGTGGAACCTACCCAAAGGTCGTTGCCGACAGTTGCCAAACCGTGAACGTTATTATGCGCAATACTTCCCTGTGTGCCATTCGCAACAAAGTGCTGAATCTGGTTTGTTTGCGCATCTATCTTATTTAGACCGCCATCTTCTGTTCCTATCCAGAAATTTCCATCGTGATCTTTGGTGATATCGTGCACGATATTGCCTGACAGGGCAGATTTTCCAAATCCGGATAAATACTTTTTGAAATTATCAAATTGGTTGCTGTATTGGTTAAAACCACCAAAATATGTTCCAAACCAAATATTGCCTTCCCGATCGCGATAGAAATTTAAGATCGCATTGTCCGATATGGCAAATGGGTTGAGCAGATCTTTTTTAATGTGTTGGATCTGTCCTGTGTGGATGTCAAATGTATATATTCCAGTTTCTGTTCCGATCCAATATACTGATGCTGTCTGTTGAATAATGCAGTTTGCCTGGATAACTTTGTTAGGGTAATGGTTTGAAAATAAATTTTTTAATGTTCCATTTTTGAAGTCAAAGAGATAGGCCGAATTGATCGTCCCAATCATCAGTAGCGAATCGTTGATTGCATAGACGGTTTTGGTATTTGCTAGCGCTCGCCGATCGATCTTTTTGAGATCGACATTGACAAATTTATGGGTGCTAACCTGATATCGTTGTATTGTACTATTGTTGTCTGCGATCCACAGCCCCCCTTTCTTACTGCTGGTGATAGCTACCAGCGCAGTTTTGTTATGATCACATGTCGTAATTTCTTTTGTTGCGGAACTATAACGGTAAAGTTTGCCATTGGAAAGCAACCAGATAAATCCTGCATATTCGTGTAGGGCATTTACTTCACCGATTGGTATACCCTTGAATGGTTTGAAATTTTCTTTTGCGGGATCGTAACAGTAAGTACCGCGAGTCGTTCCCACCCACAGGACGCCTTTGCTGTCGGTGAGCATACTTAAGATAGAAGAGCTTCCGATGCTTGTCGAATCTGAAGCATTGTGTCTAAATATCTTAAATTGATTGCCATCGAAACGATTGAGGCCATTTCTTGTACCGAGCCATAGAAAGCCCTGACTATCCTGTGTAATACACTTGACGGAACTATTCGAGAGTCCATCGTTTGTTTGATAATTTTTAAAATAGATGGATTGTGCCCGCCCGTGGATACACGCTAGGAAGGTATATAAAATTAATATGGTGGTTATTCTTTTCAAAATTGATTACGTTCAACTAAAAATAGTCAATTAAAAGATAAAAAAGCATTTTACTGATACGCTTTGATATAAAATTGAGACGCTGTGATTGGACGAGCTACTGAGATTTGTGCATTTTTATATCAAGATAATAACCAAATATAAACGTATGTTGTGCCCAAGAATTATGACAGGTAGAGCCTGTGCCCCTATGCGAACCAATATTTCTATGATTTTGCCTCACAGACTCGTTGATGCAACAGTCGGCCAAGTAAACGTTCATTTTGGATGAGTTTTAACATCTATCAATAGCATTAAATCACTTAATATGAGCTGTGCATCATACATGCACGACATAAATCAATTAAACCACTAATCAAAAAGCGTATGAAAAATAAACTACTTGCACAATGCGCAATGACACTTACATTTCTGCTTGTATCTTTTATTGCATTTGCCCAGACGAAAGTCTTAAAGGGGAAGGTTGTGGATGAAACACAGGGTCCATTGGCAGGAGCTACAATCAAGGTAAAAGGAGGGACTGCCGCTACAACAACAGACACAGAAGGTGTCTTTACATTGACTGTTCCCGAAGATGCTAAATCACTGGAAGTCTCTTTTATCGGATATAGTTTAAAAGAAGTGCCTATTGTAGGAAATGAAGTTACTGTAGCTTTGGAACCTAGTGCTGGTCAGGGCCTAGAAGAAGTTGTGGTGATCGGTTATGGTACCGCGAGGAAAAAGGATCTAACGGGATCTATGGTCACTATTGGCGCTAAAAATTTTAATAAAGGAATCATGACAAGTCCTGATCAACTGATACAGGGAAAGACGCCCGGTGTGATGGTAATTAATAATACGGGGCAACCTGGCGGGTCAACAACAGTACGTATCCGTGGGAACTCATCGATCCGGGCAAGTAACAATCCGTTGTTTGTACTTGACGGTGTACCTATGTCCGGCAATTCGCCGCTGCCCGAGGGGAGAGGAGGTTTTTCTTCCGATAGGGGAAATCCGTTGACCTATTTGAATCCAGGTGATATCGCGAGCATGGATATTCTTAAAGATGCTTCGGCGACCGCCATCTACGGTTCTCGGGGTGCAAACGGGGTTGTCATTATTTCAACGAAAAGGGGGAAAGTAGGGCAACCTGAGGTTTCTGTAGGAGCGTCTGCAGGTGTTTCAACTATGCGGGAATATCCCGACGTATTGGATGCTGGTCGATTTAGAGAAGCGCTAAATTATTATACGCCATCTGAAGTTGCAAATGCTGATTTTGGTGGCAATGAGGATGCTTTTAAGGCGATCACACGAAAAGCGATCACGCAAAATTACTATGCTGATGTAGCAGGTGGAACCGAATATGGAAAATATCGTCTTTCGGGTGGATATTTAAATCAAAACGGTATTATTCGTGGATCACAACTGAAGAAATATACAGCTAATTTTAACGGTAATTTCCGTTTTCTGGAAAACAAACGATTGGGATTGGATTTTGCAGTCTTTTTGACGCAGATGGACAATCGGTATTCGCCGATCAATGCGATGGTGGGTTCGGAAGGAAATGTGATCTCTCAGGCCTTACAGTGGAATCCAACACGTCCCTTAAGAGACGATCAAGGCAATTTAACATTTGTTAGTTCAACAACACGAAACCCCTTAACGAGTATTGAAGCCTTTAAAGATTTGGCAACAACGAATACCATGGTGATCAACTTGGCGCCATACTATAAAATTACAGACGATTTGGAATATCGCTTTATTTATAGTGCGATGCGACAAACTGGAAATCGCCAAGGGATGTACCGCGCAGGACTTATTGATCCTTCAGCTGTAAACAATGAGCAGGCCTTTATTTCAAATAATGGAGAAACCAACTTACAAATGACGCATATGCTCTCCTACAATAAACAAATCAATTCAGATTGGAGTGTCAATGCGGTAGCAGGTTATGAGTATTTGGATTATAACTATAATAATAACATATCCTTTGGCGGAGGTTTTCGTTATATGGGATTAGATTATTTTGACTACCTACAATATACACCTGTTTCCACACGTGAAATATCGTCGTACAGAAGTCCGACCAACCAATTGCAGTCGATGTTCGTAAGAGGGGGATTCAATTACTTGGATCGCTATTTATTGACAGCAACGGTGCGTAGAGATGGTTCTACTAAATTCGGATCAAACAACAAGTATGCTATGTTTCCTTCCCTGGCGGTAGCTTGGAACATTAATGAGGAGGAGTTTTTAAAGTCTTCCGGTTTATTTAACCAATTGAAAGTCCGTTTAGGATGGGGAAGAACAGGTAATCAAGAATTCCCTTCGGGTGCCTCGTTAAATAGATTGGTATTCGGGAACCAAAGTGTAAGCCAGGCTAATTATGGAAACGCTGACTTGAAATGGGAAACTTCCACAACGCTAAATGCAGGTATCGACTTTGGAATTTTGGGCAATCGTCTCTACGGATCAATCGACTATTTTAATAAAAAAACTACAGATGCGCTATTTGAGCAAACACTCGCACAACCGGCTCCAGCAGGACGTATATGGGTGAATTTGGACGGCGAAATTGTCAATAAAGGAGTGGAAGTAGCATTGACAGGTACTATTATCAAAAACGACAATTGGACTTGGGATTTGACTGGAAATGCTACTTTTCTTAAAAATAGTGTGAGTGGGTTGGTGGGATATTACGAAACAGGAGCGCTACGGGGGCAAGGGTTCTCAGGTGTATTGGGGCAACGTATGGTGAATGGACAGCCTCTTAATGTTTGGTACTTGGCGGATTATCAAGGGATAGACCCACAAACCGGTATGAGTATGTATCGCGGACAGGATGGAAGTATCAGTACTGCCAACGATCCTGCTATTAATAAATTTTATATGCATAGTCCAAATCCTACCACTTTACTGGGACTATCAACAAATGTAAATTACAAACAGTTTTCTTTGGCGGCCAATATGAACGGTGCTTTTGGACATTATCTATTTAACAACACAGCGGCAACAACCTTGGGACTGAGTAATTTGTCATCACGTAATATTGGATCCGCATTTTTTAACACTGGAGTTAAAGAATCTACATCCAATTCTGCAGCACCTTCTACGCGATTTCTTGAAAAAGGAGATTACTTAAAAATGGCTAATCTAACTTTAAGTTACCGTGTTGGTAATGTAGGCAGAACGCTTAAGAACTTAAATGTATCCCTAACTGGACAGAATCTTTTTATAATCACAAAGTATACTGGATTTGATCCAGAAGTGAATACCGATGGTGCAACAAATGGTATCCCATCGTTAGGTATTGAATATTTGCCGTATCCACCGGCAAGAAATGTTCTATTGGGGGTTAATTTTTCGCTTTAAGCATATACTGTAGGTCATTTGTATGAATGTCTTAAAATCGAAATGGATGAACAGATAATAAATTTAGACGGATAAAAAAGATGAAATTAAGAACTTTATTATATATCGGAATAATTGGCTCCATTGTAACAAGTACATTTTCTTGTACTAAATTAAAGGAGGAATTTAAAGGAGAATTAGAAGAGGGAACATCCAATGTGGATCCTGGAAGCTTATTGATCACTGCTTATAATTCATTGAATACACCTTATCAGCAGGAACAGCGCTGGGTGATGCAGGAAATCTCATCAGATGCCGCCATGGCTCCAACGCGTGGTGGTGACTGGGATGATAATGGTATGCATCGTGCGATCCATTTACATACCTGGAATGCAGACAATGGTTATATGAACAACACTTTCGTCAGTTTAGGGACAGCCATCTATAATGCGGGCAATGTGTTGCGGTATAATCCGAGTGCGCAGCAAGGGGCAGAAGCGAAGTTTATTCGTGCGTTGGTCATGTTTGATATGTTGGATCTCTATGGCGTAGTGCCCATCCGGGAAGGAGCCTCTTTTGAAGATTTTAGAATCGCACCAGAGGTGTTACAGCCACAGGCGGCTATTGACTATATGGTTAAGGATCTCAACGAAATTATAGCGAGTTTGCCTGCAAACGGGCCGAAAGCGGCTTATGTAGCAAACAAAAATGCTGCAAAAGCCTTGTTGATGAAAATTTATCTTAACAAAGGGACGTTTTTAAATAGACAATCGCCAGCTTTTGCGGCGGAGGATATGAATAAAGTAGTATCGCTTGCTAAGGAAATTGTCGCTACTGGTGCTTATTCAATTTCACCAAAAGGCAAATATTTTGACAATTTTGCACCTGACAACGACGAAAAGTCCACAGAGAATATTTTTACTTTGTACAATAAAAATGGAGATCGGGGTGGAAATGTGGACCGTACATGGAATACAATTGCGCATTATAATATGAATCCGGGGGGATGGAACGGTTGGTGTACCTTATCAGACTATTACGATAAATTTTCTGCATCGGATGAACGAAGGGGAATTTATTATGAATATGCAGCGGATACGACGTCCAATAAAAAGAAGGAATTTAAACGTCAAAATGTTGGTTTTTTTGCTGGGCAACAATATAATTGGAGTACAAACAAGCCATTGATGGCTAGAAATCCAGCGAACGCACCTTTAGTTTTTACACGCGAAGTAACAATCCGTACCTCAGGTGCAACGTTGGAGACAGCCGGTATTCGTCCAATGAAGTATGCTTTTGACTATGGTGTTACTGGGCAACGAAATAACGATTGGGTGGTATTTCGTTATGCTGATGTCTTGTTAATGCAAGCAGAGGCAATACTCCGAGGAGGGACAGGGACTGCTGCCGAAGCTCTTGCGCTGGTTAATGGAATTAGACTCAATCGTGGTGTAGATAATCTTACAGCCATGACGCTTGACAATTTGTTGGACGAACGTGCTCGCGAGTTATATTGGGAAGGGTGGAGAAGACAAGATTTGATTCGTTTCGGTAAGTTCTTACTGGCCTGGCAGGAAAAGGCTGCAGATGCTGATCCGAAAACTTTGGTTTATCCGATTCCAAGTCAGCAGCTTGCGGTGAATCCAAACTTGAAGCAGAATCCAGGCTATTAAGCTGAAGGACTGTTCGTAACAAACAAGGTGGCTTCATCCTAATTGTTTAATAGAAGAAGGTATTTAGCTGGTGCGGAAAACTCCAATCGGCTAAATACCTTTTTTATGATTGAAAGGTATCTCTGCTATTCAATTTTCAAAGCGATATTCCGTTAGAGCGCAAACGCGATGTCAGTTAAAAAGTAAAGGATAAAAAGTCGGGATGGCCGGATTTGAACCGACGACCTCCAGCACCCCATGCTGGCGCGATACCGGGCTACGCTACATCCCGAATTAATCCAAGTGGAAGGCCTTTTTTCAGGGCCGTTGGCTAGAATAATTTTGGTAGCGCTAAAGTAATAATTATCGAACAAAAATAAAATCTAAAAGAAGAAAAAAAGCCATTGAACTTGCAAGAGCACTATTTGTAATCTTTTTTGAGATCGAGGTATTGACTCAAAGTCTAAATGCAGGCTTTATCTTTGCTGTAAGAGCTTTATCTTTGCTGTAAGATTTAATAGGTCCTTTTGGGAAATAGGAGAGTATGGAAAGCTGCAAGTGAGCGTAAATGCCTAATACATTTTACGGTAGAGCGTCTGCGGACTTTATATTAAAATGATAAAACTATTTGTTAACAGTGTTGTTCTATAGATAGCTTTTAAACATTTAACATTTTATATAAACGCCCAATATCCATCGGATAGCGGGCGTTTATCTTTGTATAGCTGGATGAAAACAGTTTCTAAGATACTGTTGCAGTCTTTAATACATTACGGTAAGGGTAAGAATGGAAGATGTGTCTACGGGCAAATCGACCTAAAGAATCTGCATTGACAAATTTAATATAATCGTTTCGCTGAACACCGAAATACTCATATTGGCTGCCGTCTTGAAAAGTGACAGTCAATATTTGTCCTTTCCAGTCAATATCTTGAATACCTGAATTGGTAATTGTTTCTGTGTAGATGGGCAATTGTTGCTCTAATGTTTCAGAACAGATGCTTACCAGAAAGTGGTATGCTTCGATCATCGCAACACTTTTTTCCTCTGCAGCCAAACGACCTTCTTCATCATTGACAAATTTATCTGGATGACATTCTTTCATGATCGTCCGGTAAGTAGATTTCAGGGTTTTGAGATCCACAGATTTATCTACGTTAAGTAACTTCCGGTAGTCGGCAATTTTTTTCATGGCGGCAAAGTTATGCTTAATAATCAGATTATTCGCTATAAAATAGGAAAAAAACTTATTTTTTCAATAACGTTTTTACGTAGAGCTGCTCGACCTTCTCTCTAGCCCAAGGTGTTTTTCTTAAGAAAGTTAACGAAGATTTGACACTTGGATTCTCATTGAAACATCTGATAGCTATGCGTTGACCTAATTCTTCCCAACCATAGTACTCTACTAAATATTCTATAATGGTGTCAAGTCTTTTACCGTGTAGTGGATTATTAATTTGTTCTTGCATGTCGTAAAGATAATAATCTTCAATTGATGGATCGTGCTAATTTTTACTATCAATTAGTTGTGCAGCCAGTTCCTTTAACGCTGTACGGAGTTGTTCATCCCAGATTTCTCCCGCACTGTCCAGTTTGCCCCTTACTCCTTCGATGAGTAGGTTTCTTTTTTCATCAATTTGGGCTCCTAATCCGCGCATGATGTGTTGCAGTTCGACGTGTGCATGTTCACCTTGTGCAGCGGCGGTGATGATACCTATGGGCTTATCGTTGAAAACTGTGGTTGCTGCGCACCACTCAAGTAGATTTTTTAATCCACTGGGCACACTGAAAATATATTCGGGACTGCTGATCAAAACAATGTCTGCTTCTTGAATAATTTGGCGTAATGCAATAATTTCAATAGGTGGATGGGACTGGCTCTCATCTGGATCAAAATGCGGCAGTTCTTTCAGACGATCAAATAGCGTGAAATGGATATCGCCATTAATCTCTTTTTGTAGGTGCTTTATAATATGATGATTGGATGAATGGGTACTGGCGCTACCTACAATTGCAAAAATAGTTTTCATGTGAGTCTAAATCTAATCAACGGTTGTCTATATCCGCTGTGTTTGTATTTTTCTTATATGCTGAATGAAGAAACTAAATTACAATATTCGATTCAAACGATTTACTTTATTCTCCGATTCGCTGTAATTTTTAGATTGGTTTGTTTTTGATCCAACTTTCCTCAGTAAGGATAGCGGATTTCAGTTGAAATTATGGAAGACGGTGATTGGATCAGAAAATAAAAAAAGGATGGTGGACCAACACCATCCTTCATTGAAAAAATGATTAATTAAAAGCATCAACATGCGTTATGCATTGCTTTATATTAATTTTAACCATCGCTAAAATAGGATTAAAAATTGCTTATTGCAAATGGGGGAATGGATATAGCATGCCTTGTTGATGGAGTATCCAGATGGAACTAAACTGAAGCTTGACTATTGGTGGTGTGTTTAGTTTGGTCAGCTAAATAATTAGCGTAGTTTGTTTTTGATTGAGCCTGAACTTTTGTAGTTTGGCTGCTATAAACCTTTTATAAATATGATGAACCTAAAAAATCATTTGCTATTTGTGGTATCGACTTCCTGTTTGTTTTTTTCATGTAAAGGAAACGGGGACAAGAAAGAAATGCATGCGTTAAAATCAAAATCTTTGGCCGGTACGTATAAGTTAATTGACAGCAAGACAATTAAAGGAAAGGATACTGTGACAGCTTTTACAGACAGCAGCAAAACAGAGATGTTTAAAATGTTTAATGATGACCACTTTTCTTTTTTTAATCATGATAAGGAAAAAGGCAAAGGGAAAGAACCTTTGTTTGTAGCGGGCGGCGGGACCTATTCCTTTGATGGTGTTAAATATCAAGAAAGTTTGCAATATTGTTCCATACGTGATTGGGAAAGGAATACATTTGATTTTCAACTCAAGATAAAGGGGGATACATTGATTCAAACAGGCGTGGAAAATCTGCCAGAATTAGGAGTTCACCATACTATTGTAGAAACCTATCTTAAAGTCAGATAGTCAATATTGGTATAAAGGAGTTATAGCATCGGTATCAAGCTATTTTAATCATGCAGATACTTAAGATCATTGTTCTGTTTTTTTTTGCAGTACAGGATCGTCTAAACGGCATTTTAGGTACTTTTAAAATTATTTGTAAAAAAAGTGAAATTATATTGCAACATTTTCGGGAGGGTGTCGACTACATAGTAGAAACATAAGAATTAACAGAATTAATTTTACAACGTGCAAAATCAGCTTAGCGATAAAGATTTATTAGCGATGTGCCAAACGGGTAATGAGTCTGGGTATGCGCAGCTTTATCATCGCTATGCAAAAAAGATCTTTAATTCTATTTATCGGATTTTGGCCAATCAGGAAGAGAGTGAAGATATTTTGCAGGAGACTTTTGTTGACTTTTTTTCAAGATCGGAAAAGTGGCATTTGGTTCTCAGTGTGGAAGCTTGGTTGAGAAGGATGGGCGTGAATAAGGCCATTTCACTGTTAAGGAAGAATAAACAGTATTTTACGTCGGTGGACGATTTGGAAATTCAGGATGATGGCGAAGATGAATTACTGGAAAAGGAATGGCGTGAATGTCGTTTAACGGATTTGGAGCAGGCGATCGACCAGCTGACGGGGGTGCCCAAGATGGTCATTAACCTTTATCTGTTTGAAAATATGAGCCATGACGAAGTCGCGGAAGCATTGGGAATGACAGCAGTTGCCGTCCGTAGCCAATACCATCGCGCAAAAAAGAAAATTTACGAACAATTGAAGGAAAGGTATAATTATGCGGGATAATTTAAAAGATTTTGTGAACGCTAATCGGGAATCATTTGATCAGAGAGAACCTTCGGCTGACTTATGGAATAAAATAAGACCGCAAGTAGTTCCACCTGTTCAGCAAAGAAAGATTAAGCCTCTTTGGAAGTGGGCTAGTATTGCTGCAGCGGTCTTGTTGGTAGGAACAGCAGCATTTATCGCTTTTAACAGACCGGGCGACTTAATGACTGAAAAACCTGTGGCTGCTGTACGTCCTCATGTTGTTCGTGAAAATGAAGGCGATAAAAAAGCCGTTAACGAAACAGTAGGACGCGCTGATAACGATAATTCAACTAAATTGACTTCGTCTATGGCAATAGCGGGTAGGCAAACCAAAAGAAAGCAGTTGGCAACAGCAAACATAACGACCTCTGGTTTAGGTAAAATGCAAGAGAAAATTGATTACGTTGAGATGCTTCAGGATTCGAGTTCCGCAAGCGCACGTCTAAGTGCTGTCTTAGCGTTGAAAGATGAAGGTAGGTTAGATCGGAATAGTAGAGGAGCATTGGAAAGGACTGCTGTATCGGATCAAAATAGTAATGTGCGTATAGCTGCAATCGAAACGATATTAAGTGGACTGAGCCAAGAAGAACGTCAGCAGAAAGTTCAGGACTTCTTTGTGGTGCAAAATGATCCCACGTTGCAAATGGAGCTTATGCAAATGATGGTTCAGCAAGATGATCCAAAGATGAAAGCGACAACAAAAGAAAAGTTAACTGAAATTGTGGAGGATCCCTTCACCTTGAAATTTGTGAAAGAACAGGCGTATGCGGTATTATTAAATCAATAGATGAATAGATTCAAGAACGTCCACTTGTGTAGGCTCGCTTACGAGAAGGTAGAGCAGATGGCTTGGTTAATAATAAGGAAGAAAAAATAAATTGAGATGAAAAAGTTAAGGATAATGATGATTGGGATAGCACTTATTTTTGCAAGTGCATTACAGGCCCAGGTAAATGAAAGTGTGGAAGGAGTTGCTGCGCCAAAGCCTCCTAATCCTCCTAAAAAGGCTAGAGCGGTTTCAGGCGTTGCCGTAAGTAATAGTACTAATTTTACATTCAATTCTTCAGGATTCGGCGGTTCTAATGGACCCAAAAGCTGGAAGGAAATTAAAGTGCCTAATTTAGGAAGTAAACTCCTGTTAAAGTTGGATAATGTTTATATCGAAGGGTATAAGGGGAAGGATGTGCTGATTACCGCTAAGGTTGAGGATAATGAGGGAAATGATCGTGCAAAAGGCCTACGTGTCGTTAATGGTTCTGGATTATCGGATAATTCGGGACTCGGAATGAATATCAAAACAGAAGGTGGAGTGACCGAAATAAGCATGGTCGGGATGCCCCTAGAGGATTCTATCCGAATCAAGATACCTATGGATCTACCATTGACGATAAAAGGGGGGCGTGGTGCGATGTTCAATGCTGGAGTGATCGAATTGAAAGATATGCGCGCTGAGGTGGAAGTTTCCAATACGATGGGAAATGTGAATTTGTTGAACGTAACGGGACCAATCAATGTGAAGGTTGCACAGGGAGATGTAACAGCCAAGTTTGTTCAACCGGTCAAAGGACCTATTTCTCTTGTCGCTGCAATGGGCGCTGTAGATGTTGCTTTTCCCAAGAATTTTGGGGCAAATGTGGATGTGAAATCAGCAATGGGAAATATCTATGCCGCAGATGAATTCCAATTTGAAAAAAGCGCTGAGGAGCCCCAGTCAATCCCTATGGGTAATGCAGTGAAGGGCAAAATGAACGGCGGTGGACAGGACGTGATTTTGAAAACATCCCTGGGAGATATCTATATCAGGACGCAGAAATAGTAAAAGTAGCCTGTTATCGATAACAGGCTACTTTTTTAGTTCCATACGTACGAGGTACTGATCATTCTCATCTTCATATAAAATTTGGACTACCCAACCCATTTCGTGCGAAATTTTAATCAATAAATCCTGATCTAAATACAGCCATTTGAAGAGATCGCCTCGGGAGCCTTTGTATTCATACTGATATTGGATTTCCCCGAAATAGTGGGCCGGCTTCTTGACGTTGTAATCTTTATACAAATAACTGATATCGGACGAATCAAAAATCAGCTGCCCATTTTCCGTCAATAGTTCTTTACTATGCGCTAGTAGTTTTCGAAAGCCCTCCACATCTCCAGCAATACCAATCCCGTTCATCAGCAGCAAAAGCGTATCGTATCGCTGCCCTTTAAATTTATAAAAGTCTTCGCAGATAATATGTTGTACCCCGCGTTGCTGCATGATATGGCAAGCGGTTTGGGATTCTTCCAATGCATCCACTTCAAAGCCTTTTTCTTGTAAATATAGACTATGGCTGCCTACTCCAGCGCCCACATCCAATACACGTCCATCGCATAGCGATAGACCAATAAATTCTAGCTCAGGGAAATCATCAGGTTCCCGAAAGAAAATCTCTACCGGCATTTCGTCTTTATCGCCATAGCTGGTATGGAGTATGAGGGGGAATTTTTCTTCTTGATGTACAAAGTAATCATCAAGGGCTTCACCGTATACGTCTCTATGCATGGTCATCATCAATCATTAATACTTTCTTTGCAATATAAATGGAGTCTTCATCTCCTGTATGTTTCATCGGTTCGTCAGATAATTTGATGACGGGACTCCATTGATCATCTTCTGGCAAAGCATCTGTCATCTTGATGACAATATTCATTGGTTTAAGACCTACATCATTCGTAAAATTGGTGCCAACGCCAAAGGAATGTAAGATTTTACCCTCACAGTAGCCCGCAATTCTTTCGACTTTTTCATAGTCTAGGCCATCAGAAAATATAATGGTCTTTGAAAGCGGATTGATTCCATTTTTGTTATAGTGTGCAATAACTTTATCTGTAAATTCAAGAGGATCTCCACTATCATGTCGGACTCCATCAAATAATTTGGTTAACTTTTTATCGAATTGCTGAAAGAAGACTTCTGTTGTATAGGTGTCCGATAGTGCTATTCCGAGGTCGCCCCGATACACATCAGACCAATGTTCCAGTCCCAGGAGGTTGGCCATTTTGTAGCCATATTTAGCGGCGTGAAACATAAACCATTCATGGGCATGGGTGCCGATGGGCTTCGTTTCATATTTCATTGCTAAATAGACATTGCTGGTGCCAATAAATGTTTTTTCGCCATATTGCTTGAGAGTACGAACGACCAAATCATGCACTTCATGAGAATGGCGTCTTCGGGTGCCAAAATCAGCAATAGTAATATTGAGTTTTTTATATTTCTCGATTTTATCTTTCGCTGTGGCGATTACGTCCGCATCGGAGGAACGTTGTAAGCCCTGGGATTCATAAAAAAGTTCACAGATAAGAGACATCAACGGAACTTCCCAGAGGATAGTGCGATACCAGTACCCTTCGATAACGACTTCTAGATCGGGGCCATCCTGAAATATTTTGACTTCTTCAGGATCATATCGGTAACCTTGGAGAAAGTCAAAATAGGTTGGGTCGATATAGGGACAAGTTCTGGCAAAAAAAGTCTTTTCGGCTTTTGTTAGTTTCAAATTAGCCATTTCGTTAACAGCCTGCTTCAAGAGGACATCAAAACCCTCAGGAAACTTGTGGTGTCCCCGATTGATAAAATGATAACGAGCCTTGGCCTTTGGAAACAACTTGACTACAGCATGCTGCATCGTGAATTTATAGAAATCATTATCTAATATAGAGGTAAATGAAGCCATCCTTATCGATTTGTTTTTTTGTTTGAAGCGGTAAATTTACTAATTAACGTGAAATTGTGTGGATTGTTCATGATAAATATCAAAAGACACATATGTAAAAGGCGGGTGAAATTTTTTATTTCATCCGCCTTTTATGAATTATCATGTTATTCGGTCATCCTTATCTTGTTCTAGATCTTTCAGAACCCTGTGAAGAACGTCCGGAGCTACGCTCAGCTGAGCTTCCAGAATTTCTTGATCGCGATACAGACGATGAATTATCTGTATTGGATCTGCTTCTGGTGTTTTCATAACTCCGATTTTGAGACGGTTGGGCCACTGGTTGAGACACCGGTTGGTTCGAACGCGTCCGGCTATCGGAATTTCGACTTTGTACCGGCTGAGACATGGGCTGTGTCGAACGTGTGCTGCTACCATCATAATTTCCGTTCCGTTGCGGTGCTGTTGTAGGTTGAACTACGCGTGGCGGTACAGTCTGATCGGAACCGTTCTGCCTCCCTCTACTGGTAGATGTAGGGTTATTGTTGTTTGGAGCATCCGATTGCCGACCTGATCGCGTCCTAAAATCATAGTTACTCGAATTAGGTTGTGTACCATTCGTATTTCTATTTGTCGCCCCGTTGTCTCCGCTTCTAGTGTTATTGATTGAACTGCGGCTCGAGCCTGTACTGTTGGCATCATTACGGGACCTTACAGAAGCATTTCCACTGTTGTCAATATATAACTCACGACTTCCTGATCTTGAATCGATGTTATCGCGGTTGCTGATAACGCGATTGGTACGATCTGATATCTCGCTATTGTTATTCCGTGTTCGGGTAGAGGCATCCACTACCTTCGTTGGACGTGCAGACGACCGCGTATTACGATCTACAGCCGGACGGTACATACTGATTTCATTGCTGCGATTGCTGCTACTACGAACCGATCCAGGTCTATCAGCATTTGCTATCCTATTTACTGTGATGTTTCTTCCTGTTGAGCGCTCGATGTCTGCTCTTCGCGGGCCGCCAACATAATAGTTGTTGTTAATGATCGTTGTATTGTTGATAACTGTGGTTCTGTTATAAATGTTATTGTAATTTCTACGATTCACATAATAACGATCCATATCCCTGCTCATGAAATGATTGACTCCCACAAATGTCCAGAAGTTCATTGGAATATTGACGGATACATTGATATTCATACCTGGTCCCATGGGGGCCCAGCCGTAATAGTCGCTACTTTGACGCCAATTTACCCATGCCGGTCCCCATTCATAGTCAGGAACCCAGCCCCATCCATAGCGATCATTGTAATTCCAGCGACCGTAGTGAAATGGTGCCCAGCCCCAGTCATAGTTGGATACCCAGGTATTTCCATAGTCAGTCATCGTCCAATAACCATTTGTAGCATAGGGTTGAAAGTTAGGGCCAACGTCCGGAATCCAAACGTAACCATAATTCGGGTCATTAACCCATTGTCCATAAGGCGATAGTTGATCATAAAACAGCTGGAATGAGACGCCAGCGTTGTTATAATGGTCATAATTGTTATATCCACCGCGTTGGGCCATCGAGGTGGCACAGCTTGAGAAAGAAGCGATACCAATAAACCCCAGTACCCAATATTTTATGTTGCCTAAATTTTTCATTTCTGTAATATTTTAAAGTGTGACAAAACTCTATGCCGTAGTCTTTGTTATTATGACAGCATAACGAATAAAATGGTTTAATCGGTACATTGGAAATCTGATTATTTTTACGTGAAAGTCAAATTGATGATCTTTTTACATAAACGACAATTTAGATACATATTTTTATTTACCTTTACCGCTCGAATTGCTACGTGTTTGTTCAGCATAAGACGTGTTTTAAGACACATTAATTTGAAATAGACATCATTTAAATGGCTAAAAAACTTCAGACTTTTTTTCTAGAATTCGCAAATATTCACCGTTTTTTGCTACGGTTTTGGCGCGAATTGGTAACTCCACCATATGAATTCAAAGAAATTGTCCGCCAGTGCTATGAAATAGGCTACAAATCTTTGCCTTTGATCAGTTTAACGGGATTTATCGTGGGCTTTGTTTTTACAAAACAATCACGTCCTTCTTTGGAGGAATTTGGGGCAACTTCGATGTTGCCTTCGTTAATTTCGATCGCTATTGTTCGTGCATTGGCACCATTAGTTACGGCTTTAATAGCTTCGGGCAAAGTGGGGTCTCAAATTGGTGCGGAATTAAGTTCGATGAATGTTACAGAGCAAATAGATGCCATGGAAGTTTCTGGAACCAATCCTTATAAATATCTTATTGTAAGTAGAATATTGGCTACAACGATCGGAATTCCTGTGCTCTGTTTTTATGTTGCCGGCATCGGTCTTTTAGGTGGCTATCTCAGTATGATGAGTAAAGATGACTTGAGCTTTTTGAGTTTTTTTACACAGGTTTTTGAAACGATAGCATTTAAAGATTTAGGAGCTATGGTGTTGCGTGCTGTTATATTTGGTTTTACGATAGGCGCTGTAAGTTGTTATTGTGGTTATTTTTCTTCCAAGGGGACAGAGGGTGTTGGTAAAGCTGCCAATGCGGCCGTTGTGGCGTCAATGTTCCTTGTTTTTATTGAGGAAATAATTATTGTTCAGATTTTATCGTTCTTTGGATAGTGAGCTATGGAAAAGATTCAATCAAACATTGACCATTCGAAGCCGGTCATTGAAATAAGGAATGTTAGCAAGTCTTTTGGTGATAACCATGTGCTTCGGGGCGTTAATTTGGATTTATATAAAGAAGAGAACCTTGTTGTATTAGGACGTTCGGGTACAGGTAAATCTGTGTTAATCAAATTAATCGCAGGATTATTGAGGCCGGATGAAGGTACGATTAATGTACTCGGAGATTCTGTGACAGAATTAAATGATCGTGAACTGCGTGAATTACGGCTAAAAATAGGGTTTTCTTTTCAGAATAGTGCGCTTTATGATAGTATGACCGTACGTGAAAATCTAGAGTTTCCGTTGGTTCGTAATAAGCGTAATTTGACGCGATCTGAAATCGATCATGCAGTAGAGGAGGTGTTAGATGGCGTTGGACTTTCTCAGGCCATCAATCAGATGCCATCGGAACTTTCTGGTGGACAACGTAAGCGAATTGGTATTGCGCGCACGTTGATTCTGAGGCCAGAAATCATGATGTATGATGAGCCAACGGCAGGATTAGATCCGATTACTTGTCTGGACATTAACGGATTGATCAACGAAGTTCAGGAAAGATATAAAACAGCATCAATTATTATCACGCACGATTTGGCTTGTGCAAAAGAGGTGGGAGACCGTATCGTGATGTTGTTAGACGGTAAGTTTGAGAGACAGGGGTCTTTTGAAGAGATTTTTGATACAGAGGACGCTCGCGTAAGAGCGTTTTATAATTATAATTTTATTCTATAATATACATGAGTAAGGCAGAAAATAAAAGAGCAATCATTGTTGGTGTTTTTGTTTTTTTAGGCGTATTGATTTTATTGGCGGGTATTTTCATTTTGGGTAGCCAACAAAAGAAATTTACTAAAAATATCGAGATTACGACTTCGTTTCCTGACGTCGCTGGGTTGAAAGTAGGAAGTAATGTATGGTTTTCTGGAGTCAAAGTAGGTATTATTAAGAATATCCACTTTAAGAGCGTGCAGGATGTTGAGGTGGTATTAACGATTGAGGAAAAATCTGCTGAGTATATTCGGAAAGACGCTGTGACAAAGTTAGGCTCGGATGGATTGATCGGCAATAAGATTGTTGTTATCTCTGGAGGGTCGCAGAATGCCCCTACTGTTGAAACAGGTGATTTTTTGCGTTCAGCAAAAACCGCAGATATGGAAGCAATGATGGAAACATTGCAGGTTAACAATGAAAACCTGGCTAAGATTACCACTGACTTCGTGGAGATATCACGAGGATTGGCCGATGGCAAAGGAATGGTTGGTGCCATGTTGACGGATACCTCCATGGTGAATACTTTACGTGCTACACTATTGTCCATCAGTGCTGCTATGAATAATGCAAATAAGGCTTCTGCAAATCTAGTTACCCTGACAAATTCTTTAAATAGTAATAAGGGACTGATTCATGATTTGACGACTGATACCGCTATTTTCTCTAGTTTACGTCAATCTGCTGCACAATTACAAGGGGTCTCTCAGACAGCAAATGCATTGATAAATAATTTGAACAACGCTTCGGGCCGATTAAATGATAAAGATAATGCAGTGGGCGTTTTGTTGAATGATCCTGAATCGGCAAATCAAATCAAATCAGCAATTAATAACTTGAATTCGAGTACATCAAAGCTGGATGAAAATATGGAAGCGCTGCAGCATAATTTCCTACTGCGCGGTTTCTTCAAAAAGAAAATGAAAGAAGATGCGAAAAAGGCTGAACTGCTTAAATCAGATACAGCGAAGTAAGTTGAATGATAGAACTATGAAAAGGCTTTACGCTTGCGTAGAGCCTTTTTTTAATCATATTGGGGGAGCCCGTTTAGAATTGAAAATATGAATCACACTGAAATTGCAGAGAAGGACGTTATTTACGAAGACAATCACCTCATAGCGATAAATAAGAAGGCGGGGGATATTGTGCAAATTGATGAAACGGGAGATATATCGATGGAAGATATGGTGAAAGCGTATTTAAAGAAGAAATATGATAAACCAAATGAAGCTTTTGTCGGTGTTATTCATCGTTTAGATAGACCGGTAAGCGGTATGATACTTTTCGCCAAAACGAGCAAGGCTCTTGAGCGGATGAACAAGTTTTTTCAGGATAGAGAGGTGAAAAAAACTTATTTGGCAATAGTCAGACAGCGACCACGAAAAACCGAAGGGAAACTTATTAATTGGCTGATCAGAAATAGACAAACACGGGTAACCAAGGCGTTTCCACGCGAGGTGAAGGGAGGAAGTTATGCGGAGTTAGATTATACGTTGGTAGGTGAATTAAATGGTTTTTATTTATTGCGCGTAGAGCCGCTGACCGGTCGTACCCATCAGATTCGTGCCCAACTCGCTGCTATGGGCTGTCCTATTGTTGGTGATAATAAGTATGGATATCCAAGAGGTAGTTCTTTGGGGAGTATTTGCTTACATTCTCGTTCATTAGCGTTTACGCATCCAATCAAGAAAGATAAGATGGAATTGGTTGCTTCATTGCCTAAAGATGGCTTTTGGGATAAATTTGAATCTTTGGCGGGGTAGTGGTTAAAATTTCAGTATCTTTGTACTATGAAATGGTTTAAATATTTACTCCTGATATTTACCTTAAGCTGCTCAGCTGCATCTGTTTCTTATGGACAATGTGCCATGTGTACGTTGAACGCTGAGAACGGAACGAAGGAAGGAAATATGCAAGGAAAGGGGCTGAATGATGGTATTTTGTTTCTGCTGGTCATACCTTATCTGGCAGCTGCAGGACTTGGCTATTTATGGTATAAAAAATACCGCAAGAAGAATCCTGTAACAAAAAAATTTTTAAACGAAATAAAATAGATTTTTAATGCCTACATCTAAATTCCATGCAATGATACATTCCAAATGTCCTAAGTGTCATATTGGTGATGTATTTGTAGGAAAGGTATACAGCTTGCGCAAGCAGCACATGAATGATATATGCCCCTATTGTGGTGTTAAATACGAGGTCGAGCCTGGTTATTTTTATGCTGCAATGTATGTGAGCTATGCTTTATCAGTCGCTGAGATTGTTACTGTATCGGTTGCTATTGCAATTCTGACAGGAAGCGAATCTCCCTGGTTTTATCTGATTGGCCTTGCGGTAACCATTTTGATCTTTGCACCTTTTAATTTTAGATATGCGCGCTTAATTTTGCTTCATTTTTTAACGCCAAAAATTAGTTATGACCCGAGATATGAATTGGAGCTGGAGATACGTGAAAGGAATGAAGCGAACCTCGGTGAAGATGGTCATGGTGTTAACGAAGAAAAAAAATAAAAGAGCTCGCAAGAGCTCTTTTATTTTTTTAGGTATTTCATCGTACTATCGAAAAGGAAAACCTTGTCTTTATATACTTCCGAAATAAGGTGTTGCAATGGGATGAGATGCACTTGCTGGAAGTTTACTATGTGTTCTTCTGTTGGGAGTACAACCTGTATACAGTAGGTCATACCTTCGTGTGGAGACTGAAGCATTTCCAGAAAATGCACTTCAAATTTTTGGGATTGCACGATATTATCCTGAATCCATGAAACAACCTCCTGATGGATTGTTTCTTCTGCTATAACAGAGACATTGTATAAAAACATAGACAAAAATACGCTATTTTTCTACTATAAAAAAGATTCTTAGCGGAGGAAGCGCGAGAAGTTTGAAAATTACATTTAATTGGTATATCTTGTAAAAATAAGGTTGCATTGAATGAAAATTCGTATTTAATTGCAATATTTGGAATATATGATAAGGATGCATTTGGGATTATGAGGATGAAATTTTGGATAGGTTTACTTTTTTCCACCATGATCATGTTGGGGTGTCAACACCATAATGTTGAGCCTATTCCAATAAATCAATTTTTTTCTAAGCCTGAAAAATCAAACTTTAAGATTTCTCCAAATGGTCGCTTTATAGCCTATATCGGTCTCGACAATCATTGCAAAAATATTTACTTGATAGATTTGATTCATCAGGATAGCTCGAAGCAGCTTACTTATCAAAATGATATTAATGTAAAATCTTTTGCATGGAACGATAACTCTAAAATTTCGTTTTTGACAGAGCAATCCGCACAGGACAGTTTACGTTTGTATGCGGTCGATATCAATACAGAGAAGATTTGGCCATTGATCAAGCCGATTCGTGGTCGGTTTCGATGGATTCATGCCATGACTACCGGGGGCAATAGTTTTATAGGGGCGATGAATGATCGAGATTCTTCATTTTTTGATCTTTATCGGATTTATTTAGACGGAAGACCCCGGGAGTTGATTTTGCAAAATCCAGGAAATATGAGTTCTTGGGTGGTATCTAATGATGGTCAGGTACGAATGGCTGTAGCCAACGATTCTGTTCAACAGTCGCTACTGTACCGAAGCTCCGATAACGAACCATTTAAGGAGATTATACGCTGTGATGTTGAAAGTAGTTTTACACCATTGGGTTATAAGGATAATTCGAATGCTATCATCTATGCGTTATCGAATGTCGACCGCGATAAACTGGCTTTGATAAGCTATGATTTGGCAAATCACAAAGAATTAGGTGAACTTTTTAGCCACAAGGATGTTGACGTGAGCTCTGGGGGATATTTTACTGAACAGAATAAGCTGTTGTTTGTAAATTATACCACTTCGAGACAGCACAGACATTTCTTCGATGAGACTACCAAACAAAAGTACGATCAATTAGCGAAGCAGATTGATGGCTTTGAATATCAGGTATTGAGTACTGACAGTTCAGGCAATAAGATTATCATTAAAACCTACACCGATGTCAACCCTGGAGGGATTTACTTTTATGATTTTTCGACACAAAAGTTGACAAAGTTAGCGGATAATAATTCTGATTTAAAAGATAAGGAGCTCTCTCCAAATGAATATATCACTTATACTGCGAGGGACGGTATTCAGATTTCGGGTTATTTAACTTATCCTATACATTCCAATCGCAAAAACCTGCCTATGGTTGTCCTTCCTCATGATGGGCCTAACGGACGTGAAGTTTGGGGCTTCGATAATGAGGCACAGTTTTTAGCGAATAGGGGCTATTTGGTTTTTCAAATGAACTATAGGGGATCCACAGGTTTCGGTAAGAAGTTTTGGACTGCTGGATTTAAAGAATGGGGGGGGAAGATTCAGGATGATATTACCGATGGGGTGAAATGGTTAATTAAGGAGGGGATTGCTGATCGCGAACGTGTCGCTATCGTAGGGAAAGGTTTTGGAGGTTATTCGGCGTTGCATGCCGCTTGCTTTAATTCTGATTTATATAAATGCGCCGTGTCTTATTCGGGTTATACCAATCTATTTACGTACTTCAGAGATATACCGCCCTATTTTAAATCTTATGTACAGAAAATGTATCAAATCGTTGGAAATCCGATCCGGGAGGCTGAATTATTCAAAAATATATCACCCGTCTTTCATTCAGACAAAGTAAAGATACCGGTACTATTGGTACAAGGAGGAAAGGACAGGTTTAGTTCGGTGACAGATGCAAATCAATTTGTACAGAAATTAAAGAATAATAACATTCCAGTGCAATACATCCTGAAAGAGGATGAAGATAGAACTTTTAAGCGCGATGAGAATGTCTTTGGTTATTATAATGAGTTGGAGCGATTTTTGGCGAAAAATCTTGTGGACTAAAGGCTGGCGATTATGAAAGCAGAGAAATATAGCTATCGAAAGAACTACGGATTACTGTTGATGTTTTTCATCGTAATCAGTGGCTTGTATATATTTGCCTTATTTCTTTCTCGTAGCTATACAGAATCGCATATCAAAAACGAATTTACGAATAGAAAATCGGAGATATTTGATCAGACTTTGGTTCCTTTCAATGATTTTTTTCAAAATAGAATTCCTGAAGTTTCTTTTTATCAAGGTTTTTTGGACTCTGTTCAGGCGGGTAAATATGCTTACAGCATATTAAGTTCTTATCCGTTTGTCAGAGAGATTGGTTTTTTTGATTTACAATTCAATAATGATCATAATTTAAATTATGGCTTTATCGTTAATAACCTCAGAATTCAACCGAAAACGATTACTTTTTTTACTGTTTCCAGATCTGGGCTGCATAAAAATACCATACGAGATCGCGGTCAAATGGGGTTACATTCTGAAGAGATCAATAATATCGGCGTAAAGTTGGCAACGTATATTGATAAATTGCAACCGAATGCCAAACTTTCTGATAAAGATATCTTAAAGGTTTTTTATACCATAAGACCTGGTCAGATTACCTATCTCAATATTCCGAGGGTCAACGATTTAATTGTCTATAAGTCAATTATGGAAGGTAATTTGGATCATACCGTTGGCTACGAACAGGATATGTTTAATTTTCAGATCGATCCAATGTTCCTGGAGGTGAAAAATAGCTATTCTAATCTTTATGAGAAAGTGGAGATTGTTCCTTTGGTAGGTGCACCTATCACACCTGAAAATGACGAGATTTCAACAGAGATGCCTTTACCTGGAGCACTGGCCGACTATAAGCTCCTTTTTAGATCGAGCAAGAACTTTCTTTCCAAAGAAATAAATCGTAGTTTTTGGCCTGTTTTAGGTGGCGTATCGTTGATTTACATCATTTTAATTGCTATACTATATTTAATTTATAGAAATTTAGAAATTAACGGAAGACTTTTTAAATTGCAATACGATTTCATCAATAATCTTACCCACGAGTTTAAGACACCAGTGAGTGTGATTAAGATTGCTGGAAATAACATTAAGAGTGCGCAGGTGCTCTCTGATGAAGAACGTAAAATGTATGGAAATATACTGGATCAGGAGGCAGATCGTTTAAATAACTTGATGAATAAGCTATTATCTTTTAGCCAGATCGAAAATAAAACGATAAAATTAAATAAAGAAGAGGTTGACTTGAAGATGTTTACGGAAAATCTAGTAGCTTCGTCAAGAATAAAATATCCAGATTTCAAGATTAGCACAAAAATTGATGTAAGGACATCAATGCTTGCTGATCCGGTGTTATTAAGTAGTGTGTTTCAAAATATGATTGATAATGCCTATAAATATTCTAAAGCGGGGCATAAAATATTGGATATTGCGATACAACAAAATAAGAAGAATTTTGTTATCACTTTTAAGGATGAAGGAATAGGAATAGAGAAGGCGGAGTTTAACAACATCTTCAAAAAGTTTTATAGAATAAAAAGTCAATATAATCAGCAAGGAAGTATTGGTTTGGGATTGGCTTTCTGTAAAGAGATTACTGAATTTATAGGCGGTGATATTACAGTAAAAAGCCAATTGGGACAGGGAACCACCTTTACCTTGGTATTTCCGGTTTAAAAAATAAATTTAAATATGAAATATCCATGTTTAGAAAGCATGAAAACTTATCGTTATAAACTGGATATTACATAAGACATTTAAAAGACAAATTATTTACTTATGAATAAAGACATCACTGTTGCTGTTATTGAAGATGATGAGAACTTACGGTTCTTGGTAAAACATCGATTGGAATCCGAAGGCTATCAGGTCATTCAAAGCGGAAATGGGAATGAAGCTGAAAGTTTGATTTTGGAAAAAAGGCCCGATGTTGTTTTGCTGGACTGGATGCTTCCAGGAAAAGAAGGCAACGAGATCTGTGAAGATGTGCGCAAAGCGGGGTTTGAGAATATTATCATCATGATGACAGCTAAATCTCAAGATGTGGACAAAATTGAAGCTTACAGTTTTGGCGTGACTGATTACATTAGTAAGCCTTTCAATATGGATGTGCTTATTGCGATGATCGATAACAAGGTGAAATTTTTCTTACCGAAAAACAGTCCCGAAGTGTACAAGTTTGGTCAGACGGAACATCATCCGAATATTCATTCCTTGATACGTGACGGAAGGAAAGTTGAATTGACCATTTTGGAAAACCGCATTTTACTTCATTTCCTACAGAATTTAGGGCGGGAGATTACACGTGAAGAATTAATGGAGGTTGTGTGGGGGTATAGCTCAAATGTCAACACGCGTACTTTAGATATGCATGTGGTTCGTTTACGGAAAAAGATCGAGACAAATCCGGACAAGCCACATTATCTACAGACTGTGCGTGGACTCGGCTATAAATTTGTTGACGAGGAGGAGATTTGATTATAATTAGCGGGTAAGAGTTTGTTTTGTTAAAAACAATTATTATCTTCGTATAGATTCGAAACAAGACCATGTTTCCCGAAGAGGGAAATATGGTCTTGTTTCTTTTTTAAAAAGTATAAAATAAGAAAAAAAAATAAAATTATGGCAGAAGTAACTTATTTTACGGAAGAAGGATTGCGTAAGCTTAAAGAGGAATTGGCTTATCTGAAGACGGAAGGAAGATCAAAAATTGCCAATGCTATTGCAGAGGCAAGAGACAAGGGGGATTTGTCTGAAAATGCAGAGTATGATGCGGCCAAAGAGGCTCAGGGGCTTCATGAGGCTAAAATTGCCAATTTAGAGAATACATTGGCTACGGCACGTTTAATTGATGAGTCCAAATTGGATACATCTAAAGTTTTGGCCTTATCGATTGTTAAGATAAAGAACAAAAAGAATGGTGCTGAAATGACTTATCAATTGGTCGCAGAGTCAGAGGCAGATCTGAAGTCAGGTAAGATTTCTGTTAAATCTCCTATTGCCCAAGGTTTGTTGGGTAAATCTAAAGGCGATACAGCTGTTATAGAAGTACCAGCGGGTAAAATTGAATTCGAAATCGTAGATATTTCAAGGTAATATATGTCGGTTATGTGCGGTATGCCATAACCGCACATCTACAAATTAACTTTATATTAAGAAGGTCGTGATGTAGCAATCGCGACCTTTTTTGTTTATATTTGTTGAACAGTGGAATTACAGGGTGTGAAAAAGCGGTAGTTAGATTTCTTTAATCGCCGACATACCAAGGGCTTAGTAGATTAAGTCTGTTGTTTGCTGATTGTTTTTTAAAAAGATTTATTCCAAGATTAGAATAATATGTCGACAATTTTTTCAAAAATCGTTTCCGGAGAGATCCCAGCTTACAAAGTTGCTGAGAGTAATGATTTTCTAGCTTTTTTGGATATCAGCCCATTAGCTAAAGGGCATGTATTAGTGATACCCAAGAAAGAGACAGATTACATTTTTGATATCGAAGATGACGAATACATGGCGCTTTGGGTCTTTGCTAAGATTGTTGCTCAAGGTATTAAAAAAGTAATTCCATGTGTAAAAGTTGGTGTAGCTGTCGTGGGTTTAGAGGTAGCTCATGCACACATACATTTGGTTCCTATTAATAAAATTAGTGATTTAAACTTTGCTGGACCTAAATTGAGCTTAACTGAGGACGAACTCCATCAGATTGCGACCACTATCCGCGAGTCTATCGTGAGTATAACTGCTCAAAATCAATAATTAGAAAGATTATATTACACTTGATTTACGTTGGTTTTTTAGAAGAATGCTATATTTGTACTTTGTTGTTTCAAAATTGTGCAGAAATAAGCGTGGGATTTGTTCTAAATAATGAACGCAACATTGATTTTTACTAAAGGTTATGCATGAACTTTTGTTGTCATTTCAACAATTATTGAACCCAGAGGAGCTATTGAGTTCAGGAGGGTTTTATTTAGTTATCCTCATTGTATTTGCTGAGACTGGTCTATTTTTTGGATTTTTTCTACCTGGTGATTATTTATTATTTCTTGCTGGATTATTCTGCGCGCTGAATAAAATTGACGTGAATATATTCACGCTTTGTTTGGGCTTGTTTACCGCTGGGGTATTAGGTAATTTTACAGGATATTGGTTTGGCTATCGAGCGGGACCGATGTTATTTAAGCGAAAGGATAGTTTCATCTTTAAGCGCAAATATGTGGTCATGGCTGAGGAATTTTACCACAAATATGGTGGAACCGCTTTAATTATAGGAAGATTTGTTCCAATAGTTCGTACTTTTGCGCCTATCTTTGCCGGTGTCGTAAAATTAGATTTTAAAAAATTTGTGCTATATAATGTTTCAGGGGCTGCCATCTGGGTGGTAGTTTTGACGCTTTCAGGTTATTTCCTAGGTATCGAATTCCCTGGTATTATTCATTATGTAGAATATGTGATAGTTGGTATGATTGTCATTGCATTTTTGCCAATTGCCATAACGTTATTGAAAAAACGTATTAAGGATAAAAGAAACAAACAAAATATACAGTAAATAAAAAATGAGTAAACAAAATCCTTGGCACATGGTTTCTCCAGGTGAGAATGTGCCAAATGCCGTAAATGCTATCATTGAGATTACAAACGGATCCAAAGGAAAGTATGAATTAGACAAAGAAACTGGTTTGTTGCTTTTGGACAGAGTGATGAGTTCTTCTGTCGTTTATCCTGCCAATTATGGTTTTATCCCACAAACTTATTGCGATGACAAAGATCCGTTGGATATTTTGGTCATCTGTTCGGTGGATATTTTACCATTGACATTAGTTGAGGCACAGGTTATTGGCGTAATGAATATGGTAGATGGTGGAGAGCAAGATGATAAAATTATTGCGGTAGCTAAAAATGATCCTATTTTTAATTACATTAAAGATATTGATCAGTTGCCTCCGCATACAATGAAAGAAATTGTACAATTCTTTGAGAGTTATAAAGCGCTTGAAAAGAAGCATGTCGTTGTTGAGGGTGTGAAGGGACGTGATGAAGCGCAAAGAATCTTGATTGAGGCTATCGAATTGTACAAAACAGAATTTGTTAACAAATAACCCCCAGCATGGCGCTCGATTTATTTTGGACATTGTTTTTAGTACTTGCAAACGGCTTTTTTGTCGCCGCAGAGTTTGCTATTGTCAAGGTCCGAGTCTCCCAAATTGAAGTTCAGGCAAAAACAGGTAGCAAAGTTGCTACCATAGCCAAGAGTATAACGGAACATTTGGATGGTTATTTGGCTGCTACACAATTGGGTATTACACTCTCGTCATTAGCTTTAGGCTGGGTTGGCGAGGCTGTAATGACCCAAATTGTGCAGGGTGCACTGGGTTTTTTCGGTGTTGAATTGACTGGGTCGATTGCTACCAATGCAGGACATGTGTTGGCTTTTTCGATTATTACTGTGTTACACATTGTATTTGGAGAGCTTGCTCCTAAATCGATAGCGATTCAAAAACCTGTTGCAACAACGATGAAAATTGCGGTTCCGCTGCAATTTTTCTACTTTATCTTTCGACCAATTATTTGGGTTTTAAACGGTTTTGCTAATTTCCTGTTAAAGATTTTGGGATTTGAAGTTACCAAAGGAGAATCTGCCCACTCGTCGGAAGAATTACAGTATCTTTTAGATAAAGGTAAAGAATCGGGTGCTTTGGATATTTCCGAGCACGAATTGATTAAAAACGTATTCGATTTTAACGAACGTATCGTTAAGAATATTATGGTACCGCGTACTAGAATTGTGGCGGTGGAAGTGACCGCTGATGCTTCTGAATTGATTGAAACGATGACGGAAGAAGGGTACTCCCGTCTTCCAATCTATGATGATAATATTGACCAAATCGTGGGTATTGTTCATACAAAAGATATTCTACCGCTTTTAGCGAAAGGAAAAGAGGTTGTCATGAAAAATATTATGCGCAAACCCTATTTTATTCCTGAAACGAAGAAGATCAATGATTTGATGGCTGAATTTCAGCTGAAGCGGATTCAGTTGGCGATCGTATTGGATGAATTTGGTGGAACGGCAGGTATGGTTACATTGGAAGATATCGTAGAGGAGTTGGTGGGTGAAATCCAGGATGAATACGATGAAGAAACTCCGGTTGTGGAGCGTATTTCCGAAACAGAGTATATGGTGGATGCTGGAGCCAGTATTCATGATGTGAATGAGTTTCTTCCAATAGAGTTACCTGAGAGTCAGGATTACGATACGATGTCTGGTCTTGTGAGTGAAATCTTCGATAAGATACCGGAAGTCGGCGAGCGGAAAGAAGAGTATGGTTACATATTCACCATCATTCGAAAAGCGCAGCAGAATATCGAATTTGTCAAATTGGAATTGGTCGAGTCTGCTGAAGATGATACCGAAGAATAAATAGTAGCGAGTAGCACATGCAGTTATTTTTTACACCGGATTTAAATCCTTCATCAGAAAATTTTATCCTTAGTGAGGAAGAAAGTAAGCACGCTATTCGTGTGCTTCGTATGGATTCCGGAGATCGTTTACATCTTATAGATGGTCGCGGAGGTTTGTACGAAGCTCAAATTATTGACCCACATCCTAAACGCACAGTTCTTGCTATTTTAAATGTGGAGGAGGACTTTCAACATCCTCGCTACCATTTACATATTGCGGTGGGGCCAACAAAGAATATCGATCGTATCGAATGGTTTTTAGAGAAGGCAACGGAGGTAGGGATTCAGGAAATCACGCCCCTTATTTGCGAGCATTCTGAGCGAAAAGAGGTTAAATTAGATCGCTTAAACAAGGTGGTTGTTGCAGCGATGAAACAATCGTTGAAAGCTTATCTACCCAAACTTAATGCTGCTGTTTCGTTTAAACAGTTTTTGAAAAATATTCCAACTGAAGGCGTACAAAAAGCAATTGCACATTGTGTGGATGCGGAAAAGAAGTATTTAAACCAAATTTTTGAGCCAGCCAAACATTATATTATCCTTATCGGTCCAGAAGGTGATTTTTCGGACGAGGAAATAAAGCTGGCGATACAGATGGGTTTTCATCCAATCTCGCTAGGAGAGTCGCGTTTGAGGACCGAAACCGCTGCTTTAGCGGCCTGTATGGAAGTTTCCTTACTGAATAGACAGTAAAAATAATAGGGGATCCTGATCCATTAAATGGACTTTGATAGCTTTGTAAAGTCCATTTTTTAATTGTGTAGTAGTAAGCGTTAGTTTACTTTATCGGTTCAGCATCTACAATCTGAATTTCAGCATTTCCTTTCAGCGGATCCTTGGTAAAGATCATCTTTCCTTTTAATTTAATCGGATCTTCTGAGAACTTAATTGCACTACCCTTTAGGGTTACTTCGACCATAGGAGGGATACCATTAGAGCCACAGAATTGACATTGCATAACTGGCAATACCGACATCATAAAGTTTTTATGATTACGGCCACTATGAAGCGGAACCATGTAACCGGGCAGTTCTACTATTTTATTTTCAAGTGCTTTAAGTTCCTTCGGATAGAAAGGAGTATACACTTTCTTTGCACCGTTGTACGTGACTTTGTAGGCCATTTTATCAATCGCTTCCCACGTTTTGTTCATCATGGGCGTATGGTCGGGAATATCCGGATTGCTGCCAATCTGTGCCTGTAACTGTATGATGCCGAAGAATATGAAGAAGAATGCAGTGATAAGTTTTTTCATCTGTTTAATTTTTTCTTGTTGGGATGAAGCTATCCGATTTGTGCTGTTTGATGAATACATCTGATAGCTTCATCGCGGTTAATATTACATATATCGTATTGCTATTTTTTTATTGCAATTCCAGGAGTTACCAGCTCTGTACCCCTATTTTTCATTTTAGTTCAATTGCCATTATTCTATTTGTTTGACAAAGTACCGGCTATACTTGTCCGATACGCTTTCACAGCAGGAATTAATGCTGCGAGCACACCAATTAGACAAGCGACAGACAAAAATACCAATTCTTTTGGATGTAGCCTAAAAGCTTCGATAAAGTCGGCACTCTGGCTCGTTTGGTTGCTGATATAGTATAAGGCCAAATGTGCCAATAAAAGTCCCACCAATCCACCAATGATTGTTATTGTCAGGCCTTCTAATAAAACAATGTTGAATAACTTTCCTTTAGAGGCTCCGAGTGTACGCATAATGGCTAGATCATATTTACGTTGTTTCAACGCATTGTAGAGATTAATAAATACACTCAGGCCCGCAATGAGCATGATCACATACGCTAGGATAGCTAGAGAATCCATTCCTACTCCTAACAGTGAAAACAAGCGAGTACTTTCCATCGCTGGAGAAGCAGCTTGCATATCCGTTTGTTGGTCGATCATTTTAGGTAATATACCGATAGCTGCGGGAGATTGATATTTAATCAAAATAGCAGTTATTTCCAGTCCATTTTGCTTCACCATATCCGCGCCAATAGATTTTACAAATATACCTTCCTCTTCGTGTTGGTCTTGCTCATCGTGATCGTGGTCGTGATGATCTTTTCCGCTGGTTCCTAAAGCTGCGTTAGAGTTTTCTTCTAAATCTTCACCATGATGGTGGAGATGGGCTTTGACGGTTTCCTCCCTGTCTTCTTCGCGTTCACGGAGTTCTTTTTGTAGTGCAGTTTCTTCGTGATCATGTGCGTGTGCGATTCCATGGACATCCCAGACACTTTCTAAGTTGGTTAATATCAGGTTATCAGTAACATTGTTATTGTGCTTTAAAATGCCGACAATAGTAAAAGGATGTTCATCATGATGATGGCCATCTTTGCTCAAGCCGTGTGAACTATGTATTTGATCACCGATTTTCAGTTGCTGTTTTTTTGCAACCTGGTCACCAATGACTACTTCAAAATTATTTTGCCAAATGCGGCCTTCACGAATAGAAGTCTCATAGATGGACAGGAAAGAGGAATCGGTTCCAACGATGCGATGCCCTTTGAAGTTATCACCTAGCGATAAGGGAACTGCTAGCTGCACAAGCGGATTTTGGCGTAATGGGTCCAGTTCGTCCAATGGAATGTTACCTGTTGGATTGTCGATGTGATAAACACTCGATAAGATCAATTGCAGCGGACTTCCTTTAGCGCCAACGACTAAATCAATATTTTTGCTGTTATTGTCAAGCTGCTTTTCAAAAGATTCTCCAGTAATTGAAAGCACGGCAAGGATTGAAATTCCAAATGCCGTTAGCAAGATGCTTAGAAAGACCGAGCCAAACTGTCTACTTAAATTTTTCCAAACCAATTGTATCGTGTTCATAGCAAATTTTAATATCTAAAGGGTGACGCGTAAATAAAGTAAAAAATTATTTTAAAAGGTACATTTTGGAGAATTGATCTTTTATTCTCTTGTCGTGCGTAGTTATCAGTAGGGTCGATCCAGCAGTTTCAGCTATCGATAATAGGAGTTCTAATACCCTATGGGTATTGTTGTCATCCAATGCAGCTGTCGGTTCATCCGCAATCAATAGGGCTGGCTTATTGATAATGCTCCGCGCTATAGCGGCACGTTGCAGCTGTCCACGACTCAATTCGTTTGGGTAGGCATTACTTTTTTGATCTAATTGCAGCTGTTTTAGGATGAGTTCAATAGCGCTTATATCCACTTTTTTTCCGGCTAAAGACTGCGCCAATTTGATATTTTCAACTAACGTTAAATTTTTTAGGAGGTGGGCCTCTTGAAATATGAAACCAATATATTGAGACCTGAACTGATCCAGTTTGCTGTTGGATAACAACGATAAATTTTGACTATATATGTTGACCTGACCTGTTTCTGGTCGTGACAAACCACCTAATATATTTAATAGTGTTGTTTTTCCAGAACCTGAATCGCCTAACAATAGTGTATGTTGACCTTTTTCGATGTAAATATCTGGAAATTCAATTGGTGCTGAATTTGGATACTGGAATGATAACTGTGTAGTCGATACGATTGGAGTGTTCATGGGAATCAGATATTGAAATATATTCAAACTTAGATAAATTGCTTTTTATATGCAATNNTATTGCATATAAAAAGCAATTCGTATTAGCGGGCTTAGTATTTTCGATGGAAAGGCTACTGATCTATTGGTTATCCTATTGTATCATCGATCTTTAGGTGAACTCGCTAGGGGCTGTACAACGATGTCAAGGATAAAAAGAACCAATTGTGTTAATAAATGTAGTGCTTAATAATTTACTTACACTTCATTAATATCATTTCCTTATAACAGGCTCAAATATGACGCTAATTCGCTATAAAAGCTCTTTTTTACTGAAAATCGAAAAATAACAACGATAGGTAACATTAAATTAACAGCGGATTGATGTAATGGTAATTTGTTGTTAATGTTAACCTAATATTCTGCTAATAGATTTGCAGAAACAAAAAACAAATAAATTGGAACCACAATTACAACTTAAAAGAATCGCTGCTGTCGTAACGCTAGCAGTAGCTGCGTCAACAACAGTTTATGCACAGGGCAGTGGAAAGGTGGCGGGTAAAGTAACAAATGTCAAAACAGGTGAAACAATTACAGGGGTGACAGTTAAGGTGCTCGGGACGGCGAGAGTGGGAAGTTCGGATGTGACTGGTAATTATAATATTCCCGCAGTACCTGCGGGTAAGTATACATTAGAATTTAGCTATGTAGGATTTGCTACTAAGCAAATTACAGATGTAGAGATAAAAGATAAAGATGTTACGACACTAGATGTAGTACTTGATAATACTGGGGGAACAGTATTGGATCAGGTTGTCGTAACAGGAACTTTTAAAAGAGAGTCGATCAATGCTTTGTACTCCCAACAAAAGAATAGTGCTAGAATTTCCAGTGGTATTTCGACTGAACAAATTAAGAGAAGCCCAGATAGAAATACTTCTGAGGCCATTAAGCGCGTAAGTGGTGCTAGTATTCAAGATAATAAATATGTTATTGTAAGAGGGTTGAGCGATCGCTATAATTCAGCTATGTTGAATAATGCGATTTTACCTAATACCGAAGTAGATAAACGTGCATTTTCATTTGATATTATTCCTTCGAATTTAATTGAATCGATCATTATCAACAAAACTGCAACACCAGATATTCCTGCTGATTTCTCTGGGGGTGTGGTTCAGGTGAATACGAAAGATTTTCCGGAGAAAAATTTCCTTGATGCATCAATTGGAACATCTTATAACACGCAATCTACATTTAAAAATTTCACTTCAGCAAAAAGAGCTGGAGGCGAAGTTTTTGGTTTTGCGAGCAGTGATCGTGAAATTCCTAAGAGTTTCCCTTCAACAAAAGATTTTCAAGCTTTACAAAATAATTCAAATGAAATTTTTGAGTATTCTAAATTATTTAAAAACAATTGGGGATATGATACGAAGAAATCAACACTCACTCCGAATTTTCAGTTAAACTACGGTTCTACTAAAAATTTCAAAGATGATTCTAAATTCGGAACTATTCTTTCCTTGACTTATCGCTATGACCAACGAAAAAGAGAAGCCGATCAAAAAGCGTATGTTGGGCAATCATTGCCGGAAGTATTCCATGATGATCAATATAGTTACAATACAAATTTAGGTGCTCTTGCAAATTTCTCATATTCTTGGAAATCAAATAAGATTTCATTTAAAAATTTATACAATAGGATCTTAGAGAATCAATTTACATTCCGAGAAGGGAAAGATGATTCTGGTAGTGAATTTTATCGTACAGGGGATTATTTATTGCAACGTTCTATTTTAACCAATCAGTTGTCTGGTGAGCATGTTCTTTTAGAGAAGAGTAAATTGAAATTAGATTGGTCATTGAATTACGGACGTACAGATAGAGATGAACCTGGTTACAAACGTATGGAATATTCTAAAGATGGTATTGCATCGATTTCAGCTACAAGTTCCTCCACAGCGGACAGGGCTGGTAATTTCAACTCTACAATGACTGAGAATTCTTACGGAGGAGCTTTAAATTTGACCTTGCCAATACGTTTGTTCTCGGAAAATGACAAATTGAAAGCAGGCTATTTCAACCAGTTACGTGACAGAAATTTTAATGCCAGGGTGATTGGATTTATTCGAAATGGAAACTTCGACGCGAGCTTACTAAAACTTCCACAAGATAAAATTTTTGATCAAGCTAATATTCGTCCAAATGGATTTATACTGAATGAAATAACTAATGGCGGTGATCATTATGATGCGAAAGCATTTTTGAATGCTGGTTATTTGATGTATGATGGAATTGTAATGGAGAAATTAAGGGTAATAGCAGGCGCTCGTCTTGAATCATACAATCTAAAGTTGAATAGTGAGGACAATGGTAATCCAGTAGGTGTTGATACAACGACAATCTCTTTATTACCATCACTGAATTTGATCTATAATTTGGATAGCAAACAGAGTTTTCGTTTTGCGGCGTCACAGACAGTAGGTAGACAAGAGTTTAGAGAGATGGCTCCCTTTCCATTTTATGACTTTAATAAGAATATGAATGTTAGAGGAAATCCTAATCTGAAACAATCGAAGACGTCAAATTTTGATTTGGGGTATGCATATTATCCGACTGCTGGAGAAGTACTATCGATAGGGGCATTTTATAAGTATTTTGAAAACCCGATCGAGCAAGCATTACAGTTAGGTAATTCGGGCCGTTCATTCAATTATACCAATTCAAAATCTGCAGATGTATTTGGTGTGGAAGCTGAGATACGTAAGAATCTGAAATTTATTGATGAGCGATTGGATAATTTTGTTATCAACGCTAACGGGTCATATATATATTCGAAAGTTATCGTTCCAACTACTGTAAACTCGACCGGTAAACGAAAATTACAAGGACAATCGCCCTATTTAATCAATGCTGGACTGTCATATACGACCAAAAATCCAAACACTACAGCTATTACACTATTATATAATAGAGTAGGACCAAGAATATGGGCAATTGGTAATGCGGAAGATCCAGATATTTACGAATATTCTAGGAATATTCTTGATTTGCAGCTGGCGCAAAAATTTGCGAACTCTAGGGCCGAAGTAAAATTAAACTACAGTGATATTTTAAACAATAAAGCCTATTTCTATCAAAAGCCAAAAGGATCAGATCCGAACGCAGCATTCAATAAAAACACAGATAATATCAATAGAGCGGAGCAATATGGATCAACTGTTTCTCTTACTCTTTCTTATAAATTTTGGTAGTATATTGTTAATTCATAAATCCTTAACATAGTGTTAATTGTATCGTTAAATTAAATTATTCTTTTTGTATAAATAAAACATGAAAATGAAAACGAATTTAAACTTAAATCTTTTAGCTGTTTTAGCAGCAGGATTGACTGCATTTGCAAGCTGTAGAAAGAGTGATCCTGCAGTAATAGATCCTCCTGTTAAACCTGGTGATTCAAATGAATCACTTGCAGATTCATTCTTTGAGAAGGTAGCCTACAAAGGAGCGTTCGGTACTACTGACTGGACATCTTTATGGGTTAATTATGAGCCAAACAAAACGGCATATTCTACTGCTACAGAAGAGCTTTCAGGTGAAATAGCTACGGACAGAACTTTAGATGCTTCAAAAACATATTTGTTGAAAGGTTTTGTATATATTAAAAGTGGTGTTACATTAACAATTCCTGCAGGAACAGTTATTAGAGGCGATAAAAATACCAAAGCAACGCTGGTTGTCACGATGGGTGGTAAAATAAATGCTGAAGGAACTGCAGCAAAGCCAATTGTATTTACTTCAAATCAACCGGCTGGTACAAGAGCTCCCGGCGATTGGGGTGGGATAATTATCTTAGGTAAAGCTCCTAACAATATCCCTGGCGGCACGGGGCTGATCGAAGGTGGCTTGACAGCTCCATACGGAAACCACGGTGGGACTGCTGCGGACGATAACTCAGGTGTTCTTAAATATGTACGTGTAGAATTTCCTGGTATCGCTTATACGACCAATAATGAAATTAACGGAGTTACGTTTGGTTCAGTTGGTTCTAAGACAACCGTTGAATATGTTCAAGTTGCCTATTCTGGTGATGATTCTTTTGAGTGGTTTGGCGGTACAGTAAATGCTAAGCACCTTGTTTCTACAGCAAATATCGATGATATCTTTGATTTCGATAATGGTTACTCAGGAAAACTTCAATTCTTAGTAGGTCTTAGAGATCCGAAATTAGCGGATCAAGCGGGGCAATCAAATGGAATTGAATCCGATAATTCAGAGAAAGTTTTTGATTCTTCTCCAAGAACGCGTCCCGTAATTTCAAATATGACTTTGATAGGTCCAGGAAATACAGAGGTTGATGCAAAGCATGAGTACGCGAACTTGTGGAGAAGAGGAAGTAAGATGATCCTTGCTAACTCAATCTTTATCAACATGCGTTATGGAATTGATATACGTGATAAAGAAACTGGTGATGCATTGACAGATAAAACATCTTTGATCAAAAATAATATCTACCAATCATTTACGGCAGAAAGGGCTGTGATAGCCGATGGTTCAATACCTTCATTTGCTACCGTTGATTTATTAAAAACGTATTTGACAACAAATAACAATACATTCTTGGATGATGCGGCTGCTAAAAATCTTTTGGTTAACCCATATAGTTTAACAGCGCCAAACTTCATCCTGAAATCAGCATCAGTAGCTGCTACTGGAGCTTCTTTCTAAAAAGCAATTTTAAACTTAAGAGCCCATTTCTCAATGGGCTTTTTTTATCAATTATAAATTATGAGAAGAAAAATATTTAAAAATAGAAGTGGTTTTGTTAACTTTCAACGACCATTGCTATTAGTAGCTTTGTTTTTATGCTTATCGTGTTCAAAAAAAGATAAGCTTGAAAATTTACAAGAAATAAAAGAAGAAACCACGGTTCGAAAAACAAAAGCTACTGCGATTACAGATCTAAATGAGCAAAATGCTAATAAAAATTGGAAATGGGATGATCCAGCTTTAACAACAGTGAAATTATATTTTAAGCCAAAGATTAATAATCAACCTAGTCCATCTATTGAACGACCATTGCCTTGGTTTATCGCTGGTAATCCTATAAATAATAGTGATAAAGATTATCGTTCCGAACTTGGTTGGGTGTTATATTTGAAAGACTTTGGAACTCCTGATAGACCAGCTCAAACACCATTTTTTGCTTTATATAATAGATACTCAGGTGTTTTAAGATTCTTTGTTTACAATTATAGAACACAAGATCTTAATGAAGGATCAAAAACTTATTATATCGGAAAACTTAGCTATACTGATCCAGATAAACATAATGGGACATTGTCGTTTTTGGCTCCCCCTGAACAATTTGTTGTTGATAAGGAAAATAAAAATACATCGTTAATAAGTATTACAAAAAAAACCGCAAGTGATATTTGGATGAATTTTGATTTTCTACTTGCTAAACCTGCAGAACTGGCTGAACTTCCTGCTGAAAGTGTGAATTTGAATTTAAATATATTCGGAGCCAATGAGACGGAGTTAAATCTTGGGTCGGATTTTTCTAATATTACAGCAAAATCTGTCATTGGTGGTGCAGGTACAACATCGGATTTTTCCAAGTTTATCAATGGCGGAGTGGAATATACTACTTCTGGTGGCGCTTTGTTGGAGTCGATAAATAAACTACAAACATTGACTGCTACAAAAGTCCAATCTAAAGCTGATTTATCAGTAAAAGCAGGAAATGGTTTAGAAACTCCTAAGGTTCGAGCTGCAATCCCCGTTGCAACTATTGCCGCAGCAGTTAGTGTAGTTAAAGGAGTATTTGGATTTGTTAAGTCTTTTGTAGGCGGATCAAAATCTGGAACCAATACGCAAAGTTCTTTACAATATAATGGCATTGTCAACACAACGGGAACTGCGATTCTATCCAATAATTTGTATAATATTCAATTTAGCCTAGATAACCGTAGCCCTATTTCTCCAAGTTATTATATTCCTCTATATGAATATCCAATTGGAATTTTGAGGGCTCTTCCTCCAATTTCGGATACATATGGAACGGGAATTTATTTTGAAGAAAACCAATACTATTGTGGCAAGCCAATGCCGATGGATGTTTTAAAACAAGCTACATATGCCATTAAGCGTACCGCCATGCAGAATATCTATAGAGATTTTACAAATGAGTATCGGGGACTGGAGCCATATATCCGACTAGATAGTATAAACTTAACTTTGATAAATCGTAAGTATTCAGGGGATGGAGTATTACCGAATTCATTTGAATATTTTCCGAAGGGGTCTACTCCTATAGAGCCAAGAAATTTTGATGTGATGAATGAATTTACATTTCCAGATAGTAGGAATTCTGGTTGGAGACAATATTATCCATTCACTCAGTTAGGACAAGAATACTTTTACGTAAAAAAATGGTATTATCCCAATTCCCAGTTTGCATTTAATATATTTAATGATCCGTATCAATTCCATAAACCTTCATTAGGAATATATATAAAATTTACAATTACTGATCCTAATTATCCAAATAATGAGTCAAGAGAAAGGGTCATTTTTAAAGTTGTGGATTTATACAGATCTACCAAACAAAATTTGAATATTAGAGGATGTCCTGTTACCGATTATAATTGACAATCTTAATAACTGAAAATCCTGCCTTGAGCAGGATTTTTTTGTAGCATATGTATGAGCTAATTCGTTGTAAAGAGAAATAAAATAAATCTTAAAATATGAAAAATGCGATCTACTTGGTTTTAATGGGTATTTTACTCCTTTTGGGCTGTAAGAAATCTGATAATACAACTGATTCAGAAACGACAGGGCTGAAAGTCGAAATAAAAGGAATTTCTGGCTGGGGTGAGTTTGTAAATATCAGTGTAGATCAAATTAATACAGCGGTAAAGTATCCTGCAGAGACTAATGGAAGTCCTCAAACGGCAAGAGATAAAAGCTATAGAACCAGTGAAGAAACTTTTAGAAAGCTGTCGTCATATGTCGAAACTTACGACTTATTGGATGCTAAAATCCAAGAGTGTGCACGTTGTGTAGACGGGATGGATTATGTAATCACAGTAAGATCTGGAAGCGTGGAAAACACCGTAACAATAGCCGTAAACCGTACGGATGGTAAATATGCTGATGTGCTTGATTTTATAAGTAAGCTTTAGAAAGCGCAAAAGCGCTGTCGAGAATCATTTATTGTTCAGCAAAATATTGATTTTAGCTAAATCATATACTATAAAGCCAATATCGAACTGCGATTTAAAAAGTAATATTATCTGGGCTCATAATGATAGACAATCTGATAAGACTGATTTTTAAGCTCCTCAGACAGTTGACCTATATCTAGTGTTTGCGCTTGTGGTGTAGGCTCACAGACCGAATAATATTTTCCATTGTACAAAATAGCGTCACCAATAGGATGTTCAAATTGAACGGCCATCGTCACATGTGTGGGATATAACAGGGTAATCATGGGTAGATTGTAAATTTCCTTCACCAGATAAAAAAATAAGGCTACCCGATCATCACAGTCACTGTATTTATTTAATAGGGTTTGTTCAGCCGAAAGACGTTTTTCAGCTCCAAAATTCTCTTCATCATTTTCATACAAAAAGGCATACCGGGTAAACCGCATTAAATAATCCACTCCTTCCTGTTGGCTCTTTCCACTTAAATTGTCCTTAAGCGCCGGAATAAGCGATTGATAGGTTTCTTTGCTTAGCGGAATATTGAAATAAGTTTCAAAATCCACACCAGGATAGTTTTTAAAAAGGTCACTGATATCGTCATTCAACTTGATGTTAAAATGGTAGGCTTTATGGCCATAATTGAACGCGATCTGCTTTTCTTTATAGTTTGCGGGTACAAAATCAGGCAATTTTGTGATTTTATAACTGAAATCTTCGATAGCTTCCGGAATCTTTATGTTGACTGGAATGTAGGTGTCAGCTCGTTGAAACAATTTTCCGTAGTCATGGAAATTTAGACAGGTATATTTCTTGCCGTCAATTTCAAAAAATGGAATATCAGAAATATCTTCTTTGTTCTGGATGAAAAATATGATTTGATTATTACCAACAGCCAAGCGGGCGTCATAACCAGATTTACACATTAAAAACCATTTGTATAACGTGTAGCGTGTATAATTTTCAGCTTTCGGAGCAATCTGTTGCGCGGTACGGCGAATCAACTGATAATATACCCAATCATTCAAATGATGTTCATCCTTGTATTCAAGCAAACTGTTTACAAGTTGTATATAATCTGTCTGATCCGCTGTTTGATAGAATTTTTGTACATGCGCTATCGTCAAGCTGTCTTTGAATGGAATGTTAAAGGAAGTCGGAACATCAATGGATACCTTTCCGTCATAAAAATCGAAATCATGATGTTGCGCCCACAGCTGTTGTGAAGCGCAGGTCAACCATACGATGATGGTGAATAACACCCGATATATTTTTCTTGATCTCAATTCTTAACAATTTGATAACATTAGTGTAATATAAATTTAACAAATTGTAATTGCTTTTAGAAAAAATTGTAGAAAATATTTTTAGCCTACCGCAAATTGATAGTATATGTAAACTTATTTCAGTGTAAGACATAATCGTTTGCCAGTGCATGTTAGGGAGACTTTGTTCGCTAGTTTTTCGGGACTGATTCGTACCATCTTCGGAGTTCCCCCACTGCCTGCCCACTGATTCTCCACCTCGGGCCCACATAAACAGTGGGGAAAGAGTGGGGGATCAGTGGAGCGCGAGTGGACGCACGGCGAACAAAGGGCGAATCAAGGGCGAAGGAATTGCGAAGAAGCTATAGTTTAAAGACTCAGCTTTTCGATATAAATTACGCGATTAGTAGGTGACTTTAGGTTTATTATTTTCACAAATTACACCCTTAGCTGGTTTGTCATTTGTCGTACTGCAATTTAAGTTTTTATCCAGCGTTCTTTTGGCATTGTCCAAATGGTTATATTGTTCTGCCATATTCCCAAACTCAGCAAAGTTCTCTTTGTCTGTATACAATATGGAAATAAACTCGCAGTCTTTACGAAAGGGGGCAATGTGCCATTTACTGGGGTCGTTGCAGGGAATGTCATCAAAAAAGGTCTGTAGCTTGGGGAGCAGATCTGCCAGTCGTTGGTTGATCTCTGATAGTTCCAAATCTCTAGCTGAGGCGACTTTCAGTTTGCCGGCGATGCAACGTATTCCAAAATGAGGAGGAAGATAGTTGGGCGAAACACTGGTGTCGTAAACAATAGGTCCTTTATATACTTTCTGTGCCCTTTCTCTGAGCGCTGCAGCTTCGGTAATTAATTTATTATAGGCTTGTTCAAAGCTCGGGTGTACGGGTACATAGGTGTAATAAAGCGTGTCAACTCGGCATTCCTTTAAATCACTGCAGGAAATATTTTCGGTTAGTTTAACCGCTTGTTGGATTTTAGCTGCTGCCAGACTTGTGAGTTCGTCGTAGCTGTCTTCTTTTTTACAGCCTACAAATAGAAGTGTACTACATAAAAAAGCGTAGAATAGGTGTTTTAAGTGCTTCATAAATTGGTTTTTTTAAGCTTAACGAAAGCTTTCAGCTATCCGCTACAGTTGCAAATCAATGTGACGTGGAAAAATAGTATTAAAATTCGTATCTTCGTGCAATGGATAATTTTATTGTTTCTGCACGTAAATACCGCCCGATTACCTTTGATTCGGTTGTAGGTCAGCAACACATTACGGGTACCTTAAAGAATGCGATACACAACAACCAGTTGGCGCAGGCATTTTTGTTTTGTGGTCCTCGTGGTGTGGGTAAAACTACCTGTGCACGCATTTTAGCTAAAACAATAAATTGTGAAAATATCTTAGAGGGTACTGAGCCATGTGGCGAATGCGACAGCTGTAAATCTTTCCAAAACGGTAATTCATTTAGTATTCATGAACTGGATGCTGCATCGAATAACTCGGTCGATGATATCCGTAATCTTATTGAGCAAGTGCGGATACCTCCACAGGCAGGAAAATATAAAATCTATATCATAGACGAGGTACATATGTTGTCTCAGGCGGCTTTCAATGCATTTTTGAAGACCCTCGAGGAACCGCCTTCTTATGCAATATTTATTCTGGCAACGACAGAGAAACATAAGATTTTACCGACGATACTTTCGCGTTGTCAGATTTTCGATTTTAACCGCATCAAAGTGGAAGATATGGCTAACCATTTGGCTAGTATCGCAGATCGGGAAAGTATCGCTTATGATCAGGATGGATTGCATATCATTGCACAAAAGGCAGACGGTGGGCTTCGAGATGCGCTGTCGATGTTTGATCAGATCGTCAGCTTCTCCAATAAAAATGTCACCTACCAAGCTGTCATTGATAATCTAAATATTTTAGATTACGACTATTATTTCAAGTTAACAGATGCTATTTTAACCGAAGACGCAGCACAATCCTTACTGCTTTTCAATGAAATTTTGAACCACGGATTTGATGGCAGTCATTTCGTTGCAGGTCTGTCATCGCATTTCAGAAACTTGCTCGTTGCCAAAGAACCGTCAACTTTAAAATTGCTAGAAGTTAGTGATAGTATTCGTCAAAAATATCTGCAGCAAGCTCAAAAGGCTTCTCCGGGATTTTTGTTATCAGCATTGAATATTTCCAATCAATGTGAAATTAACTATAAGACGAGTAAAAATCAACGTTTACAGGTCGAACTTTCACTTCTCAAGACCTGCCATATAGCACATGCGATCAAATTGAGCCAGCTTGGATCCGTCCAGATGTCTTCGGCCAGCGAGGAAGTAAAAAAAAAACTTCCTGAGCCAATAGCAGCACAGCCAAAACAAGGGGCTTCGGCTGTCGTTACACCTCCGATAATTTCATCAAGCAATGTTCCTGTTATTGAAAAACAGGTTGCGCCGCCACCTCCACAAGCTACCCCTGTAAATTATCAGGCTTCGGACGCAAAGGCCGAACCGAAAAAGGATCCTGTTTCGAATGTTCCTCCAAAAGTGAAAAAAGGAGGGTGGGGGGCTTCCGCTTCGGCAATTATTCCTTCTTTGCCCGACTTGAATACCATATACGATAACAATACGGTTGCCAAAGAAGGGGACGAACCAGAATTGATACGTGGAAGCGAACAACGTGAGGTTTCATTCGATCAATTTATTGCAGTTTGGAACAGTTATGCTGAACAGCTTAAAGCAGAAAACAAGATTAACCTATACACCATGATGACGGCCATGCAGCCCCGATTAAATGGTGTATTGATTGAAATTGATGTTGAAAATGGAGTTCAGATGGATGTATTGCAAAGTGCAAAGGTCGATGTACTGAATTATCTGCGTGTGAAGCTCCAGAATTTTTCGTTGGATCTAAAGGGGGTGATGATGGAGCACACTATTTCGCGCAAACCCTATACCTCACAGGAGAAGTATCAAGCCATGGTCAATAAAAACCCACTATTGGATACGTTGCGGAAGGAGTTCAACTTGGGGCTAAGCTAATTCGGAGACTTTAATTGTTGTTTATTTTTGTACATTTGCAATCTCTTCTATGAAGAGCAGAATATTTAGTTTTTATTATGCAAGGAAATTTTCAGAGACGTGATCGCGACCACGGCGAAAGACGTGAGGTGAATCAGATGGTATTTGGTATTCGTGCTGTTATGGAAGCAATCGATAGCGGTAAAGAGATCGAGTCATTGTTTATACAGCGTGGTTTGAGTGGTAGTTTGATTCTAGAATTGAAAGCCTTGCTAAAAGAGCATAATATCGCTTTTCAACAGGTGCCGATCGAGAAGTTAAACCGGATAACACGTAAAAACCATCAAGGTGTAATCGCTGTCATTTCGCCAATCACCTATCACGATATTGAAGATCTTCTACCACAGATTTATGAAAAGGGTGAAACACCTTTACTTTTGATGTTGGATGGAGTAACAGACGTGCGTAATTTAGGCGCTATCGCGCGGACAGCTGAATGTTCGGGTGTTCATGCGATCATTGTTCCCAAAAAAGGCTCTGCTGAAGTTAATCCTGACGCGATAAAAACATCCGCGGGCGCACTTTATAAAATCCCTGTTTGCCGCCACGACAGCCTTTCAAAAGTAGGTAAATTTTTGATTGATTCTGGTGTACAGTTAGTCGCTAGTACAGAGAAAACGACGACGAGTATATACGATGTCGATTATACGGCCCCTACCTGTGTGGTTATGGGGGCGGAGGATATCGGTGTATCCAATGACCTAATCCGTATTGCGGACAACCTTGCAAAGATTCCAATGTATGGTGAAATCAGTTCATTAAATGTATCAGTTTCTGCGGCAGTTGTGATCTACGAAGCAATTCGCCAACGGATTGCTAAAAAGTAGCACCATACTTTATTGATAATAAAAAATCCTTTGTATTTTAACAAAGGATTTTTTTGTAAGCTAGATTTGATAAATTTGCTCGATCTCTCGTTCGTATTTTTGTAGGATAACTTTTCTTTTCATCTTTAAAGTAGGGGTCAATTCACCGGTCTCAATCGTCATTTCATTAGGGATGATGGCAAATTTTTTGATTTGTTCCCAGTTTCCAAAATTTTTATTGATACGGTTTAGTTCCGACTCGATTTTCTGCTTCAATTCAGGGCTGTTTAGAAAATCTCGTCTAGAAAGATCTGCCAGGGTGGGAAATGCTGTTTTCGACCATTCTAAGAGATTTTTATAGTTGGAAAAAATCAAAGCTGCAGGAAACTTACGGCCTTCTCCAAGTACCATGGCCTGTTCGATAAATGGAGATTCTACCAGCTTCGATTCAATCTGCTGAGGAACAATATATTTTCCTCCAGAGGTCTTGAACATCTCTTTCTTTCGATCGATAATTTTAAGGAATTTGCCATCTACCCATTCGCCAATGTCTCCTGTGTACAACCAACCATCTTTAATTGCTTCTGCTGTAGCCTCCGGATTTTTATAATAACCGATCATATTATTTTCTCCTTTCGTCAATATTTCACCATCGGGCGCAAGCTTAATTTCGATATGAATTAATGGCAAGCCAACTGTTCCAATTTTCATACCTCTTCTATAACAGTTTACGGCGATACATGGTCCGGCTTCAGTAAGACCATAGCCTTCATAGATCGGAATTCCTGCAGCCATGTATAGACGGATTAACCTTTGCTGTAGTGCAGCGCTTCCAGAAGCAATTCCCTTGATATCATCACCGAAGGCCTTGCGCCATTTTGAAAAAACTAATTTACGGGCAATTTTCAACTGAAGATCATACCACCATGAGCGCCCCTCGAGTTTGTATTTTTCGCCGAGGTTTATAGACCAGAAGAATAGTTTCCGCTTAATCCCTGTTAGCTGTTCTCCCGTTGCCATAATCTTTTCATAAACTTTCTCCAAAACCCGAGGAACAGCAGAGAAAATATGTGGCTTTACAGATTTAAAGTCTTCACCTATTGTATCCATGGATTGAGCAAAGAAGATTGTCAAGCCTTTGTACATATACACATATTGGAACACGCGCTCATAGGCATGGCAAACTGGAAGAAAGGAGAGTGCCCGGTCGCCACGTTGAACAGGAAAGGAATATTCGCTACTATAAGTATCTGCCAATAAATTTTTATGAGACAACATAACGCCTTTTGGGTTTCCTGTTGTTCCAGAGGTATAAATGATGGACGCCAAAGCATCGGGTTTTATATGATCACGTAGCTGGTTTAGCGTTTCATCTGTAATAATCTTCCCACTTGCAACGAAATCCTTCCAATGGTTGAGATCATCTTCTTTTTCGAAGCTGTAGATCGCATTTAATTGAGGACAATCATCTTTTATCGTTAATATCTTTGTATAGAGTTCTTTTGAACTGACAATGCAGGTTTTAATTTCGGCATGATTGAAAATATAGGTATAATCCAACGTCGAAATATTGGGGTAAATCGCGACAACAACAGCGCCAATTTGTTGGATAGCAAAGTCAAGTATATTCCATTCGACACGGTTTTCACTAATCAAGGCCACCTTTTCTCCAGGTTGCACCCCTAGTGCGATCAGACCTTTCGATGTCTGGTTAACTTGCTCAATAAATTCAGTATTGCTCAGTTTTACCCATTTGTTATCTTTTTTAAATGAAAACATAGGAAAGTCTGATGCAATATCATATTGAAGATATGCTAAATCAAATAATCTCGTTGCTGTTGGCATAGTGAAAATCCAGTTCTTATAATACAGCTAATTTACGTTTTTTTATAGAGACCGCCGTATTCAATTCATGGATTAATGCGTATGTAAGAGGAGATGGTGGTATACAGAAAAAGACTCTGGTATATCAAGCTATGAGCTTTTATACCAGAGTCTTTAAACTCTATTTTAAATACTGTTTACTTAGTATTTACTTTTTGATTCTTTACGTTTTCCAGAGAAATCACGGAAGCCACCGCCATTGTTGCTGCTACGCTCACGTCTCTCGCCGCTGAATCCGCCTTCACGTCTTCCGCTGCGCTCGCCGCCACCATATCCACCTTCACGTCTTCCACCGCGATCACCGCCACGATATCCACCTTCACGTCTTCCGCCACGTTCACCACCACGGCTTCTTCCGCCACGGTCGCTACGGCCTTCACTTTTTCCTTCACCAGATACTTCGATGCGTACTTGACGACCGTTGTAATCTACGTTCTGGAATCCTTGGAATACTTTCTCAACTTCAGCATCTTGAACTTCAAAGAATGTAAATACACCCTTTAAATCAATTTTACCAATAGATTTTCCTGAAATGTTCGCATTGTTACAGATAAAGCCCAACATGTCTCCACGAGAGAATTCATCTACTGAGCCTAAGTTCATAAATAAACGCGTGTAACCTTTTGAACCTTCACGAGAACGACCATCACGTCTATCACCGCGGTCTTCACGAGAACCGTCACGCGCTTCGATATTTAAATCTGGTGCGTTTTTGTAATAATCCAAGAAACGGTTGAATTCAAGAGAAGCAAATCTTTTGATGATATCTTCTTTGGAAAGAGATTCCAAATTTTCCATAATTGCTGGCAAGAATGGGCTAATTTGTTCATCGTTCACTTCAACATTTTCAATCTTTTTAACGATCGAAAATAATTGTTTTTCGCAAACTTCAGCACCTTGAGGGACTTGCTTTTTCTCAAAAGGCTTACCAATGATCTTTTCAAGATGACGGATTTTACTCAATTCTTTCACATTAACTAACGAAAGAGAAATACCAGTTTTACCTGCACGGGCGGTACGGCCCGAGCGGTGTGTATAGTTTTCTGTTTCATCCGGTAACGAGAAGTTGATTACGTGCGTTACGTCACTAACATCAATACCACGGGCAGCTACATCTGTTGCAATCAAGAGTTGTAAGCTACGGTCACGGTAACGTTTCATTACCTTGTCACGTTGTTGTTGAGATAAGTCACCATGCAGCGAGTCTGCATTGTAACCATCTTTAATCAACGCTTCAGCAATGTCTTGCGTCTCGATTTTTGTACGACAAAATACGATACCAAAGATATCAGGATTTGAATCTACAATACGTTTGAACGCCGCATATTTATCTTTTGCTTTGATCAAATAGTAATGGTGTTCAATGTTGGCATTACCCGTATTTTTTGTACCTACAGTAAGCTCAACAGGATCGGTCATATAATTCTTTGCAATACGACGCACTTCAGAAGGCATCGTTGCCGAAAATAACCAAGTTTTTTTCTCGTCAGGGGTTTCTGACAAAATGTTGTTGATGTCTTCTTTGAAGCCCATATTGAGCATCTCGTCCGCTTCATCTAATACAACATACTTTACATTTGAGAAATCAATCGCATTTCTGCCAATGATATCCAACATACGACCTGGGGTCGCTACTACAATTTGCACTCCACGTCTAATTTGACGTAGCTGGTCTGAGATATTTGCACCTCCATATACAGCAACAACATGTACGTTGTTAACGTATTTAGCAAATTTTTCTAAATCTTTTGAGATTTGTAAACATAATTCCCGAGTAGGGCAAAGGATTAATGCCTGTGGGTGTTTTTGAGAAAAGTCTAATTGCTCTAATAATGGAAGACCAAATGCCGCGGTCTTTCCTGTGCCAGTTTGGGCTAATCCGACAAAATCGTCGTTACCAGTCAATAAAACAGGAATGGCTTTTTCCTGAATTTCAGAAGGTTTTTCGAAACCTAATTCTGAGATGGCATTAACAACTTCCTCACGGATTCCCAGTTCTAAAAATGGGTTCATGAAATATTATATACAATAGGCACTATTGCCTAAGGCGTTGCAAAGATAAGAATAAAATCGGAATAAACAAATAATTTAAATAATTGATTTTTAATGAGATTGAAAAATCTCAAATCAACGTGTGAAATTTGACCAACGGGATAGAGATAATTAAGGGTTGAAAAGTATTGTTTTCATGGTAAACTATTTTGCTTTTTTTTTGTGCGTTCTTTATTCATTTATTAATAAAAACTTAATATCCCAACCTTATTTTTGATGTTAGTATGGATCAAATACCAATTATATATCAGCAGTGGCTAAGGGCTATTAAAGAACGGGATGATACTACTGCGTACGCTGCGTTATATCAATATTGTTGGAAAGATCTTTACCAGCACGCTGCCCGGCGTATTCGCGATTCCCAGGATGTGGAAGATATTCTTCAAGAACTGTTTGTTCAATTTTGGGAAAAGCGTCATACGATCGATATCCAGATGAACCTTCCTGCTTATCTCAAGGGAATGCTCAAATATAAAATTATAGATTTTTTCAATTCCAATAAAGCAAAAGATAGCCTACTGGATCATTGGAGCAAACATATTTTTGATTATGTACAGCATCATCCCGAAGAACTTGAAACTTACCTCCTACTAGAAAAGATGCTGGAAGATGAATTGGAAATTATGCCGCATAATATGCGGCAGGTACTTTTGCTAAAGTGGGAGCATTTATCAATTCGTGAGATCGCTTTACGCGTGGGACTTTCGGAGCAAACTGTGAAAAATAACCTTACCGAAGCATCCAAAAGACTTAGAAAAGCGATAGTTGATTATCAAAACGTTCAAAATGGTAGTTTTACTCTCTTGCTAATTTTTGTTTTGGACGAAATTTCCAGGTAAATAGCAGTTGTTTGTAAGTGATTGTGGACTAAAAATCGACTTAACAATTCTTTTATAAAACATTAACCATTTATTGAAGTACGTTCTGACATTTTTGAAGACTTGTATATAAACAGCAAGTAAAAAAAGTGAAAAGAAGAATTTTTGAATCCTTAATCTATAAATACCAGCAGAATAAAGCCGATAAGGCCGAAAGGTCCTTGATTGATCACTGGTATGATACGCTCGATCGACAGGAAATCCCTGAAGGAGAGGTTGATGAGGATCGGTTGTGGAATCGAATAGAGCAATGTATTATACAGACTAAGCCTAAGAAATCAGTCATTCGGAAGCTAAGCTATTGGAGCGGAGCAGTTGCCGCTAGCATGCTGTTGTGTTTTGGTGTTTTATTTTGGAAAAAGCAGCAAGATCTGAATTTCTCCCGAAACGAATTGAATTTAAAGCCGGGGTACAGAATTTTTGAAACCGGTGCGTCACAGCGTAAACGGGTGCTTTTAGTTGATGGATCTATTGTTGTGATGAATGCGTATTCCAAAATTAAATTGGATACGGTCTCCTACGACAGGAAGGATCGCGTTGTCGAACTTCTAGCTGGAGAGGCTTATTTTGAGGTCAAGAAAGATTCCACAAAAGCTTTTATTGTGAATGCCCGACAAATACAGACCAAGGTGCTGGGGACCTCTTTTACCGTGAAAAACTATGCGGAACTGGATGATATATCGGTGTCTGTATTTACAGGTAAAGTGCAGGTCATTGCCAATAATAATCCGCTGGGTGTGCTGACCCGTGGCGAACAGATCCGTTATACCAAAAATAACCACAATAGTAATCAGGAGACTTTTGATCTGACGACACGTAATAGCTGGATGGAGGGGAGAGTTTATCTTAAGCAAAGCAGTTTTGCAGAATTGGCACTGGCGGTCAAAAATATCTATGATGTGGATATTAAAACCGACGACCAGCGCATTGCCCAACAACGGTATAGCATGCCTATATCAAAGCAGCTGTCCTGGACGTCAACCCTAGAAAGTATCAAAGCAATTCATTACAACAAATCCAGGAAGGAGGGCAGGATAGTGCATATTTACTAGTTTGGGGATAAAAAAAGAGCTGACGACGGCCATCGTCAACTCTACATGATACACCATTTAGCGATGGTATAAATAACATATACAACAACTTATAGAGATATTATATACGCATACAAAATTATGAAATTTAAGCAATACGTTACGCAAAACGATATTAAGTTTATGATAAGGACATCGTTGGTAGGTTTACTTCTTTCGATCGTGTCTGCCGAAATGCTTTTAGCTTCGGGTGCATACGGCCAGTTACTCAATAAAAAGATTACAGTTTCTTTTAGTGAATCCACTATTCCGGCGGCTTTCGAACGTTTGGAATCCCAAAATATACATATCGCTTTCGATGCAGCGAAATATAATCTGGCAAAGAAAAAGGTAAATGCCAAAATCTTTAAAAGTAATAGTGTCCGCGATGTCATGCGTTATCTGCTCAGGGAGACTGACCTGATGGCTCATGACAACGGTGTCTATATTACATTGATCGAAAAACCAGTACAGCAGAATGGGTATATTTCAGGTAAAGTTATTGATGATCGCGGTCAGCCTTTGGCCAATGCCAGCATCAAACTGATCGGGGCCAATAAATCAACCCAGAGCGGTATCGATGGGAGCTATCTTTTAAATGCTGCACCAGGAACCTACATGTTGGAAGTCAGCTACCTGTCTTACCAGACTCAACGTGTTGAGGGGGTTAAAATACAGGGCGGACAACGGACGGGGTTAAACATTGCCATGAAGACGCAGGTAAATGCGCTAGAAACGGCTATTGTCAGTGTCTCGTTTAAAAAAGCTTCCGTAGCCGGATTGTACGCGGCGCAAAAAAATGCAGCGTCGGTGACGGACGGAATATCCGCCGAACAGATTGCCCGGACACCGGACAATGATATGGGGCAGGTTTTAAAACGTGTTACCGGATTGACCACCGTCAATAACCGGAACGTCATTGTGCGGGGGATGTCCGACCGCTACAATCAGGCCATGTTGGACGGTGTGGTGATTCCGAGTACTTCGCAGAATAGACGTGATTTTTCTTTTGATATTATACCGACGGAGATGGTGAGCTCGGTGGTGGTCAATAAAACGGCAACCCCGGATGTATCCGCTGAATTTTCCGGCGGACAGGTTTCGGTGAATACGATTGATATTCCTGAAGAGAATTTTACAACAATACAAATTGGATCAGGAAGTAATAGTCAAACTTTGGGGAAAGATTTTTACCGACTTGGAGAGCGACATACAAGTGAATATTTCGGTTTCTTTGACAAATCTTCAAAAATGCCCGATGGAATAAGAACCTGGCAATGGAACAGTAGGTCTTTACTATTAGATGCGCCCCCAGGTTATATTTTGACAGACGAGGAATTAAATAATACCCCTTTAAATCCAACTGAATTTGGCGATGCTGTGAAGTACAACGATTTGGACGCTATCGCACAGTCCAAACGCTTTAACAGTGATGCCATGAAGCAATATAAATATAAAGCTTACCCTAATCAGAATATGCGTTTGTCGCTTGGTCGCTTGTATCAGTTAAATAACGGAAATCGATTCGGCTTTGCAGCTTCGGTAAACTTTAGAAACGAGCAGAATATTGTTGCTTTCAATAATACGAGGGGGTCTGCATTAATTGGAGCGCACTATATAGATAGTACTGGTATCGGAGACAATGGTGCCGGCACCTCTTATCGCTTTAACAGTAACGCTGGATTGGTTGCAAATATGGGGTATCAAGCGGATGGATTTAAAGTTTCTTTACGAAATATATATGCACGTACATACGCTAATAATTACAATGAAAGTATTCGAAAAGTATACACTGACCCTGATCCAAAAGCAAATAGGCTGACGTATCAATTACCTGAGGCGATGTCGTTGCAGCAGCATCAGTTGATCGGAGAATATCAGCTGCCCTGGCAGGTAAAAGCGGAGGGAATGTTTACCATCAATAAGATTAAACAGCAAATATTAGATGAACGAAAGCTCTCCTATAGGATAACCACCACGATAGACGATCAACCTTATTTTCAAACACCTAATTTATTGACAACTGCTGGATTTTCTAATAAAGGGGCGGTAACTGATTGGCGAATGTGGACTAGTATAGATGAAACCGATTATAATTGGAGCGCTGCATTTTCTCGGAAATTTCAACGGGGGACAGGAGTATCAACTCTTGTAAAATTAGGTTACCAGGCTTGGACCAAAAAAAGAGCGTTGGATTTGTTTAAATTTTTACCTATGACACGATCGACCTTGGTTGGCAATGTTAGCATACCTGCCCCTCCAATTGAGTCGAGTTATGATAGATTATTTTCAAATGAAAATATCGGAAATGGAGATGGACAGGCATATTATTATGCAGAAGGTCTTGGCGGTAGATATTATAATGGAGAAATGAGTTCCCATGCACTTTTTTTAATGGCTGATCAAAGGCTATGGCAAAAATTGCGATTGGTGTATGGCGTAAGGGCTGAATATTTTGATCTTAATAGTAGACAGGAAGAACTATATAAAAGAAAGTATCAAAAGGGAGATACAAATGGTGCTGAAGCCTATGAACTTGGTGTAAAAGAAAATAACTGGCGGTTTTTACCATCTATTAATGCCACATTCAGTTTAACCAATACATTCAATATTCGAGGAAGTTATGCGCGTACGGTAATTCGTCCGGATTTTAGAGAGGTAGGTATGTTTGCGATGTATGATTTTGAATTAGATGGTTATGTGTCGGGAGAACAAGTGCAGAGTACTGTGATTGATAATCTGGATATGCGTTTTGAATGGTATCCGTCTTCCGGTGAAATAATATCCCTCACGGGCTATTATAAGTATTTAGACAAACCGATAGAGCTAGTACATCGAGGAGACGATAAGCGGAATTATACTTTTGCAAATATGGAATCTGCAAGGAATTTAGGATTAGAATTAGAAATTCGAAAAAACTTTGCCTTTATAGGCGATGAAGAATGGCTAAAAGATCTATTTATATCAGCTAATGGCACGCTTCTGAAATCAAAAGTCAATGTGTTATCCCATTGGGAAACTATTGATGGCGCCACCCCCGATGGACCTAAACGTCGCCAGTCGCGTTATCCGGGTCAAGATAGACCTTTGATGGGACAATCGCCATGGCTGTTAAATCTCGGGGTTGGTTATTGGGGCGATAATTTCGGAATTACGACAAGTTATAACCATAGGGGGTACCGGACAAATATCGGGAATTTTAACCTCTCAGCAGTTGAATATGAATTGGCTCCAAAGCAGTTGGATGCACAATTTTATGCACGTTTTTTAAATAAAAAAATGGAAGTCAAACTTAATTTAGCTAATCTGCTTGATGATTGGACACGCTATTATGAAAACACTGAAGGGTTTACGACTGCCAATGATCCTCAGACAGGTGACTATGTCACCACAAAAGTAAAGGGAGATAATAAATATAATAAAGCGGATGGGGATATAATAACCTATCGTAAAAAGGATGGAAGAAGATTTAATCTTTCAGTTACTTATAATTTTTAAATAAAATACCTGCGCGAGGCAGTTTCATATCACTCCTCAATAATGTACATAAGTTCCGCGTTTGTCCACGCCGCACAACAGGGAAATAAGACAGAAAAATACAGAAAACGGGTGATTGAAAACAACTATGCAACCTTATGAAATGCTATCCCATAGGGAAGCATAGTCTAAAAAATGATCTTGTGATGGCAAAACTAGTGATTATTTAACACAAAATGAAAAAAATCTTAACAGTAGCAAGCGTATGCGCAATCGCATTGGCTTCTTGTAACAAAGACAATGTAGGACCTAATTCAGATTTGAATGCTGGTTTGCCAAACAAACCTCAGGCAACGATCCCAACAGATGCTGCCGGTATTATTACGAAGACTACGCTATCTGCGGATACCGTATGGAAAATTGATGGAGTTGCTTTCGTAAGACCGGGTGCGACATTGACGATTCAAGCGGGGACTTACATTACTTCTGGTTTAACTAAAGCTTACGATGACCAAATCACCGGAATAACACAAAATATCAAAGGTGTTTTGGTTGTGCCTAAAACAGCGAAATTAATCGCTAACGGTACTGCTTCCGCACCAATCGTATTCACTTCTCCAAATGCGGCAGGATCTCGTAACCCTGGTGATTTCGGAGGGGTCGTATTGTTGGGTAGCGCAACGACCAATCAAGCTGCCACAAGGAGAATCGAAGGGATTCCTCAACCTGTGGGTGTAGACGTTACTTATGGTGGTACCAATGCTGCAGATAATTCAGGTTCATTGAAATATGTACGCATTGAATTTGCTGGTTATAACTTAACTGCTGATAACGAGATTAACGGACTAACATTGGGCGGTGTCGGTACTGGGACTACCTTGGAAAATATTCAGGTATCTTGGGGTAAAGATGATGCGTTCGAGTTTTTTGGGGGTACTGTTAATGCGAAATACTTAGTTGCATTATCAAATGACGATGACGATTTTGATTTTGATCATGGCTACACAGGAACAATTCAATATGCGTTGTCATTAAAAGATCCTAATTCGACGAATAGCACCTCTAGTGGTAGCTCGGATTCAAATGGTCTGGAGTCTGATAACGAGGGAACAGCACCATATTCTGCTACTCCTAAAACTCGCCCAGTATTGAAAAACTTTACTTTCTTAGGTATTAAGGATGCGACTGTGGCGAATACAAAACTGAAATTTGGTAACCGTTGGAGAAGAGCGTCAGAATACGATATCCAAAACTCAATTATCGCCGGTTATTCAACAGGTGCTGCATTCGAGGGTGGTGCAACAGGTACGTTTACGGGTAACGTTGTACACGCTTATACTGCAGCTTTTAGTGGCGGTACTCCTACAGGAAACCAAACAAATGTTTCAACCGATGCAACAACGTATTTGAAACTGGCGGGTGCTGGAAATATCTTTTATCCTACAACAACTTTATTTAACCCGGCTTCCTTAAGGCCGCTGTCGACTTCGCCAGCATATGGTGACGGCACGACGACTTATAAAGGTGCTTTCCATCCGACAACTGCTCCTTGGACAGCTACTTGGACTCAATTTAATCCAAAAAATTATTAATATTTATTTGTTGAGTGAGCCATTTTTATGGCTCACTTTTTTAAGTTGCTTCTATATGATAAAAAATATATTTCTATATTTTGGCGCCCTTTGGATCGGGTGTATGTTATCCTCCTGTCAAAAAGGCGAGATGGTTCAAATGCAGGATGAAATCGCACGCATTGCTTTTAGATCCTATAGTTCTGCGTCTGTGGATGTAAAAAGAGTAACGGTAGATGGAAAAGTTGCTAATCCAAGCGATGCTAATTTTATTTTTATACGAAATAAAGATGCCGATTCTTCATTGGTCGTTGCATTTAATAACAAGGATCAGGTGGTCTTAGCGCAACGACTGCCCCTCAAATCAGGATTAAATACCTTTGGTGTTCATAGTAAAAGTCCCATTGATCCTTCCTTGGTTGTTGGACCGAACCCTTTAGGTGATGATGTAAAGCCGATTCCGGGTGTGATACAGGTAAAGATATTGAATTATAACAGGACGATTTCACCAAAAGGCGAGCCGATTCGATTGGCGGTTTATCAAGGTAAACCTGTTTATGATGAAAGTTGGGGAATGGATTTGGTCAAATATGACGAAACTCCGATCCTGACTACTGGGTTGATATCGGATAAAATCACCGAAGAATTTATCAAGATACCAATTGATCCCCTTTTTGTAGCAAAGGCGCAGGTTTTGGATAGCGATTTAAAGCCAATCCTTGTGGATGGGCAAAATGTCTATTTGTTCTTTAATTTTTCGGTAGATGTAGGTATTGTATATCTTCCTCAAAAAGAATCCGATGCTTACTTAGATGTTGATGCAGTTTCTGAAATTGGCGGTATAGGCTATAGCTTGGAGAATATCTGGTTAAGAAAATAGGAGATTTGAAGAAATACAGCGAAGTCAATAATGAGGTTATAGGTAAATCAATTAGCATAAATTCATCATGAGAGGCATCAGCGATTTAAAACATCGAAAACTATTGGCGATCTCCTTGGAAATCCAGGGAGATCTGAAGCAGGTTGTAGATTCGGAAGTCCTTTACAAATTGCGTCGGGAATTTACCAATCTTAATGAACTCTCTTCCTCTTCGCAAGTTAGCCAAAAATGGGCAGACTGGAGCTGATCTACGTATGGTCATTACCTCATTGAATTCCTGCGCACACTGATAAAACTATTGTCCGGTCTTGTCCTGTGCACTCACGTCAATAGGTATTGTCTGATAACTACTGCCCATATATTTTGGAGTTAAAATATTCATTTTTTCTGTTGCATTGGCAAAACCCTTGGCTCCTGTAGTCTTATTGCTGATTGTTCGTAGTGCTTCCCGAATCAATGGATCTCTGGAATCACCTATCGGCACCAAAGGTAAAAAGGCAAACTCATCCGTTACTTTCTGCGGAGAAATTCCATTACTGTAATTTCCTTGTCCTGCTTTATTATATATTTTATAAATCATTGGGATCAAATGCCAGGCACGTTCAGCGCCATGAATTTCCTGGGGTGTAGTTAGTGTGGTCGATGCCATATCTTTTCCATAGGTTTTATTGCCAACCTGAACAACCTCCACATACGGAGCTAATCCATTCATTAACATTTCAGACGCAGATGCCGTGTTTGGCCCTGTAAGCATATAAATTCTTTTTAAATGTAAACCTTGTTTTAAAATGTCTTTCGCTGAAAATGAATAGCCATCAGGCTGACCTTGCAGTGCTGCTGCGAAGCTGTCTTCTCTATTTTTGATGTTTCTGTTACCTTGGTATCTGGCAAAAATGTCATTTTCTTTGATATCTGCTAATAAAAGTGCACAAAATGCAGCAAAAGCAACTTGTCCGCCTGGGTTGTAACGTAAATCGACAACCAGCTCCTGGACCTGTTGTGACTTGAAATGTTGGACAACTTCCAATAGTGAATAAGCGCCACTAAAGTCAAATTGGCTTAAAAAGATATAACCTACAGTGGGGGAGGTGGAGATAAGTTTAGCTGCATAGAGGACCGGTTGCGAAATATAGGAAGAGGGCAGATTGAATAGTTTACCATCGTTCCGCTTTAATTGCATCGTTGGTAACGGTAAGGATTTGTCTAGCAGTAATTGCATATTGCCTTGGTTTATGCGCTCATTGTTGATATGGCTTATGCTGTCGCCTCGCTGGAGACCCATTAAATATCCTTCGCTAAACGGAACAACTTGAGTAACCAGTTGGATGGTTTGATCAGTGGTTTGGACTTGTACCATATCGAATCCAAAGGTGTTTGTCAAGGTATTGCCATAGGTGTCGCTGTTAAGTGTCTGTAATATGCGGGAGTAATGGTCTTCTTGAAATAGGAGATTTTTAAAAAATAGATCGGGAGCTTGCTGATGATCATTTGTTTTCCCGATTTTATCGTTCCAATAATAGTATTGTTGCATCTGCTTTAACGTCCATTGATTGATCGTTGCATTTGACCCCGGATCGTTCAGCGATGGATCCTTTTCACAGGCGGAAAGAAGTAGTGAAAAAAGGGTTAAAACAAAAACGGTTGGTTTACGCATTTTTTAAGACTTAGCTTCATAAAAATACATATAATGTATGTATTGTTGGTGTTATCTTTTTGTTGTTCAGATGTTTATTTGTTATGAACACGAGGGAGATTTCAGGTTTAGTCCGTTAATGCCATAAAAAAAGGCATCCCTGGAGAGGGATGCCTTTGGGCTATATATCGAAGAATACCGATTAATAAAGTGTAAACTCTACGCGGCGGTTTTGTTGACGACCATCAGCAGTTTTATTGGATGCGATAGGTTGGTCAGGACCGTAGCCTGTAGCTTCAATGCGAGATGCATTAGCGCCTTGTGATACAAGATATGCTTTCACCGATTCAGCTCGTTCTTTTGATAGACGCATGTTCAATTCACGGGAACCTGTATTATCGGTGTGTCCAGCTAGTTTTAGACTGAAGTTTTTCTCGATTAACAGTTCTGCAACTTTATTCAATGTAGCGTATGAAGTAGGGCGTATTGTCGATTTTCCCAAATCGAATTCCAAGTTCTTAATGGCATCAGCAACTACTTTTCGGTCAGCTTCTGTCACAACAACCTTTTCTACAACTCTAGTTTCGTTTTTCACCACAATTGGACATCCAGAACCATCTACTTGTACACCTGAAGGAGTACCCGGGCATTTGTCATATTTGTTGGCAACACCGTCACCATCATCATCCTTCAAGTCACTGTTCAAACCATCCAATTGATTTTGTAGCGCTTGGTTCTTAGCCTTTAAAGCATCATTTTGTGCTTTAAGGTCATCATACTTCATGGTGTAGTCGTTGACTAATGTCGCGACAGGATTTGAATTGTTTAAAGCAGGTTTGCTACCACTACCCAATGCAAATTCTAAACCACCATGGATGTAAGTAAACAAGTCATTTTTATATTGACCGCCTTGAATGCCATCAAAGTTTTGGTTAACCCAGTTTAATTGATAACCTAGCTCGAAGTTAATACCTTTAGCGACAGCAAATTTAAATCCCATATCCAATGGTACGTAAATTTTAGAAATGCCATCCGCTTCCTGAGAAGTTGATCCAGTTGTTAAGGTAGTTTTGCTATTCATCACACCCACACCGATCGATGCATAAGGCTTGATGAAACTGTTGAAAAATCTCCAGTTGGTGTTGGCCGCTTGGAATTCTCCCGACAAGGCCGCTGACCAAGGTGTTTTAGCTTCAAAAGATTGTGTTCCATCTTTAAACGCTCCACCAGTTTTACCACCAAAGTAGCTCGCTTTGATGCCAAAAGAAGGAGAAATTTGCTTTTTAATGTAGGCACTATATCCCAAGTTCCACGCTAAATCCTCGTAGTTTGCACGGTTGAAGCCAGCAATGTTCGTTTGATTTGTCACCCCGGCACCAATACCGATGGACCATGTTCTATATTGTGCAGCTGGTCCAAATGGTGTTGTTCCTTCAATGGATGATACTTTCGCATTTTGAGCATTTGCATTAGTCGCAAATAAACCCGCTGATGCGAGCGCGAGTACGAATTGTAATTTTAGTTTCATATAATTTGTGTTTGTATAAACCGCTGCAAAAATAATAGTTTGAAAATTAAATTTGCTAAACGCTTGTAGTTGAAATATGACAATCAGATAAATAAAAAGGTGNNCACCTTTTTATTTATCTGATTTATTAGTTATTAATAAAGGGTGAACTCAACACGGCGGTTTTGTTGACGGCCAGCTGCATTTTTATTCGTTGCAATTGGTTGATCAGGACCATATCCGGTGGCCTCAATACGTGAAGCATTTGCGCCTTGCGATACTAAATACGCCTTTACAGCTTCTGCACGTTCTTTAGACAAACGCATGTTTAATTCGCGTGAGCCTGTATTATCGGTGTGACCAGCGAGCTTTAAGCTGAAATTCTTTTCGATTAATAATGCGGCAACTCTATTCAATGTTGCGTAAGAGCTTGAGCGAATAGTTGCTTTACCTAAATCAAACTCCAAGTTTTTGATCGCGTCAGCAACAACTTTTTTATCTGCTTCTGTAACGACAACTTTCTCTACGACTTTGGTTTCGTTTTTAACAACAATTGGACAACCCGATCCGTCCACTTGAACACCTGAAGGTGTGTCTGGGCATTTATCATATTTGTTAGCCACACCGTCGCCGTCGTCATCTTTCAGATCATTGTTAAGACCATCCAACTGTCCTTGTAATGCTTGATTTTTAGCATTCAACGCATCATTTTGAGCCTTTAAGTCATCATATTTAACCGTGTAGTCATTGACAAGGGTTGCGACAGGGTTAGAATTGTTTAAAGCAGGTTTGCTACCACTACCCAATGCAAATTCTAGGCCTGCGTGAGCATAAGTGAATAAGTCATTTTTGTATTGTTGACCCACTGGGTTAGCGGTACCCATTCTGTTGTCAAAACGTTGGTTCGCCCAATTCAATTGGTATCCGAGTTCAAAGTTGATACCTTTTGCTACGGCGAATTTAAAACCAAAATCTGCTGGTACATAAATCTTAGAATATGAGTCACCATATTCTCCTCTGTCCCCGTTAGCGATTGCAGCGGTCTCGGCGTTCATTACACCAACACCAATGGATGCGTACGGTTTAATAAAGCTGTTGAAAAATCTCCAGTTGGTATTTGCTGCTAAAAACTCGCCCGACAACGCTACAGACCAAGGTGTTTTAGTTTCAAATCCTGTTTGTTTATCGCTGTTATCGTAGCCTGATGTTTTTCCACCAAAATAAGTAGCTTTCAATCCAAAGGAAGGGGAGATTTGCTTCTTGATGTAAGCACTATAACCCAAATTCCAATCCAATTTATCGTAACCACCGTTGTTAAACTTGGCGATATTTTGCAAGCTCGTTACACCTGCTCCCACACCGATCGACCACGTTCTATATTGTGTTGCCGAGCCTAACGGTGTTGTGCCTTCAATTGATGCGTCTTTTGTGCTTTGCGCAAAGGATGCGGTGGATAAAATTCCTGCCGCAACAAGTAATCCTGATTTTTTAAGGCTAATTTTCATAATGCGTGTTTGTAAAATTATCTACTATAATACTGTTGTTAAATTAACTCACTGAACACTCTTGCAATAAATTTGCCAAAAATTATTTGGTTACTCTACACGTCCAAAGAAGTTTGGCACTTCAATTTCAAAAGCCAGATGCTTAACAATATTTTCAGTAAAAATGTTTTGAAAAAAAGTTTTCCTGCTTTTGGTAATCAAAATAACATCAATGTCTTCGTCCCGGATAATGGTATGAATACCGTTAGCAATATTCTCTCGAGAACCGGCAAAATAACTTGGGGATTTGACAATGTATGAAATGTCTTCAATGCCAGTTTCAGTAATAATCTCTTCGATCCAGTTTTCTAGTTTTTTTCCTAACACTTTGATTTCTAATTCATTTTTGTTGATGTGAATCAATTGAAGATGAAAGTCTTTTCCATATAATGGAATTGCTTGTTTAAGCACTTCAAGTTCGCCAGGTTTGAAATTTGTTAACAACCCAATGGTATCTTTTTTTAGCTTTATCGCATTTTTTGGAACAGCTAAAACAGGTATTTTGGACTCTTTAATAACATCATAAGTATTACTTCCGATCAAAACAGATTCGAGCCCTGTGACTCCTTTTGTACCCATAATAATCGTTTGGTATGTCTCTTTTATCTCTTGTTTTTCCAGCGTTTCGGCCAAAATGCCGTTGTCAAATAATGTAGAAATTTTAAGTGAAGGATATTCTTGTAGAAGTTCGGCTACAAGCTTCTCCATTTTCTGATGAGCTTCCACCTCCGTAGGGTCTACTAAATGCTTCGCATTTGCAAATTTATTGCTGTGGGATGTGAACGAATGAAAGAGTGTGATCTCATTATTTGACATCGCAGCCACTTGCGCGGCATAAAATGCGGCTACTCGTGCATTTTCGGAATAATCGACAGGTATTAATAGTTTAGACATGGCTATAAGGTATTATGCTTTTGTGAAAAATATCGGGATTAACGGATGGCTAAATAATGCTTTTGCGACCGAACGCGAAAAGACACGTTCAAAGAATGATTTTCTCGATCTTGTCACTAATAGAATTTTAATCTTTTCGTTATGGATCATCTCGTTAATGACTTCTGGAACTGTATCTAGATCCTCAATATCACCTTGGATCGAATCAACTTCTATTGCAATATTGGTTACGCCGATATGTTTTTTGATCTTATATTTCCATACTTCAAGCTTATCCTCGATTCTATTTTCTGATGAGTGATCGTAGTGTACATGCATAAGTTTTAACTCAAAATCTTTACCGATAATATTGACAAAGTCTTTTACTGTATGGATCTCTTCTTCTTTAAAATTGGACAGTAGGCCGACAGTATCTATAGGTGTATAATATGCTTCGTTTGGAATGGCTAATACGGGTATTTTGGCTTTTTTGCTAATGACATACGTGGTGCTGCCAATAAGCTTACTGTCCTCATTGGTGATGCCCTTAGTGCCCATAACTAGAAAATCAAACTGATCCGGAGTAGCAAGTTCAGGTAGCGTTTCTGTAATCATACCTCGCTCGCATTGTGTCGATATTTGAAGTGTAGGATGTTGTAGCTTTATTGATTCTGCCAGATCTTTGATAAGGATATCTGCTTTAAAAATTGGAGAGTTTGCGTCATTAGGGCTGTTTTCTTCCTCGAACACCGCAGAAGCAGAGGTGTAATTGTGATAAAGGTGGAGCGCATAACCCTTTTCCAGGGATAGGTTCACCGCATAATTAACAGCATTGATAGCATGAGCCGAAAAATCTACCGGTAGTAGAATGTTTTTTTTCATTAGAAGGAATTTAATCTACAAAATCTAATCTTATTTATTTTGCACTAGGGAATGTGCTTGAAAGTATACCCAATTCCCTATTTTACTATCAAATGTAATAAAACAAATGTAATTGTGGATGACCTCAGGTCAAATAGTTTTTATCGTTTTACATGTGAAAGCTGAGAAGCTTTGCACAAATATGAATAACGAATAACACTTTTAGAATGTTATATTTAATATCAATTTGTGATTGCTGTCACCAATAAAATTGGTATGTCTTAACTGGCTGAATGTTAGCATCTGAATTTTTTGTTTGAAAAGTCAAAGTCGCACTTTTCGTTGTTTAGAGAAAACGGTCGTTTCAAGGTCAATATATGGAATTCCACATTGCATAACCTATCAATTTTGAGTAAGTTTGCACATATTTTTAGATAATTAAATGACAAGTAGAGAAATTCGTCAGGCCTTTTTGGACTTTTTTAAAAGTAAGGGGCATCAAATAGTACCATCAGCACCAGTAGTTGTAAAAAATGACCCAACTTTAATGTTTACCAATGCGGGAATGAATCAATTCAAAGATTTATTTCTGGGTGAAGCACCCATTAAATTTCCTCGCGTTGCCGATACTCAACGCTGTTTACGTGTTTCTGGAAAGCACAATGATCTGGAAGAAGTCGGCATTGACACCTATCATCACACGTTGTTTGAGATGTTAGGAAACTGGAGTTTCGGTGATTACTTTAAGAAAGAAGCGATTGCTTGGGCTTGGGAACTATTGACAGTTGTATATAAGTTAGACAAAGACCGTCTGTATGTAACTATTTTTGAAGGAGATGCCAAAGAAGGCTTGGAGCGTGATATGGAAGCTTTCAATTTCTGGAAAGAATGGATTAGCGAAGATAGAATTCTCCTTGGGAACAAGAAAGATAATTTTTGGGAAATGGGGGAGACAGGACCTTGTGGGCCTTGTTCCGAAATCCATTTTGATATGCGCAGCACAGAAGAGCGTGAACAAACTTCCGGACAGAGTTTGGTGAATGCAGACCACCCTCAAGTCATTGAGATCTGGAATCTCGTATTCATGCAATTTAATCGATTGAAAGATGGCTCGCTTCAGTCGCTACCAGCTAAACATGTTGATACTGGAATGGGCTTTGAGCGTTTGGTGCGATGCATACAGGGTAAGACTTCCAATTATGATACCGACGTATTTACACCTACTATCGATTTTATCGCTGAAAAATCAGGTATAAAATATGGTATAGATGAAAAGGCTGACATTGCCATGCGCGTAGTTTCCGATCATATCCGTGCAGTAAGTTTTGCAATTGCCGATGGCCAACTGCCATCCAACAATAAAGCAGGCTACGTGATTCGCCGTATTTTACGCCGCGCGGTACGTTATGCTTATACATTTTTAGGCTTTAAAACCCCTTTTATTAACGAAATTGTGCCTGTATTGGCGTCTCAGTTCGCAGGCGTATTTGATGAATTGATTCAACAACAGGATTTTGTACAGAAAGTGATCTTAGAAGAGGAGGTTTCGTTCCTTAGAACCTTGTCCACTGGCGTACAGCGATTTGAAAATTATGTGGAGAATAACGTTGTCATTAAGGGGGATTTTGCTTTCGAACTCTATGATACTTACGGATTCCCGATCGACTTAACGGAATTGTTAGCACGTGAAAAAGGTTTAACTGTCGATATGGAAGGTTTCAGCCAAGCACTTCAAATTCAGAAAGATCGTTCTCGTGCTGCCACAGCGATTGATACAGGTGATTGGATTGAAGTAAATGAAGATGAAGGGTTTGAATTCGTCGGCTATGATACATTAACTGCCGTTACTGAGGTTGTTAAATACCGTAAAGTTGTAGCAAAAAATAAAGAGCAATTCCAATTGGTGCTTTCAGTTAGCCCCTTTTACGCTGAGGGTGGTGGCCAAGTGGGCGATTCTGGGGAATTGATTTCGGAATCAACAGGTGAGAAGATCTATATCACAGATACTAAAAAGGAAAATGGGCTATTTGTTCACTTTACAAACAAATTGCCGCTTGAATTGAAAGGTACATTTATAGCGCAGGTTGATAAAACCAAAAGAACCGATACCGAAAACAATCACTCAGCAACCCATTTATTACATGCAGCTTTGAAACAGGTATTGGGAAATCACGTGAACCAAAAGGGATCATTGGTTAACGCCGATACTTTACGTTTTGATATCTCTCATTTTGCGAAAATGACCGACGAGGAGATTAAACTGGTAGAGGATATTGTCAATGCTAAGATTCGCGAAAATATACCCTTGAAGGAAGAACGAAATGTTCCGTACCAACAGGCCCTTAATTCGGGTGTTACAGCCCTATTTGGGGAAAAATATGGCGATTTTGTGCGTGTGATTACTTTTGAAGATCAATATTCCAAAGAACTCTGTGGGGGTACACATGTCAAAGCAACGGGTCAGATCGGGTTTTTCAAAATTGTTTCCGAATCTGCTGTCGCCGCTGGTGTCCGTCGTATCGAAGCAATTACAGGAACGCGCTCAGCATCGGTTATCCGTGAACATTTCGAATTGGTTCATCACCTGAAAGAGCTCATGAATAATCCAAAGGATTTTGTGTCTGCGTTAGGTAAAATCATCGATGAGAATGGTGCCTTGAAGAAAGAAGTCGAGAAAAGTATCACAGAAAAATCGTTAGCCTTGAAGTCTGATTTAGAAGCAAAGATCCAGCAGGTTGGACCGATTAATTTCTTGTCTACCATTGTTGATCTTCCAAATGCTGAAGCTGTGAAAACATTGGCGTATGCTTTAAAAGGTGCTGTCACTAACTTGTTTTTAGTAATAGGTGCTGAATTTGATGGTAAGCCAAGCTTGACTGTTGTTTTATCCGACGAATTGGCTAAAGAAAAAGGATTAAATGCAAGTACAATTGTTCGAGAATTAGCTAAGGATATCCAAGGAGGGGGCGGTGGTCAGCCATTCTTCGCGACAGCTGGAGGTAAAAATCCTGCGGGATTAAAGGTCGCAATTGGGCGCGCAATAGACTTCTTGAAATAAACTCACGAGCAGTTAAATAAGGCTATTAAGGATAGGTATTAACAACTAAAAATAAACGGATGAAAAAGGCAGTGTTTTTTGCGGTAGGAATTGTTGGTTTGATGATGAGTTGCCAAAATAAGGAGCAGTTTACCATTGCAGGAAATGTCGAAAATCCTGGCAATGTCAAAGTTATTTCGTTATATGAAGGGGATACAAAACTCGATTCTATGTTTTTTGGCGACAATAACAAATTTCAGTTTGTAAGACCTGCTAGCCAATCCAGATTATTATCTTTGCGGGTAGGTAAAAATCGGTATGATTTGATCGCCTCTCCTGGGGAGACCATTACTTTTAATACAGACCTTCATAAGGATGTCAATGATTACCAGGTGGAAGGTTCTGAATTGTCAAAAACGATACAGCCCTTTGCCAAAGAACGGAACTATCGCGATTATGTGCAGGATTCCTTGCAAACGGTATTTTCTAAGCTAACTTCAAACTCGACAGCAGATGAGATTGAAAAGATTCGTGCAGAATATAAAGCCAAATTTGCAGCAGTACTACGTACATATACGAAGAAAGCGGTCGATTTTTCGAATAAACACAATGATTTGGCTGGATTTTATGCCATCTCCACCTTAGATCCCGAAGTGGCCGAAAGTGAAATTATTGCTTATGCCGATAAAATAAAGGATGAATTTACGGAGAATAGGTACGTGACCCAATTTAAAGAGGAAACCCAAAAGCTAAAAAAAATGGCGATTGGGCAGCCTGCTCCTGAACTGATATCCTTTACACCATCCAATAAAGAAGTGAAGTTGTCTAGTTTTAAAGGTAAATATACATTGGTCGACTTTTGGGCTTCGTGGTGTATGCCTTGTCGTCAAGAGAACCCTAATCTTGTTCGGTTGTATAATGCCTTTCATGGTAAAGGATTTGAAATACTATCTGTTTCATTTGACGACAATCCTGGTTCATGGATGCGGGCTATCGAGGATGATAAGTTGACTTGGACACATGTATCTGATTTGAAAGCTTGGAGCTCGCCTGTTGTTATCGATTACCGGGTTAAAGCCTTGCCTACTTCCTACATCTTAGATCCGAACGGTTTTATTATAGCGAAAAATCTACGTGGAGAGGAGCTGGAGACGTTTTTGAAGAAAACAATTAAGTAATCCTTGTGTTATTGTTAAATAGCATATTACTTAATAATTTGGTAACATAGGGTTAACTGATTGTTATCATTTTGTTTATAATTTAGCAAAAAAAATAAGACAAATGAGTTCTTCGAAACAAAAGATTTTAATTGTTGATGACGAAAAGGATATCTTGGATTTAATTGCATTCAACTTAAATCGTGAAGGTTATCAGGTCTCTACAGCGCAAAATGGGGAAGAGGCGATCAACGTTGCCAAACAGGTAAATCCTGACCTGATCATTTTGGATGTGATGATGCCCAAGATGGATGGAATTGAAGCTTGTCGCATTATGCGGGCAATGCCTGAATTTAAAAGCACATTCATGGTATTTTTAACTGCTAGAAGCGAAGAGTATTCGGAAATTGCTGGATTTCACGTTGGTGCAGATGATTATATTGCAAAGCCAATTAAGCCCCGTGCTTTAATGAGTCGCATCAATGCTATCTTGAGGAGAAATGCCACTGAAGAATCGGATGCCTCTGTTCAGGATAAAATTGAAATTTCCGACTTGGTTATTGATAGGGATTCATTCTTGGTCTACAAAGGAGAACAAAAGATTGTTCTAGCGAAGAAAGAGTTTGAGTTATTATATCTATTGGCATCAAAACCAAATAAGGTGTTTACACGCGAGCAGATCTTAAAGAGTATTTGGGAAGATTCTGTTGTAGTAACCAATCGCACGATTGACGTCCATATCCGCAAGCTGCGCGAAAAGATAGGTGACGATTATGTAACCACTGTAAAAGGTGTGGGATACAAATTCGATAAAGAATAAAGGAAGAGGCTCAGGCCTCTTCTTTGTTTTTCAAATCCTTGGGAAAGAAATCCCAATTTAGGCAAGACCTTTAAGATCTGACAGGCAAAGGTTATTCGACACTTTTCTTGCGCAGGATGCCTAAATCGTATTGGCACAATACGATTTAGGAGTTTGATGAAACTACAGTTGCGGTATCGAACTCTTTCGCAAGATCATTTGATATCACGGTTACAAATCTTTACTTTTGACCTAAAGCAAAGTAAAAAATCAACATGTCATCTATTCTTATAAAATCTGCACAACTTGTTAATGAAGGTAAAGTTGAGGTTGCTGACGTATATATCAGCAATGGTCGAATCGAAATGATTGCTCAGGAAATTAACCATCCTGCTGATCAAGAAATCAATGCGGAGGGACTACATTTATTCCCTGGGCTTATTGATGATCAAGTTCATTTCAGGGAACCAGGATTAACATATAAAGCGGATATATGGCATGAAAGCCGCGCAGCAGTGGCTGGAGGCACCACCTCCTTTATGGAAATGCCTAATACGGTTCCAAACACATTAACGCAGGAGTTACTTCAAGATAAGTATGATATTGCAGCTAGAAATTCGCTGGCCAATTATTCATTCTTTATGGGAGCGGCGAACGATAATCTTGAGGAGGTCCTCAAAACGAATCCGAAGAATGTATGTGGCATAAAAGTTTTTATGGGTTCCTCTACTGGAAATATGTTGGTGGATAATGAAAAAGCATTGGAAGGGATCTTTGCGAATGCTCCAACCTTAGTAGCTACGCATTGTGAAGATGAGGCGACGATAAAGGCCAATCTGGCTTTATTTAAAGAGAAATATGGCGAAAGTGGACTGAAAATTGAGATGCATCCCCTAATTCGTTCTGAAGAGGCTTGTTACTTATCATCCTCAAAAGCTGTCGAACTCGCAAAAAAATACCATACGCGCTTGCATATTCTTCATATATCAACTGCCAGAGAAATTGCACTATTTACGAATGATATTCCATTAAAAGATAAAAAAATTACCGCTGAAGCTTGTATTCATCACCTGTGGTTTTCTGACCAGGATTACGCCTCAAAAGGTAACTTTATCAAATGGAATCCAGCGGTGAAAACAGCGAATGATCGCGACCAGATTCTAAAAGCTGTACTGGATGGTCATATCGATGTGATAGCGACAGATCACGCTCCGCATACCATGGAGGAAAAATCTCAGGCCTACGCTTCCGCGCCAAGTGGAGGGCCTCTTGTGCAGCACGCATTGCAAGCTTTGCTCGATATGGTCAAAGCCGATAAAATGACCTTGGAACAATTGGTGCAAAAGTCTGCACATAATACGGCTACATTGTTCGAAATTGAAGATAGAGGTTACATTCGTGAGGGATATTGGGCAGACCTTGTGTTGGTCGATCTGAATAAACCTTATACGGTATCGAAAGCGAATATCCTGTCGAAATGCGGCTGGTCGCCTTTTGAAGGACATACATTTAGTTCAACAATCGAGCATACTTTCGTATCGGGTAAACTTGCTTTCTCTAATGGACAGCTGATTGAAAAAGGTGCTGGAGAACGTCTGTTGTTCAACCGATAGTAATTAACATGATGAAGAAAAGGGCCTTTATAAAGTCGATCGCTTTAGGCGGATTGTCAATTCCTATGTTAGGGATGACAAAGTCAGGGAAAGATCAAACTGAATTGTTCGGTCAAGCTACTTTACTTGCGACGAAACTAAAACTGGGTGATACCATAGGATTAATAACGCCAGCTGGTGTGTTGGATGATGAGGAGTCAATTCGCATTGCAGGTGAAGTATTTACAACGCTAGGTTTTAACATTAAAGAGGGGAAGCATATACGCAGTCGATACGGTAATTTGGCGGGTACAGATCAGGAGCGTATTGCAGATATACACGATATGTTTGCAGATAAAAGCGTCAATGCGATTGTCTGCATCAGAGGAGGTTCGGGGACATCCCGTCTTTTGGATAGATTAGATTATAAGCTGATCGCCAGTAACCCAAAAATTCTATTGGGATATTCGGACATTACAGCCTTAATTTTGGCATTATATGCCAAAACGGGACTTGTGACATTTCATGGTGCGGTGGGTATCAGCACCTGGACAAAGAAGCTGGCAGAAGCTTTCAATGCACAATTTGTAGCCAATAAGCCGTCGATATTTGAGAATCCTAAATCGAAAGGTGATAACATTGTACAGACCAAAGACCGAATTGCCACCATTCATCCTGGTATAGTAGAAGGAATATTGCTGGGTGGAAATATGACCGTACTGACCGGCTTATGTGGTTCATCCTATCTGCCAAGCTTTAAAGACGCCATTCTTTTTATCGAAGAGGTGGACGAAGATATGGAACGTGTTGATCGCATGTTTTGCCAGTTGAAAAATGCTGGTATACTGGGGCTAATCAAGGGGTTTATTTTTGGCAAGTGTACCGATTGTAAACCATCTGGTGGCTATGGATCCGTAACACTTGACCAATTGTTCAATGATTATATCAAACCGTTAAAAATACCCGCTTATACAGGGGCTGTCGTTGGGCATATCGCCGAACAGTTTATTTTGCCCGTAGGAGCAAAAGTCCGTGTAGATGCTTCGCAAGGAACGATTGCTTTAATGGAGCCTGCATTAAAAGATTAATATGAAATTAGTAAAAGTTGATTTCATCAAAGCCTTTTCTTTATATGAAGAAAAGGCTTTGATGCATAGAAGATTTAAACATGCTGATATTTTACCATTATTAGAAAATATCAGGAGCACTGGACGTTTTGCTGTATCGGAAATTGGGAAGTCCACTGAAGATCGTTCGATCTTTCGACTACAATACGGACAAGGGCCAATCAAGATACTTTTATGGTCACAAATGCATGGTGATGAACCTACGGCGACAATGGCCTTGTTTGATCTATTTAATTTTTTCAACGGAAAAGATGATGGTTTAGATGCCTTTAGAGATCACATAGCATCAAAAGTGACCTTGTATTTTATTCCGATGCTAAATCCTGATGGAACCGAACGGTTTCAGCGTAGGACAGCCATGGATGTGGATATGAACAGAGATGCAAGGGCAACAGCAACAGTGGAAGGGGCCTTATTGAAGGCGCAAGCCATGTTGCTAAAACCTGATTTTGCCTTTAACCTGCATAACCAAAACAATTACTACAACATTCCTGGAACAAATATGCCAGTGACAATTTCCCTATTGGCACCTGCCTATGACTATGCGCGGAGTATTAATGAAACTCGGGGAGATGCGATGCGGGTGATTGTCGGAATAAATAAAGTCCTTCAGGAATTTGTTCCAAAGGCGGTTGCAAGGTATGACGATGAGCATACACCGCGCGGTTTCGGTGATAATTTTCAAAAATGGGGCGCCAGGACGATCTTGATTGAATCAGGAGCTTATGTTGGTGATACCGAAAAAATGATGGTCCGAAAATGTAATTTCGTGGCTTTGTTAAAAGCATTTGAGGAAATTGCTGATCAATCCTTTAAACAGCATTCGGTTACCGATTATGATACAATTCCCTTCAATGATGAAAAGCTCCATGATGTGTTGCTGAGAAATTTGACCATTGAGCGGAGTGGTAAACCATTGCTTGTCGATGTTGCTATCCGGCAGAATGAAAAGACTATAGGCTCTGACTACTACGTAGAGGGTATTGTTGAAGATATTGGCGATTTGCAGGATTTTTATGGTTATGTAGATATTGATGTTGCAGGAACGGAGTTTGCTCCAGCCAAGATGTATATGGAGCCATTTGCTTCCCTGACCGATTTAGATGATACCATCGTGATGGGATTACTTGAAAAAGGCTATGCCGCTATTATTATTGAAAATGTGATCCCGGGAGAATTTTTGCATAACCTTCCAATTCGTGTATTAACTAAAAAAGCTATAGAATTTTCACAACAATTAGCTCTCGGAGCTCAAGCGGATTTTTTTCTTCGTAAAGAAGGCAAGAACATTTACGCCGTAGTTAATGGTTATGCGATCGATTTGAAAAAAACAATGCAACAGCAGTATAAAAATCAGATAAGTTAGGAATGCTTAATATAGCTCAAAAAAGAAAAAAGGTCACAGCCTGTGCTGTGACCTTTTTCTTTTTGAAACTACTAGTAGCCGGTATTCTGTTGATTTGCTATAGCTGGGTTTGCATTCATCTCATCCAGTGAAATAGGAAGAATGGTTTTAAAGAAGGTTCTATCGATCGTTTTTTGCCTATTTGTTGTGCTTATATTTCCTAAATCATCATCAAAAGTTATCGATTTGTTCCAGCGCATCATATCAAAGAAGCGGTGACCTTCTCCAAGGAGCTCTTTGCTTCTCTCATCGGCAATCATATCTAAAGTAATCGTGCCTGAGGTCGCAACATCTAATTTGGGAGAGCGTTGGCGTATTGCATTCAGGTAATTTGCTGCAAGGGCCTTGTCAGGAGATGATTTTAGTAGAGCAGCTTCAGCAGCGATAAGATATACTTCGGACAAACGGATGACCTTAATATTGACAGCGGTACTATTTGCTGTTGAATTTTTATCGCCAGCAAGCGTTGTGCTACCGCTATATTTATAGACCGCTCCTAAATGGGTGGTGCCGACTTCATCGTACGCCATAACACCCCATCTGACATCTGTCTCGTCTTTCTTAAATTTGGCCAAGAATGGATCTGCGGCTATAAAGTTTCCCAATATGGCTGTACTGCCATGTCCTTTTCTGCGGAACATCGCACCCAGTGAACTAGTCCCTGCGTCAGCTTCATTCGGATAGACACCCAATTCTAGAATAGATTCAGTTCCAAACATACCTGTCCAGGATTTTACCCAGTTTTCATTGCTATACAATGTGTAGACTTTGGAGTCTATGACCTCCTGCGCTGATTTTAACGAATTATCATAATCATTCATATAGAGATACACACGAGCTTGCAGTGCTTTATTGGCGAAAAAATTGAAATATCCATCCGATTTGGATTTTGGCAATAAGCTCTCTGCATCCTTTAAATCCTGTACTATTTGTTTGTAGTTTTCCTCCACGGAGATACGTTTTTCCTGCGCGCTATATTCGAGTACTTTCGTTACATTAGGGATACCAAGGGCAGATTTTTCCATGTTGTAGGGTTTTCCGTACAACCTGACAAGATCAAAATTGATGAGGGCTCTTGCGGTCAATGCTTGTCCTTTATACGTATTAAAATTTTCTGTCGAGCCGGCAGCGATTAGTTTATCGATATTTGTCAAAAGATTATTGATCTGCACGAGTGTATGAAACCCTTGTGTCCAGATGCTTGAATAGGGATTAGAAGAGGCCGAATGATTAAATACATAAAGATAGTCATAACCGCGGCCCTGGGATGCAATCGTAAAGTCACCCCCTTTGGCATCAGCATAGAGCGGGAAATTTCGTCCATAGTAGGCGACATTTGCCATTTTACTCATTAATCCATTCATAATAACCTTTGCGTCAGCAGCAGTTTGGATGGAGGTATTGGAGTCCCCCATATTGGTCGGTGTGACATCCAAAAAATTGCTACATGAGCTGATTGCTAATGATATTGTTATGCACGAGGCAATAAAAAGCTTTTTCATAATACTGTTTTTTTTCGTTAAAAACTAAATTCAACACCGAAAGTGTACGTTTTTGCCAATGGTGTTTCCCAGCCCCGCGTACCAAATTGGTTAACTTCCGGATCCATATACTTGTATTTCGAAACGGTCAACAAATTGCTTCCATTGAAAAATACCCTTGCATTGGAGATACCAGCTCGTTTTAAAAAATCATTTGGTAATCTATAGCTCAACGAAATGTTTTTTAATCTAAGATATGACGCGTCAAACAGTTGTCTACTGCTGATCTGGTTCACATCTTCCAGATCTCTTCCGGTAACCATTGGGTAAGTTCCATCCGTATTTGAAGGTGACCAGCTATTTTCTGTAAAATAAGCGGCATGAATTCGTTCCCAATAATAGCCGTCATCGGCAACATCTTTGGATGTAGCATCATAAAGTTTGCCGCCAATTTTATAAGCAAAGTTCAATCCCAATGAAAAGTTTTTATAATCGATGTCAGAATTTATACCGCCATATAGTTTAGGATTAGCATTTCCGATGATGGTTTGTTTAGCTTTTTTGTAATCATAACTTGCCGCTTTTCCGTTAAAGATAAAATCGCCATCAGTGCCATCGTTTGTATACCAGACGTTTTTGCCATTGGTTTGATCTGTACCTGCCCATTCTAGACCAAAGAATGATAAGGACGATTCTCCTTCGCGATAAATAAATCGAGCTCTATCGTCTCCACCAGTGGGATCATACCAGACGATATCTCGTCCACCATATAATTTTGTAATCTTGGATCTGATGATTGCGGCATTTGCACTTAATGTCCATTTCCAATTTTCATTTTTAATGATATCTGAACCTAATTCAATCTCTATACCTTTATTGTTCATTTCGCCAACATTTCGCAATATGGAGCCGAAACCAGTAATTGTGGAGATCGGAACATTCTGTAAGAGATCCTTCGAGTCTCTGTTAAAATATTCAATTGTACCAAATAGTTTATTGTGGAATAGGCCAAATTCTAATGCGACGTTTGTGGAGTAATTTTTCTCCCAAGCTACGTCCGGATTGCCTAAATTATTTAGCCCACCACCTGGCTGCGTCATATATTTGTTGGAATAACTTGTTAAATTGCGCCAGGCAAAAAGATCCGTAGGTAATGTTCCATTTACCCCATAGGAACCTCTAATTCTTAGGTTATTGATTTCCTCAATCTGTTTAATAAAAGATTCCTTGGCCAAATTCCAGGAAGCAGCTAAAGACCAAAAGTTGCCCCAACGAGGACCTGGTGCCAAGCGGGATGAACCGTCCCTTCTAAAAGATGCCGAGGCAAAATAGCGTTCATCGTAGTTATATTCCGCCCGCGATAGTACAGACATCATATTATTGCCCCAAGAATAGGCGGACGCATCCAATATACCTGCAGTGGCGACTGTATGAAGTGATGAGGATGGTAAATCTTTACCTGTAGCACGGATAAAATCAGTCGTGTTTTTTTCAGCTTCGAAACCAGCTAATAACCCAATATTATGCAAGCCAAAGCTTTTGTTGTAATTGGCGGTTGTGGATGATACCAATTTTTCAATGGACGTAGACACCTCTGTGACCCGGCCATTGTCTGCCATACCGTTATAATGTTTAGCGCTATAATAGATGTGATCTTTGACCTCGGTTCTGTCATAGGAGAAAATGGTCTTCAATGTAAGTTCAGGTAACAGCTTTAATGATAAAGATTCTATAGCTGATAATTTACTTGTTTTCGAAGAGTTTTCCCATTCCTTGTTGTAATACAACGGATTATAAGCGAGACTACCATAACGTGCTGTATATTCGTTACCTGTTTTATAATCAGTTGGCCAATACATCTGCCATAATAAATTACTCGCTTGATACAGGTAATTTGTTCCTGTATTCCTGGTGTCATTCATCCCAATAAGCTTGTTTTTAGCGTAGTTGACGTTTGAACCAAATTCGAGATATTTCCCAATCTTTTGCGTTAAATTAATCCGACCATTGATTCTGTCGAAGTTATTCTCAATAATCCTGCTTTTGTCTTGCGTGTATCCTAAAGACGCATAGTAATTGGTTTTTTCTGTTGCTCCGCTTACCGAGATATCGTTGCTGTTGAATATCCCGGTTCTAAACAATGCTTTGTTCCAGTCATAATACTTACCATCTCGATTCTCTACACCATCTGTTTTTCCTGAGATATGTACATTTTCCCATTGTGAGGTTCCATCTGTGCTGAATTGATAGCCATGAATACCAAAACCATAAGAAGAAGTTGGTTTACCGTAATTTGCCGAATTTGGATTCCAGTCCAAAGAATTTAAGCGGAATAAGGTGTTTTTATTCGCCTGTTCAGCCGTTTGACCAGCTGCTATTCTAGAGTCGTATAAAACACTATAGAGCATATTGATTTGATCCTGTACCGAAGCAGGTTCATTATTTTTGGTTGCCCAGGAAGGACTAATGCCGATAGAGGACTTGACATTGATCTTTGGATCTCCGTTTTTCCCCTTTTTTGTGGTGATGATGATGACACCGTTTGCCGCGCGGGAACCATAAAGGGAAGAAGCGGCAGCATCCTTAAGCACAGAAATAGATTCGATATCGCTGGGATTTAATGTGCTCATGACGTTGTTCGTATTGACAATATAGTCGCCCATCTGTCCGACACTACCCGAAATGACTGGAACACCGTCAATGACATAGAGTGGCTCGTTCGACGCGTTCATAGAGCCTATGCCTCGAATGCGTATAGCTGAAGTTGCACCTGCCTGACCAGATCCATTTGACATTTGCAGACCTGCAACACGGCCAGTAAGAGCTTTTTCAAACGAAGTGACAGGTTGTTTATCAATGGCATCTGATTTTACTTGTGCTGCCGAACCTGTATAGGTACTCTTTTTAGCCGTTCCATAGGCAATGACAATGACTTCGTCCAATGCCTGTTCATCACTGCTGAGTGAAATACTAATGGTTTTTCGGCCATTGACCTGAATTTCTTGTGGACTATAACCTACTGCAGAGATACTTAATATCGCGTTGGTGTTTGCGTTTAGCGTAAACAGGCCATTTTCGTTTGTTGAGGTTCCTTGGTTAGCGCTTTTTATAGTTATTGTAACTCCGCTAATTGGTTTTCCGTTGCTGTCTGTTATTTTACCAGCAATTTGGATCTGTTGCGCATATAAAGACTGCATCGAACTACAGGCTATGAGACACAACGTTGTGAGCACATGTTGTTTCATAAAAGTGTGAATTGATTAATTTAGTTTGTTAATATTTTGGTGCTGTCGGATGTTGGTCAAACTTGCGAAAGCAATTCAGTGCAATCTTTTTTTTAAGAAAAAAACATTGCACTGAATATAGGGTTATTTCCTTAAAATTCCAATTCCAGGACGGTCGGGAAGAAGGCAATTGCCATTGACAACGGTCATACCGTCATAAATGTCATTTCCGATCAATAAAGCACCATCTAAATCAGCCCAGTCTGTTAGGGGAGCGAGTTGTGCTGCTGCACTGATTGCACAGGATGTTTCGGTCATGCAACCGATCATAACTTTCATTTCCAGAGAACGCGCAAGCTCGGCCATACGTTTGGCCTCCCGCATGCCAGTACATTTCATCAATTTGATATTAATTCCTGAATACACGCCCTTTAGTGCAGGAACATCTACAAGTCGTTGACATCCTTCATCGGCAATTGTTGGTATCGGGCTGTTTTCGGTCAACCAGGCATTGTCATCTATCTGTTCCTTGGGCATCGGTTGCTCTAAGAAGTAAACGTTTCTTTCTGCAAGCCAGTGCGCCATCTCCAAGGCCTCTTCGCGCGTTTTCCAACCTTGATTGACGTCCGCGCACAGCGGGCGGTCTGTCACCTGCCGGATGGTATCAATAATCATTTTATCAGTATCCAGCCCAAGCTTTACTTTTAAAATTTTAAACTGATCCGCTTCGGCTACTTTTTTCCGTATCATTTCTTCGGAATCGATGCCTATTGTATACGATGTCGGCGGAATAAGATCAGGATTTAGTCCCCATATCTTATAATAAGGTTGGTTCATAATTTTCCCAAGGACATCATGCAGGGCGATATCAATTGCGGCTTTTGCGGCTGTATTTTTCAACGCAATCTGATCGATGTAATGTAAAATATCTTCGGTTTGAAAAGGAGAGTTGAACCCTGTCAGATCGATTTGATTGAGGAACGATAGGACACTTTCTTGCGATTCGCCAAGATAAGGAGGCATACTCGCTTCACCATAACCGACAATGCCGTCATACTCTAGTTCGGTCAATACAACCGGTGTTGTGCTTCTGCTGAAAGAAGCGACTGTAAAGACATGGTTCAGTGTTAGTGTATACGGGCGGAATCTTAATTTAAAGGCTCCAAAATCTTTATTGATCCATTGAGATTGGTTGCTCATCGTTATCTTATTTGTTGGTGTAATAATTGCTTTCAGCGACTTTTTGTATAGCGCTATCCTTCGTGCCGAGGTAACGGCGTGCAGCAACTACAGTACGGGTTTGGAAATCATCGTAGTTGGTGGCGTCCTTGAGCATGCTATTGATCCGAACCAAACCTGCCGCGTGAATAAAAGTGCCATTACCCATATAAAGCGCCACATGCGTCACTCGAGCATTTGGATTGTTATTTTTTCCTGCAGCAAAAAACAGTAAGTCGGCTGGTTTTAAGTTTTTAAGTGCTTTCTCAGGGTCAAAATGTCCTTCTTCGTCTAAAATATCAATTTTTTCTCCGGCTAGAACTTGTTGCGATGCATCTCTCGGTATCACAAAGCCGTTCATAAAGAAACTTGTTTTGGTAAAACCACTGCAGTCGACACCTTTTACCGAAGTTCCACCCCATAAATAGGGAAGACCCAACATGGTTTTCGCACTGGCGATAATATTTTCTGCTGTCGGATTGCGCGTTTCAAACCAATTTTTCAGTGTCAGGCTTTCTGACTTTTTAATATAGCCCAAACGTCCATCGGGATAGGCGATCTGATAAAAATTACCTTTCTGCCCTTTTAATTGTAGAATGTCACCATACACCAGGTCAGAAACGCGTTGACTCTTTTCATTTGGTTCGGAATATGATTTCCCGAATTCTGCAGTATAGATAACTTTTTCTGCTTGCCGCCAATGTTCCAATGCAATGTTGTCCATCACTTCAATGGACGAGGCCGGTACCCATGCAATATAACCGTCGGGTGTGCGGACACGATAGTCTCCACTTTTTTTCTGCAGAAGATCCACCTGTGTACCTAATAAAACCTGACTCGTTAACTCGGCCGCATTATCTGGAAATGTCCGCATATTGGCAACCGAAAGCCGAATCACTCCAGAAGTTTTTTCGCCTACACTGGCGTCAGGCAGGAACTGTACCTGAATATTAGCCGCTATTTCTTTTGCTTTTTGTTCCAAAACGAATTGAGCATCTTTCTCTGTTGTTTCAATCACATATTGGTTTTGTACGACATCCGCTTTTTGGATGGCCACGATTTTGGTTCTTTTATCAGGAGCAAATTGACTTTTTACGTTTTCTTGCAACTCTTTAACCTTAAAATACGTGGTGGAATCTAGCTGTTGTGCATAGCTGCTGCCGGTGCCAATAAGGCATGTATAGGCTAAAATAGCGAATTTTAGAGTGTTTTTCATGCGAATTAGTTTGTTTCTAAAGATAGGATTAATTCATAATATAAGGCAATTTTTAATGTCGATTTTTGAGTGATTTTGATGTTATGTTGCTAAAAAACGAATGGTTGGGTTTAATTTTAATAAAATTATCTAATTGCTAAAACCATTTTGTAATATTGCTTATTGATTGTGAAATCATAGGTTCTAGCGTGGTTTGACGCCTTTAAAATGCGAAATCCTGTGCTTTGGCGCAGGTCGCTTAAGTGGATTGAGGCGGATTTGGATGTAGTAGAATGCAGCGAAATCATACGTGCTCCTGATGTCAATGGGAGATTTGTTGTATTTGGGAGGCTAAAACCAGCTTTCAGCAATTGTTTGCCGCAAGGTTAAACCAAGATTTTATATAAAAGATGAATAAGAAAATGAGTTCAAGACGTAATTTCATTAAGCAAGGTTTGATGGCTGCTACGACAATGGGGGCCTTGACAGCATTTGATGCAAAAGGATTGACGGGTGCAGCAAATGGCAATTTGAAAAAATATCCTATTGTTATTTCCACGTGGGATTTCGGCATTGCAGCAAATAAAGCCGCTTGGGAAATATTGTCAAAGGGAGGGAAGGCATTAGATGCCGTAGAACAAGGCGTCCGTGTGCCCGAAGCCGATCTGAAAAATATGACCGTTGGTAAGGGGGGCTATCCCGATCGCGATGGGCATGTCACACTTGATGCCTGCATCATGGATTCGGACGGAAATTGCGGCGCTGTTGCCGGAATGGAAAAAATTGGACATCCAATATCTGTCGCACGCTTGGTTATGGAAAAAACACCTCATGTGATGCTTGTCGGCGAGGGTGCGTTGCAATTTGCTTTGGAAAATGGTTTTAAAGAAGAAAATCTATTGACTCCAGAAGGTGAAAAGGCTTGGAAGGAGTGGTTAAAAGAGAAGAAATACAAGCCGGTAGCCAATATCGAAAACCAGTCTTTTGCAGCGGAGCGCTTGCCTGGCAACCAGTATAACCACGATACGATCGGGATGTTGGCATTGGATGCCAGCGGGAATATATCTGGCGCCTGTACCACAAGTGGGATGGCTTTCAAAATGCATGGGCGTGTGGGAGATAGTCCGATTATTGGTGCTGGGCTGTATGTCGATAATGAAGTTGGAGGGGCCACATCTACGGGAGTGGGTGAAGAAGTGATACGCAATGTAGGTAGTTTTTTGGTTGTCGAATTGATGCGGCAGGGATATACGCCTGAAGATGCCTGTAAAGAAGCTGTTATGCGTATCGTGAAGAAAAAACCTGCGATTGCCAAAGAAATCCAAGTTGGATTCTTAGCCATCAATAAAAAAGGTGAATATGGTGCATATGCTTTACAACAAGGTTTTTCCTATGCAGTTTGCGACGGTGAACAGCAAGATTTACTCATCAAGGGAAAGCATTACTATTAAGATGAGGCGTGTCTGAATATGAGATCTTAGTGTTCAGAGATCATATAACGTAGACATTTATTTTGCAGTGATAGTAGGAGAAGTCATTGTATCATCAGCATTTAGGTGTTTGAATAATTAAATTAAAATACACAATAATATAAAAAGTATGAAAGCAACATTTGGAGGAGGATGTTTTTGGTGTACAGAAGTTATTTTCCAAAACACGGAAGGCGTGACATCAGTTTTGCCGGGATATATGGGCGGACACATAGATAACCCTACTTATGAGCAGGTTTGTACCGGTACTACGGATCATGTTGAGGTTGTTGAATTAGAGTATGATGAGGAATTGGTTAATTACGAGGATCTGTTGAAAATATTCTTTAAGACACATAATCCAACGACATTAAACCGTCAGGGCAACGATGTGGGTACACAGTATCGATCAGTTGTATTTTATCATAACGAAGAACAGGAGATCTTAGCAAAGAATTTCATTGATGAGTTGGACAATGAAGACGTGTATGAAGATCCTATCGTTACTGCAGTTGAGCCCGCTTCAACATTTTGGCTTGCCGAGGATTATCACCACAATTATTTCAACACCCATCCTGAAAATCCCTTCTGTTCGGTTGTTATTGCGCCGAAACTTCAAAAATTCTTTAAAGAATTTAAAGCATAAAAAGACAACATCAAAGTAACAGGAAGAGTTTCAAATGAAATAAAGGTGTAAAATAGGTTTTTGATATGCCGCAAATGTACAAACGAAGTATAGGATAAAAAATTGATAAGCATAAAAAAGGCTCGAACTGATCTTCGAGCCTTTTTTACGTACAGTATATGATTTAGAACATTTCCATCTGTCCTTTATCGTCGATTTGGATATCGTTTGGATTGGTTATTTCCAAGGTGATATCATCATTTTTGTCTGCTGGCTCATCCCCTTTTTGAGGAGTTGCTGTTGCGGTAGCTGTTGTTTCTACAGCAGCTTCAGTTGGTTGCGCTGTAGTTGTAGTATTTGCAGAAGTCGCCGTTGCTTTTTCTTTTTGACTTAAATCTTCGTCAGCAGTCAAGAGGACAACTGATTTTACGGTATGAAACGACAGACGATTTCCTTGCGCTTTTATTCCTTTTACATCGATGATTTCAGTCAAAGGTTGATCAAGAGTTTCTTCCGTTTGGGATTTGCCTTTTAAAATATCCAATTTGACGATGGGTTCAGTCGCATTACTCATTAAGATCAGTTTTGAACCTGCGTCTTCATTGATAAAGGAAATGCGCTTTCCAATAGGTTGATCGTCAAATTTAAAACGTTTGACAAAATATGTTCCGCTTTTTCCATCCTGATGGATTACAGTATAGACGTGGTCTGGATAATATTTTTCGATGCGGATCATTTTCTCATCAAAGTGGTTACTCAAATCAAAGTTTGATAATTCGTAGCTACCGTCCGAGAGTACTATTAATATCTTGTCATCGCCATCGAACTCACCCAAATACTGACCACGTTCATCAGCATTTAGCCGTTTCATAATGGTGTCGTACCATATTTTTCGTCCGGCCAATGTGGATACACCGGAGCTTTTAAAGCTGATTTTTTTAACAGGATATTTGGATACAATATTTCCTTGCGAAGCACGCCCTTTGATCGCTATTTCAGCAAAGTCCATATCAAAATTTAACTTGCGCAATTTTGTATGCGGTTTAAGCTGTATGTTGACTACCTCAGCTTCACCGTTCGGATTGGCTGTGAAATACAGAATTTTAGATCCTTTGGAACCTTTGGATACATCATATTCCTTATCCCGAGTGACACCCACCACAGCGAAACGTTTGATAAAACTGGTGCCCGTTTCACCTTCTTTATAGATGGCGTTATAGATTGTCCGCTCATCGCCTTTTTTGAACACAGCAACGTGGATAATTCCCTTTCCGACAAACACTTTATCCTGGATTTTACTGACAACGTATTTACCGTCCTCACGGAATACAATAATATCGTCTATATCAGAACAATCGCATACAAACTCATCTTTCTTCATGCCCGATCCAATAAATCCTTCTTCACGATTGACATAGAGTTTGGTGTTTGCCAAGGCAACTTGGGTAGCTTCTACTTTGTCGAATATGCGCAGTTCGGTTTTGCGTTCACGGTCTTTACTATATTTTTCACGTAACTTTTCAAACCATGCAATGGCATATTCTGTCAGTTGGCGTAAATGACGTTTGACTTCTTTGATCTCATTTTCGAGCGTCTTCATCATTTCGTCCGATTTTTTAACATCGAAACGTGTAATGCTGCTCATGGGTTTATCGATCAATTTCTTGTAATCTTCGGGGCGTATGTCCCGATAAAATTGATCAAAGAATGGTTCAAACAAGCGATTTAGAACTTGCACAACGGTATCGAAGTCACCTGCATTTTCGTAATCCGGATGTTTGTACATCCCATTCTGGATAAATATTTTTAATAGACTACTGAAGAATATTTTCTCTTGAAGATCGTTCAAACGAATCTCCAATTCTCTTTTCAATAGGTTTTTAGTGTTTATGGTATTCTCGATGAGAATATCATTGACACTCATAAAATGAGGTTTCTCATCCTTGATCACACAGGTATTGGGCGATATGGAGACCTCACAGGCTGTAAAGGCGTACAGGGCATCGATCGTTACATCCGGAGATATTCCGGGTGCTAAATGCACAATGATCTCGACATTTCCCGCGGTATTGTCCTCTATTTTTTTAATCTTAATCTTCCCTTTATCGTTGGCTGTAACGACACTTTCAATAAGACCGCCGGTTGTGGTTCCGAAGGGAATTTCTGTAATGGCGAGCGTCTTTTTGTCACGTTCCTCAATCTTTGCCCGTACACGGATTTTACCGCCACGTTGACCTTCATTATAATTTGAGACGTCGGCCATACCACCAGTAGGAAAGTCTGGGAATATATTTGGACGTTCACCGTTTAATACCTGAATTGACCCGTCAATAAGCTCAATGAAATTATGCGGCATGATCTTCGTCGCCAGCCCTACTGCGATCCCTTCGGCTCCTTGAGCCAATAATAGCGGGAATTTTACCGGTAAGGTAACAGGTTCGCGATTACGGCCATCGTAACTCAATTGCCACTCTGTTGTTTCGGGGTTAAAAACCACGTCATTGGCAAATTTGGATAGTCTTCCCTCGATGTAACGAGGAGCAGCCGCAGAATCGCCCGTAATGGGGAAGCCCCAATTCCCCTGACAGTCGATCAAAAGGTCTTTCTGTCCCAATTGTACCATGGCATCGCCAATAGAAGCATCACCATGTGGGTGATATTTCATCGTATTTCCGATGACGTTAGCAGCTTTATTATATCTACCATCATCCATTTCCTTTAGGGAATGGAGGATACGACGTTGTACGGGTTTTAAACCGTCATTAATATGTGGTACGGCTCTGTCCAAGATAACATAGGAGGCATAGTCCAAAAACCAGTTTTCGTAGAGACCCGATAAAGGTATCGTCTGACTTCCGCTTTCTGTTTTTCCTGATCCCAGGTCGTCTTGATTATCTTCCTTTGGGAAGTTTGTTTCGTCACTCATTTACTCAGCAATAGATTAAATTGTACAATACAGAAATGTTCGAAATATTATTTTATTCGAACGTGTAAAAATACAAAACCATTTTGTTTTATCACAGTGAAACTATGAAAAGTTAAAAAAATTAGCTTTTGAAACTAATATAATTAGTTTTATGGGGTGTCGGGAACCAAATCATACCAATAACAGGGGATATTCCATGGATCGAGATGAAATTGCTCTGTCACCTGAAAACCTGTTTTCTCCAACACATTTCGCGACCCCTTGTTTTGGATATGTGTGATGGCATGTACATCAAAATGGGTCAGGTGTTCTCGATAGTACTGCATACAGGCTAGCGCCGCTTCTGTCGCATAGCCTTTGCCCCAGGACTCCGTTCTGAAACGATAGCCGAGATCTAGAAATCCAATCCGCCCATTTTCCAATTCGTCAATATATTTGAATCCCGTCCAGCCTATCCAGTCGTTGCTTGATTTCTCAACGACCCCTAGACGACCTATACCGTATCGCTCATATTGTTGCTGAATATGGGTGATTACTTTTTTTATTTCTTCAATGGATTGTACAGGTTCGTTATTCAGAAAAGTATGAACCTCCGGCTGTGAATCCATTGCGAAAAAATAAGCAGCATCATCCAGCTGTATCGGGCGGATAATTAAACGTTCGGTTTCCAGTATTGGTAGGTATTTTTCCATAGTTTTTTATTCATGTTGAATGACTTGATCCTTAGTTATAGCCAAAGCTTATCGATATCTTTCTTCAGTATTTTTTCTTTCATTTCTTCCTCAAAGTCTCCAAATTGATCACTTTTGACGGATTTACTGATTCTGCCAGCTTCGAGTACCAAGATTTCATCGCAGGTATCTTTTAAAGTGGAAAAGATATGGGAGGAAATCAATATGATCTTTCCCATTGCTTTTAGACGGAGAATAATTTCTGTAAGAATGATACTGCTCTGCAGATCAATACCATTAAATGGTTCGTCCAGAATATAGTAATTATTGTTCTGCAGTAACGTTGCCGTCAGCGCAAGCTTTTTTTTCATCCCTGTGGAATAAGAGCTTGCATATTCCTTCAGCGGCAATTCGAAAATATTTCTTTCACTAAGATTTTTGATCTTCTTTCCACGCGCATCTGTTAGCAGATAAATATACTCTTCACCTGTCAGCTTCGACATGAAATAAGGATCCGAGGTTAAGTAGCCTAAATTATTCTTTAACGGTTGCAGAGCAGATGTTATAGTGCCTGTGGCCGTTTCAAGTCCTGCAAGACAACGAAATAGGGTTGTTTTTCCTGCACCATTTTCGCCAACAATGCCATATACCTTTCCACCGCTAAATGTATAAGAGATCTCGCGGAGTACCTGATGTTGTCCAAAGGATTTACTGAGATTCGTAAGCTCGATCATAAATGATTTTTAAGGTTGTTGATGGCTTTAATGTAATAAAAGGGCAATAGCGCAAGTATCAATGGATAAAAGCTAAAACAAAGCACTAAAGCAAAGCCTTCCGGGAAATTGATTTCTCTTGGGTAAGCGACATATTTTAATGTAATTGCAAAAGGAAGCAGAAAAAGTATACCTCCCAGCACAATGCAGGCATTGAATAACGCTGAGGGAAAGAGAAGGACGTAAACAAGGAGGAGAGGAAATGCAACTAGAAGACATTGCAAAATTCCCCGTCGAAATTTTCGCATGAGAAAGCCTCTTGGTGTATGATTATCATTCCAAAGGTAAAAAATCGGCTCCGGTAATTGATAATATAAAACGCAGGTGAGCCCAATGCATGCAACACAAAACAAGACAAGATTGGGATTGGCAGCATAAAAACCTATTCCAGCCAATAGATATAAAACGATTAAAAGAAGGTAACTCCGACGGAATCCGATAATAAATTCAAAAGGTTTTTTTGCGAATGGCGTCGGAATGGACTTGCCAAAAGCCTTAAATGTCAAAAATGCAAAAAGTGCAGCTAATACAATCAAAAAAAGTACATATGGCCAATGATTATGAAGGAGAAGAATGACAAACGAAGGGATAACGACCAAGGCATTTTCCCATAGTCTGATTTTGTGAAAATCTCTTCTGCTGAATATGTTTTTGAGAAAATCATTCCTGTTTTTTTCCGTGAGTAGAAAAAGCAGTTGAAAATTACCCAGTATCAGGGCATAATAGCCAAAAATAGGGTATTGAAACAAAGCATAATAGACTAAGTAGCATAACCCAACCAATAGGAGATATGCGATCGGAACAGGTAGTCCTGTAGCTTTGATATGACGAACGAGTAATTTGTATTGGAGCTTTAAATAATTGCTTACCATGATAATTCAAACTTAGATAAATTACCTTTTATATGCAATATAATTGCATAGCATATAACGGCAAGTATTCGGTCCGATCTGTTCTTTTCGGCACTCCTGTTCGCTAAGCAATTTACCGATCTTTCACGTTGTCCATTGAAAAACTGATGATAGCGGAAATCCCTGTTTGCCTCGCATGCGTTTTCGAGACCTTTAAAGGCTAGTTGGCCTTGTGCCTTCGTTGCCAGCTCAGCATATAGGCCAGTGCAAGCAGCAAAACCACTGCATTGCCATACATAATGACGGGAATTCGAAGAATAACATCACTATAGTACAGGCCAGCAAGCAGTGCGCCAAGGCCTATTCCCGCTTCGAGCGAGATATACATGGTTGCTACGGCCTTGCCACGATGCTCGGGTAAGCTGAGGTCAATTGTCCAAGCATTGACAGCAGGCGAGAGTATGCCGGTGCCTGCCCCATAGATGCTTGCACCGATCATCATTCCAACAAAGCTATTGCCCATTCCGATAGCAACAAGTGCAATGGCAATAATGATTATTCCAACAACAATGACTTTCGGTCTTCCGTAACGGTCCGAGACTTTGCCGGATACAAAACGTATCAGTACCGATGCAATCGTAAAGGCCAGGAAAAATAGTCCTTTGTTTTTAATTCCTAAATATTCACTCCAGTCAGGAATTAAGGTTAGAATAACTCCATAAGCTGTGTAGGATAAAAAGGTGACGATTCCAGCGGGTAGCGCGCGCCATTCGATGATATCCTTGCGGTTTATTTTGAGCATCGAAAGATTAAATTTCTGTTTTTTTGCCAGTGTCTCCTTCATGTTAATGACGATAATAATGGAGAGAAGTGCCATGAGAGATGAACAGTAGAACATGATATTGATGCCAAAGGCCTCAAAGATGGCGCTGCCAATCGCTGGGCCAACAGCTGTACCGATGCTAAAAGCGAGTCCATGCATACCCAATGCTTCACCCCATCTTTTTTGGGGCACTAAATCAGCTACGTAAGCAGACGTTGAAGTCGGTTTAAAACCCGTAGAAAAGCCATGTATCAATCGTAGGAATAAAAAACCGGCGACAGACGTCAAGATAGGATAGAGAAATCCACAGATGAAACAGACGATGGATCCAATTGCCATGACCGGCACCCGCCCCCATCGGTCGGTCAATTTTCCACTGAAAGGCCGCGAAATTCCTGCGGTCAATGTAAACAAAGCGATGATTAAACCTTTGTATTCTGCTCCGCCCAAACTGCTCAGGTAATTAGGGAGCTCGGGGATAATCATATTGAAACTCGAAGAGAATAAGAGCGAGCTTAAGCAGAGTAAAATAAATTGTAACGTGTAGATGGATTTCTGTTCAGCTGGCATGGCGGAATTTTATTGTGGAATGTGGCAAATGTACAGTTTTCGGAGCGATGAATGGATTCTTAAACCAATTTTTGTCTAGAAATCTCACTACAGAAGATCGTTGTTGCTACAGCAACATTTAAGGACTCCGCCTGCCCTAAGCGTGGGATGGTAATGGCTTGATCGATCAATGCTGTTATTTCTTTGCTAATACCGTTTCCCTCATTGCCCATAACAATCAAGCCTTCATCGGTCCATTGGGTTTGATAGATGGATTGACCATGCAGTAGTGCACCATACACCTTCAGACCACTTGACTGTATAAATTCCCCTAAATCGGTATAATAGATCCGAAGTCTTGCCAGTGAGCCCATAGTTGCCTGTACTACTTTAGGATTGTAGGCGTCCACGGTACCTATAGAGCATATAATATGTTTGATGCCAAACCACTCCGCGGTGCGGATAATAGTGCCTAAATTGCCCGGATCCTGTATATCATCAAGCACAAGACTAAATTTATTTTTTAAGTTGTCTGATACAATCGTTTGTTGAGAGGGTAGTTTGACCAAAGCGAGAATTCCCTGCGGCGATTTCAACGCACTAATCTTTTGAAATTCAGTCTCCGTCAGTTCCTGGCATTTTATATTATGCGAGATTTTACCCACTTTTGTGCTGGCGTCGCCCGTATAGAAAATGGACTCAACCTGATAGCGAGAAGAGATAAATTCCATGACGGACTTTATACCCTCCACGATAAAAAGGCCCTGCTGTTTTCTAAACTTTTTATTTTGCAGAGACGTTATTAGACTGATTTGCGCTTTTGACAACATTTTTATTGATGATTAATTACCCTCGTTTTATCGGATTTGCAAGTATAACCTTTTTAGTGGCACTTTTTGCATCCTGCCGGTCTTCAAAATACCTTGACGATGACCAAGCTTTGGTTACAAAAGTACAGATTTCTGGTGTTACCCCTGCATTGAAAGAATCATCCGAAACATATATTTCCAATCAAATAAGACCTAATTCAATGGTAAATCTCTTTATTTACAATACGTTCAATACTACAAACGGCCGCTATAAAACCAAGAAAATTCGGAATGTCGGTGAACCACCTCATTTGTTAGATTCGGCAATGGTCGATTTGTCCGCTAATCAAATCCGGCGATTTTTGTTTTCAAAAGGATATTTTAAAGCCAAAGTAACACCCGAAATCGCTGTTTCTAAGAAGCGCGCGCATATAGACTTTAAGGTTGATGCTGGTGCTCCTTATCAAATTAGAGGTGTAGATCGTAACTTTGAAGAAGCAGATATAAAAGATATCTTTGAGCGTGAGGTGCTGCCAAAGACTGCCGTCAAGCCAAATACGCAATATGATGCAGCAAAATTACTCGATGAAAGAGAGAAACTTTATGTTTCGATGCGGAACAACGGATATTACGATTATTTGCGGCAGTATATGCGTGCAGGTATTGATTCGGCTATAGCGGGTAATTTGATCGACCTCAAAATCAATGTCGAAAATCCATCGGATTCTACGATACATAAAAAGTATCAGATTGACAGTGTTTATATGACCATAAGGAATTATGGTACAATGTCGAAGAAGTCGCCGCGTCGCATTCAAGATTCAGCTAAACGACTCTTATTTGTTGATGAAACGAATAGCTTTCGTTGGAAACCGTTAGAGCGTTATATGTATTTGCGGTCAGGGAATTACTATTCGTTACAAGAGGAAAATAAATCCTATGACCGATTGTATGAGATGAATGGATTTCGTTCTGTCAAAATACAGTTTGTCAAGAAGGATTCCAATAAGCTTAATGTGCATTATGATTTTGTTCCAAGACCTCGAATGGGAAACCAGATAGAAGGTGAGTATACCTTTAGTTCGGGTATGAGTGGGTTCAATATCGGAAATACTTTTTCGCAACGTAATATTTTTGGAGGGTCAGAGCAATTGGAGGTTAAATTGCGCTACGGAGTTTTGTTTGACCCGCGATTGGCAGGAGGGCTTTCCAGTAAGATCTTTAACAATGATTTTCAGGCAGGGGTCAACTTGGTTATTCCGCGCTTGATGGTTCCTTTTCATATAAATCCGGGAGGGAAATTTGGCTTGCCTAAAACGACCTATTCCATGACATTGCAATTATTTGATCAGGATAAAACCTATTCAAACCGTTATTTTATTACGTCCTTAAATTATTCCTGGTATGAAACGGAGAACAAGTACCACAGCTTCACACCCATCGTATTGGAGTACCGGGATGGGCGCCTAGATTCCAATTTCCGGAACAAGCTCGTGCAAGAAGGCTATCAGCTGTATGTGCGGAGTAACGACCGCCAGTATTTCGGTCTGGGGACCCAGTATACCTTTGTGTTGAATGGAAAAAAATTGAATAGCAAGGAAGATTTTCAATATTTCAGAGGGACATTGGATGTTAGTGGAAACTTTTTGGATCTTATTAGTTCTTTGGCAAAATTGCCTAAGAATGCCGACGGAGAGAAAAAAATCTTTGGTGTGCCTTTTCTCCAGTATGCCAAAACTGAACTCGATTATCGTTTATATCGAAATCTTGGAGGAAATAGACAGTTTGTCTTCCGTTTTAATCCAGGGATAGCAATTCCATATGGTAACAACTCCAAATTGTTGATTTTTGAGAAGAGTTTCTATAGTGGCGGAATGAACGGTATCCGTGCTTGGCAGGCACGTACGTTGGGACCGGGTGCTTACAACCGCCAGAGTTTAAGTGAAGACCTGCGTTTAAATCTGCGTAATCTGGATCAACTCGGCGAAATTAAATTGGAAGCGAACGCAGAGTATCGTTTCCGGTTGCTCAATAATTTTTTGGGAGCCAAAATGAACGGAGCGACATTCGTAGATATGGGGAATGTTTGGCGTCTCAAGAAAGATGAAGAATTGAACCCCGGAGGAGAGTTTAAAATCAATAAATTTCTTGGGCAAGTCGCGATTGGTACCGGTTTTGGACTTCGTTTCGATTCAGACTATTTTGTGATCCGTTTAGATGCCGGACTTAAACTTAAAGACCCTCAGTTTTCAGGGGCCGATCAATGGGTTATTAAGCACTTTTTTGATTCTAAAGAATTTAAGGCACAGTACTATGAAACCCACAAACCAGACCGATACAATTTTATTCAATATAATTTTGGTATTGGTATGCCGTTTTAAAGCACCACGCTTCATTTATTTTGACTTGCTTTCATTGATACGAAATCTAGGTAGACCTTGGCGCTAACCAATAAGATTTTTGAGACTTGAAAAAATGGATTCGAAAATTTTGCCTAAATCTAACCCCTGGGAATGATTGAATAAAAAGAAAACAATGGCAAGCGCAATGGCTGTCATAATCACTTTTTTAAACATATAAGCGATTCCTAGTACGATAGCAGGAATAACTAAAAACATCAATCCACTAATGGCAAATGGAGAAAGGCCGCTATCACTCTTGTAGATGTAAAATAGGCGCCCTTTAGATGTTTGCTGGTTTTTATGGCTAAAGAAAACGAATGTTGATGACTCAATTTTCTGATTTGGGACAGCAACACCATCGTGAAACTGTAAAGGCTGAGAGAAACCATTGATCGTAAATAAGTAATTGCCATTGATGGTCTCGTTGGTATTTCCCAAGGAATCCAATGCAATAACTGCTAACTTTCCGTTTTTTGAAAGATTTTCTTTGACGATAAAGTTTTGGATATTTTGCTCTTGAGCAGCAGCCCAAAAAGGTATCATTAATAGAAAAAATATAATCTTTTTCATTTTTTTATTTTATACAAGTCTACATTGACCCACGCTGAATTTATTCTCCTAGTGTCAAGATCGCCTGGAACGTCGGCAGGGATCAACAAGCTTTATCCAATTTCTTTGAATTAAGACTGCAATTTTAGGTATTTTAATTTTCTTTTGGAAATGTTTAAAGTTTCCGATATACCGACACTTTTTAGTCGTACTCAGTCTCCTTTTACGGCAACAAGATAATGGAGGAGCCAGAGAGGCTCAGACCATTTGCATTTTTTACTTAAATAATCTTGTGTTCAATTAAATTTTACTAATTTTGACGCTAACCATATAAACTGTTGTCAATGAGGAGTATATTATTATTTTTTGTTTTGGTGAACGCTGTGTGTTTCGGCCAAAAAAATGAAAGTTATCTTATAAAACAAGAGCTATTCCTAGGAAATAAGCTAGCAAACTCCAAATCGACTTATGTGACCGTGTCTTCCAATAAGACATTATCGAAGCAAGCTTTTCCGTTGGAAATAAATACGAAAGCCATCACGTATACAGATCCGGAAAGACAATTCATCTTTTCGAGTTTATACCCAGATAGTAGCCTTAATGTTTTGTATTCGAGCATGTTGGCTGATGTTTTAATGCAATTGCATCAACCTATTTATTTTAATTTTCAAGGCGAGCAGACGATTGTCGATACGACTTCGCTCAAGAAGGAGATTCGGGTAAAAGCCCAGCATTGGGAGCTAACAGACGATGTCGCTGCAATGGTAGCTAACAATATGGCTGGTGTGGGGGCTGCGTTAAGCCAAGAGCTAAATCATGCCTATATAAACAAAGATTTCTTGAAAAGACTCCAAGTTGAGTCACAATTGGTGGACAGTAAAAGGTATAGCATGACAAAAAGCGATAAGCAGAAAGTATATTTAACCTTCAAAGATACTTCCAAACAGTTGGAAGGGGAGCTTGTGATTGCTAAGAAAGGCTGTAAACTTATCAGTCTAAATCAACGACAAACCTATACGTTTGATAATCGCCCTGTCTTAAGTACAACAAACATACAGCAATTGGAGACCATTATGCATCCTACTTACGACGAAACATATGCCGAAATGCTATTATCAAGCAGTTTTGTGAGCAAGAAATTATTGACCGATGGCGCAGTCGATAGTGTGAAAGTAGTGGAGTACATCAAGAAATACGATGCTATTTTTCCCAATGATAAGTTTTTTGTGCAGAAAAAGTTAAATCTACTTCAACAGATTAAAGACGATAAACAATACGACTTAACGTTGAAAAATACACCAGTAAATTTGTTGGCAGGAACACACCATCTCTCTAATCTGCTTTATAGAGGCGAGCTATCGAAGGACAAATTTATGGCTTTGATTCCTTTGCTGGACAAGGAAAAGAAATATAACTGGATACAGAATAGTTTGTACCAAGGGTATGCACCTTCGAAGGAATACCTATCTGCTAGTGAACAGATCGAACTATTATTGAATGGCTTTTCCGAATTGGAAAAACAATACATCTATCCTATGGTATTGTGGCAACGAATCGAGGATCTGGACAACGATCTACCACAATCTCGGAACCTATTTAATGAGCTGATGGGATTGAATGCTGATTATTGGACCAATGGAAATGCCGGGCGGTATGCTTTGATGATATATCAGCGGATGGTGCCGATTGATGAGGTGTTTAGCAGGCAAATGTTAAATGATATCATTGCAAAATTAACAACACTTTATGATACGGATCAAACTAAGGATAGACATATAACACGGGCGCATCTTGCCACCGCCTATTATTTTGCTTACCAATTAGTTCATAAAAATGATAGAAGAGAGGCCTTGGCCTATTTGGAGAAAGCTGCACTATATTCTCCAAAAAAAGATGCTGAAATTGCCTATGATTCTTATTACGATACGAACTTTTTAAAGGCTAAAAACAACTATTCGGAAGATTATCTGACCGAACTGGCTTCGACGGGCCAGAAGGATGTTGCCTTATCAAAATACATTAAAGAGTTTTTGACTGTGCAGGGAACAAGCTACAGGGGCCTACGTGATTTTTATCAACATTACTATTCAGATCAGAAGTTTAGCGAATTTTTTATGCAAAAAGTTGTTTCGCAGTTACCGGAAGCCCCTAATTTTATTTTAAAGAACTTACAAAATGGTCAAACAACAAATGATGATTTGAAAGGTAAATGGACATTGGTGGATTTTTGGGGTACCTGGTGTGGACCATGTGTTGCAGAAATGCCGAAACTCAATGATTTTTATGACCAGCTCAGGATAAATAAAGAAAGGTCGCAAAGAATTGGTTTTGTCAGTATTGCGTGTAGTGATACAGAAGATAAAGTGAAAAATTTTATTGCCAAAAACAATTATACGATACCCGTACTCATGTCGGACAATCGGGTGGAACGAGATTTTAATGTGCAGGGTTATCCGAGCAAGTATATTCTAACACCGGAGGGGAAGTTGATAGCGATGCCATTTGGTTTTGACTGGCAGCAGTTGTTAGAAGAAATAGCGTTTTTTTAACATAGTTCTCGCTATTTTATAATGTTTTTATCTAATCCCTATGAAATGAATAGCTAGTCATTGACCTTTTCATATACTTTTTTTTGTGCTACTTTCGTTATATTTAAACAGAAAGGGAATTAATTGATATTATAGCTAGAAATAATGTTAAAGCATTTAAAGTATATAGACGGCACATCAGATAAATTTTGGAAAATTCAAACAACTGGAGTAAGACATACCGTAACCTACGGTCGAAACGGAACGGCCGGACAAAGTAAAAGTAAAACATTCGACTCGGAAGCAGCCTGTCTAAAGGATGCCGAAAAGCTAATTGCTGAGAAGATAAAAAAAGGCTATTCTGAAGACGGTACTTTAGGCGTCGATCGTAGTGAAAAAGATTCAGCTGTTCGACCGCTTTCGGTTGCTAGCCGACGGAAAGAAGAAGCGGTAGAGTCACTGAGACTACTTATCAAAGAGGCAAGGATTGAAAATATCATCCCATTTTTGGAAGAATACGCTAGTGGCAACCTCGAAGTTTTAAAAAAAGAAATTCGTGCTGCCAAGCGCTACTGGGTTGATTATAGTGATCTCTCCAAAGATCCTGAATTTAAAAGTAAAGCCCAATACAACTGGGGTATACGAGGTACGAAGACACAGCAACGAGCGGTGAAGTTGCTGGCTCTGGCCACATTTTCCGGCTCAGATGCGGGTAGCTGGGATATTTTTCATGAGCTTTTAAATCAAGCGAAGAGCCATGACGTGATGCAAATCCTAAACTATGCCAAACCCAATTGGTTGGGCGGTTATTTATTGCAGTTAGTTCGTAAAAATGATTGGCAACGCATTACATATGATAATCTTCGCTTACTGGAGCAAATGGGACATATCGATTTTGAACCAGAGCTCTATGCAAGCTCCATTTCTGGTTTTAATCATTATGAATCAAAAAGGTTTTTTGAACAACTCACCACCGATGAATTGACAATCCAAAGAGATATTCCATTGGTGTTTGCTTACGAAACAGGGATTCAAAATGCCTATTGGAATTATGATTATCAGCATGCCGTCAATGAACTCTTATGGGATAAGGTGTTCGACACATTATTGGCCAATGGGAAAATTGATCCAGAACTTATCATCACCGGAGCGCTTGAAGCTCAAACCAAAAACTGGAATATTAATCTCAAAAGCTATTTCAGAAAGCTTATTGAACGGATGAAGCTTTCTGAAGATAAAGTGATCGAATACCAGCAAAAATTCTTTTCCTTATTGCATGCTGAATCTAGTGCCGTGATCAATTTTGTAGTTGATTATCTGAAGCCATTCCTCTCGCATAAGGATTTTCATTTACAGGAGTTTTTGGATTGGGCAGAATGTATCTTTATGCGGAGCGATGTTAAGTCAAGCCTGAAGACCCTTTTGATTCAATTTGATAAGCTATTGAAGCAAAAGCCAGCGTGGCGCGAACGATTTGTTTTACTGGCTGCAGATCTATTTATGATTTCGGACCTACAGTTGCAGGAAAGGGCAAGTAAGTTTATCTTAAAAAATCAGCATGAGCCTTTGGAAGCGTTATCTGACAAGCTTCAATTATATCAAACGCAAATGATGGGAACAATAGCGGTTGACCTAAAGCATCTTTTTCAAAAAGAGGGTTATTCAGAAGCTGAAATCTTGGCTGAGCTGAGCGGCCGTTCCGCCGAACGATATGTCTATCAGCCGACAGAATTTCGTTGCCTGAACGAAGCTTATGAATATCCGCAGACCTGGAACGAATTGTTTTTCAAGGTGGGAGAGGTCATCGGAGGCTCGGATCCTATTCAGGTGGAAATACTAATGAATGCCTGGGTGCAACAGACGGCCGTTTTTCCCCCCGACTATCAGATACAATTGGAGCCTTACATTAAGCAGCTAACAGGATCTTATCGTGAATCATCTTGGTACAACCATTTTTCAGGCGCCTTTATAAATATGTATTATAAGCCGACTGTAGTATATAAAGATAAAGATCGATACCACAATTACTCCAAATGGGTGAGTTTGATGGGCAGCCAATTGGAGTTACTGCAACGTTATCGGATTGATGGCATCTGCTTACCGCTGTTGAGTCTGCCGACGCATAAGCCGTTTTGGATTGCACCCTCCATACTCGTGCAGCGCATTTTGGCTTATCAGGAAGCAGACGTGAAAATTAATTTATTGGACTTATCCATTGCGCTAAGCCGTACAGTTCGTGAAGATTTAGAGGGTATCGAAGTACTGATAAAGCAAATTAAGGAACAGCAATTCCAAGATGTGATCAGTTATGCCCTAGGCCTGGATTCGATGAAACTATATCAACAATCCTGGCTGAAGAATTTATTGTCTTTCAAAGATTCCGATCAGGCAAGCTGGATTGGCGTATGGGCAACCGTGGCCCGTACGCATCATCGCGATACTTATTTTGAAGAATTTACCAAAGAGCCTTTGGCAGACATCCCCTTTGCTGCGGAGCCATTTCGTCCGGTATTGCAAATAGAACCAACGTATTATAACGGTTACAATTACACGACTAAAAAATCGGAAAAGGTATACAATGGTGATAAGCTGACGTATTATTTTCCGTCTTTCAAACACGGAGCTGAGACTTTTTTGTATCATAAAGATCTTTTTAATCGTGGCAATGATACGCTGTTGGCTTATTATTTGTATAGGGCGGATGTCCCTTTTATGCATAGCTTAATGCCGCAGAATACAGAAAGTCTTTCCATGTTCTTAACGGTGGGATTGAATGGTAAAAGTGATATTGGCGGAAAATCTTCAGCAGCTTATCTGCAGGAGATGTTGTACGATTTTTTCCGCTTTGATCAACAGTCCAATCTGTATCTGGCAACTTCGTTTTTCAATAAAGAGAAAGAAGTGCGTGCGATGGCGGTTGAAGTCATTTTGGCTGCAATTAACGAAAATAGATTGGACACCGCGGAATTAGGTGTGCAACTGGGACTGCTGCTCGGTAACGGCTATGGGCCAATTGGGCGATGCGTGGAAGTTCTGGAGCAATGTCGCGATATATCTTCGAAGCATAACAATGCGTTATTGCAGTTGCTGGAGATGGCTTTTATTCATTATAACATTGCCGAAAAGATGCCCACGAATTTTAAAAAGCTCATCGAATACTATTACGATTTGATGAATAAGGAACAATACAGTTTTTCAGCTGAACTGCAAGAGGTTTTTGGGAAGCTAGAGATATACAAGAGTTTACAACCCATTTTGAAAAAAATAAGACAATAAATATGGCCGAGCAAGATATAGCGATTAGCTATGCAAGAAATTCACAACTGACCCACCAATCGGGTATTCAGCAATTAGTATTAGCTCATCAGTCCGAATTGACAGAAGTCGCCAACGTGCCTTGTTTCTTTTGGGGGAGTTTGACGGATCCTCTGTTGACTTCTAAATGTTTGTTGACCTTGTCGAAAGTTGTGCGATCGAGTTTTGGACCCGTACCTCCGAGTTTACGGGATCCTATCGTTTCAGCTGGTACAAACCAGATTCGTTTCGAGGGATTTTCTTCCTGTAACGGTGTTTACGCACGTTTAGATTTATTGGAAGATGCTATTGATGGTGAGTTTATTACCAGTGGTACAACCAATGTAGATTTCAATGAACCGATGCTCAATGCATTAAACGCTGTCAAGAAGACCGAAAAGATGGTGTTGGGAGTAGGAAGCAATGAGGTTTCTATTCGTACTGATAAAGCCAAAGTGACTGAGAAGAAAGTAAGTTTGCCACCACGCTGGATCAAAGGGCTGACTTCCGTTCAATTATATCTGGCGGGTATGGAGCTTCAGTTTGAATTAAATAAAATTCAGCTTATCCAATTATTTCAGGGCATTCCCAAAGGGAATGTGAAAGGGGAGTTCTATTTGACGAAAAGGGCTAACCGATTTGTCTTTTCACCCATAAGTACAGGCGATGCGGTACGTATTGGTGGTATTCAGCGATTGCGCCTATTGGAGGGGTTGGTGACCTATGCCGACAGGTTACTTGTTTATCAGGAAAAAGGAGGTGAGAGCGCGGCTTTTGTTGCCGACTTTGGTAAAATGAGACTGACTCTGGCTTTGTCACCGGATAGCTATCGCGGATTCTCGGGTGAAGGTAATGTGTTGGAAAATATGATTAAGGCCGTTCCTGATGAATGGGTTCACGCCGTGAATGGATTGCTTAAATCCAACGAGCTATTCGACCCAACAATGCTTTCCATTGAGCATGATGTCGACTTCGATACGATGGATACGCTCTCTGCTTCATTATCTTCCATCGGGTTGTTAGGTTATGATTTACATAGTCATCAGCATTATTATAGACGATTGCCTTTTAAGATGGAACGTATTTTAGCGTTGAATCCGCGGTTAAAAAATGCGAAAAAACTTGTTGCGACAGCAGGTGTACAGTTTGTCAAGAATACAACGGATTATATCGAGGCGAGAGTGGATGGATCCGGTGTGCAACATACTGTCATTATACAGGGCGATAAGTTTCAATGTACCTGTAACTGGTTTACTAATCATCAGGGAAAGAGGGGGCTATGTAAACATATACTCGCGGTAAAGATGCTGAATGGGTAGCGAAGAGCGCATCATGTTTTTCCCCTTTATGGTAAAACATGATGCAAAATACATTACGAACTGAACATCTAAAAATGTCGCAAGGAAAATAGAAAAATAGTGTCGTGCAAAAGTTAGAAAGGTTTTGTTAATAATTCATTAATTGATTAATTTAAGGAAAATTTTCAATTATGAAATCTAACAGCCTATTTATTTTCCTTATTGTTTTTCTAACAGCAGTAGCCACTCCTGTCTTTAGTCAACAAAATTTTAACTTTTCATTTGATCAACCGATTAATGCTCCATGGTTCAAGATAGGCGATACGACGGTTTTTAAAAGTAGTATAGACCAAAATACATATTATAGTGCAAAAGGAGCGCTTCGGATTGAAAGTCTAAAAAAGAACAGCGCTTTCGGAGGAATTATGATGTGGTTACCATCAAATTTAAAGGGCGATTCCATTGAAGTGTCTGCGATGATTAAGCGCGAGAACATCATCGCGGGGTCTTATGCGTCGATGATGTTACGGATAGATCCCGAAATCTTTTTCGATAATATGGCTAACCGCCAAATGAATGGGACAAAAAACTGGGAAAATATTAAGCTGAAAACTAAATTGGTGCCAAACCAGACGGAAGGGATCTCCATTGCGTTTTTTCTTTCTGGAGAAGGTAAGATGTGGGTTGATGATGTGCTCATTACTGTAGATGGTAAGGATATTACCAAGGAAGCGGGAATGTTTGTGCCATTTGCGAAAGAAATCAGTGAACCTGCAAGTTCGGGGATATCTGACTTTAATAGTACGCCCAAGATTGATCAACGCTTAGTGGATCTGGGACGAATATGGGGTTTTCTGAAATATAGGCATCCGGCGATAGCGCAAGGGAAGTATGATTGGGATCAACAGTTATTTAAGTCTATAAATGCTGTTATTATGGCAAAAGATAATAAATCTGTTGAGGCACATTATGCTGCGCTGTTAGACAGTCTCGGCACAACGGTCAATTATGCCAAGCCACTGCTTGAAAACGTCGTTCACGAAATAGATTATAGCTGGATCGATGAGCTTCTATTTAATGATGCTCTTAAAGATAAACTGAAGCGTATTCGTTACAGTAGTTTTGATCAACACCATTATTTTGGTTTTGTTGAAGGTATCGGCAATGTCCTTTTCAAGAATGAAAAAAAATATGACAATGTATTATCAGCGGACGTAGGATTTCGTTTGTTGACGCTTTTTCGCTTCTGGAATATGATCGAGTATTTTTCTCCTTATAAACACCTGACGGATCCGAAATGGGAAGCGGTTTTAAAAGCCGCTGTGCCCGAAATGATCCTTAGTCGGGATGATCGATCTTATGGACTTTCACTTCTCAAGATGATATCCCAAGTAAAAGATGCACATACCGGACTTTGGAGCACGCCTAAAGGGCTGATAAATTATTATGGCAAGTACCGTATGCCAATAGAGATCCGAATAATAGAGGGAAAAGCCGTGGTAACTAAAATCCTTGATCCTGAGATATTCGGAGATAAACTGCGAATAGGAGATGTGCTTATCAGTAAGGAACATAAAAAGATTGAAGAAATCAGAGATTCACTATGGGCTTATATGAGCACACCGAATGAAGCTGTGGCCAACCGTGATCTGGCAAGAAAGCTTGTGACAAGCAATAGCGAGCTTGTACCCTGTGAAATATTGCGTGATGGCGAGCCTATTACAGTAAATATTGTTGCGATGTCTGCTAGCCAAATTAAACCTGCGCCAAAAGATACTGTGGCTTTTAAGATGCTGGATAATAATATTCTATATATTAATCATAGTTTACTGCGTGGTAAAATGATTACAGATAATAGGTTAAACTGGAGTAAGGTAAAAGGTATTGTGATTGATGACCGCAATTATCCCGGTGATTTTTTAGTGTTCAAGCTTACACCCTTGTTGTTGACCAAGCCTACTGATTTCGTTCGTTTTACCAGTACGAGTCTTCAATATCCTGGAACTTTTGTAATGAGCAGCCCATTACAAGTTGGGGAGAATGCCAATGATTGTTATCAGGGTAAAGTGGCTATTCTGGTCAATGAGGATACGCAGAGTTCTGCGGAATATCATGTGATGGCTTATCAGGCAGCTGGCAATGTGAAGGTTTTTGGATCTCAAACTGCAGGTGCTGATGGCAATGTCAGTTCCATTGATTTACCAGGTAATCAAAGGACAATGCTTTCGGGACTGGGTGTATATTACCCTGATCAGCGTGAAACTCAGCGTGTCGGTATTAAAATTGATGAAATTGTCAAGCCGAGTATAAAGGGGATTCGCGAAGGTAAGGATGAGGTGATGGAAAAAGCATTGGAGTATTTAAATAAATGAGTTTGGTCTTACGATTGATCGTTGCGGAGAGGTGAGGACTTAAAGTCGGATAACATAAGGTGATTTGTTTTAAAATAAATACTAAAATATTTAGTATTTTAATAAGGTTTAGCTACCTTTGTATTGTTACTTACAGAAGTCGTACCAATTAAACAGGCAATTATGTTAACAGATCAAACTTTAGTATCCGATATAAAAGCGATTATTTCCCAGTCCAAAGACAATGCCATTCGTGCTGTCGACCATCAGCGTACGTTGATGTACTGGCATATCGGCCAACGTATTTTTGAACAGGAGCAGGAAGGTAAGGATAGAGCGGACTATGGGAAATACATCATAAAATATCTTTCAGCGGAGTTGCAGCCTGAGTTTGGTAGTGGTTTTTCGTATAGACAGCTAAATTGGTGCCGCCAATTTTATCGCACATTTCCAATTGTGTCTACACTGTGGACGCAATTGAGTTGGAGCCAGTATAAGCTGCTTTTAAGTCTTAATAGCGAGGAACAACGGGAGTTTTATATTGCCGAAACCATAAAGAATAATTGGACAGTCCGCCAGCTTGAGCGGCAGATCAATACCAGTCTATATGAACGCCTGCTGCTTAGTAACGATAAGGAAAGTGTATTGGCTGTAGCCAAAAAGGAAAAGATGCCTTCTGATGCCAAGGAAATTATCAAAGATCCAATGGTACTGGAGTTTTAGGGTTGAAACGGGAAAGCGCTTATTATGAAAAAGATCTTGAAGGCGCCATTATTGTTCATCTTCAAGAATTCCTTCTCGAATTAGGGAATGGCTTCTCCTTCGTGGCCAGACAAAAACGCATCCATATAGAAGGTGATGAGTTTTTTGTTGATCTGGTCTTTTACAACCGTCTATTGCAAAGTTTTGTGATCATTGAGATCAAGACTCACAAATTAACCCATCAGGACATTGGTCAATTGCAGATTTATGTCAATTACTATGATAGCATTGAAAGGCTTCCATATGAACATCCCACGATCGGCATTTTAATCTGTGCGAGTAAAAACGATGCGGTTGCGAAATTTACCCTTCCCGAAGACCAAAAACAAATTGTTGCCAGTCAATATGAGCTTTACTTACCTACAGAGCAACAGTTGCTGGATGAGGTGAACAAAGAACTGGAAAGTTTTGTGAGTAAGGTTGGCGATGAGTAAATTTACAACGAGCATTATATATTTTTAAAATGCAACACTATACCGCTGCTACTTTCTTCTTTGCAGCTTGGAGATCAAAGTAGTTCGGATCCCATTTTTCACCTTTTTCTAAGCCGAGCCAGGTTCGCATCTCATCATGTTCTTCATGGTGTATATCTTTCATGACATCCTTTACATTTTTATATCCCCAAGTACTTCCGCAATCTTCCGGTGGGCAAGCACCTTTTCCCTCCAGTAACTCCGCTTTTAATACATGCTTGTCTAGAATGTCCTCGACCACAATTTGATGTGTCCAGCTATCACCAAAATCATAGATGTAGGTGAACTTTTGCTCTGGCTGATTTAAAATGTCTTTCAATATTAGCAATTCGGCATCTTCGGTATTTCCTTCGTCCCACTCTTCGTCAATTATGGCAATCTCAGGATATGATCCAAAACCTTTCGGCGAAAACTGATAAAGGTGATAGTTTTGCCAACCAAATGCTTCTTGTATCACTTGATGTAAGCGATCAAACGTGAAATAATCGGGAACTAATAACTTTCGCCACACTGGTGGTTTTGTTATCCCTTTAATCTGTATTTTTAATTGTAATAACATCTGTATTTATTTTATTCCTCTTCACTATTAAAACAACTCATAATAGCTGTAATTTTTGTAATCCCTCACTCTCTGTCGATCAATGGATGTTCTTGTCAATCTAAAAGACTATTTAGTCCTTCTTTGTTGAATAATAATTGACCTATTTGCAGATTAGACCATCCTGTTTTCAATACATAAGAAAAAGCTGGCGTCTCTTCGACAATCTTGCAGTCTATATAGTTTGGGCTCACTTGGACGTTGGCTTCTGCAATTTTTTGCCGTAATTCAATTATATGAGTAGAGATAATGAATGTAGAAGTAGCAAACTTTTGAAGACCCTTGATCGTTTTTACACTTATAACCAATGCATCTTCATAGTTGGTCCCCTTAAATAGCTCGTCGAAAATGGCGAAACATCGTTTACCCTCATGCGCTTGATGAACAACGTTTTTCAATTTGATAATTTCTTGCATAAAATGACTATAACCATTTTTTAGATCATCGCTGTGATTAATTTGAATCGATACATTATCATAAAAAGGAATGGTTCCCGCGCTGGCAGGCATAGCTAATCCCAAATGAGTCAAGTAAACGCATAAGCCGATGGATTTAAGCAGTGTTGATTTTCCGGACATGTTTGCACCTGTAATAAGTACTATATTGTTGTTTATAACGATATCATTTTTTACAGGATTAGATAGCAATGGGTGATATAGTTCTGTGAGTTGAAAACAATATTCATTCATTGTAGCGAACTGAAAATTGTTTTTATAAATTGCTTTCCCGATTGAAAAATAAGCTTCTAAAAGAGCTAGTTTCTCAAAAAATAAAAGCGTATCACCATTTTTACGGTTTTCAGAAACAATAGCGTTTAGCTCCTGGATGGAAATATAGCCTAGTGTACCTTTACGGATTTTGGATATATAGTGTCGAAGTTTGAAGGAGTGGAGATAGTTTATGACAAACCTAAGATCCTCTTGATATTTATGGGGAAATTCATTCAGTTCAATATTTCCTGTGAGATCATTTTCAAGCTTGGATAAGAAGTTAATTAGTTGCGCATACTCGCCAAGTAAGATGTTGCTCTTACGTTTTTTGACTTTGTAAGCCAGAAAATCAACTTTTTTTAGGTACTCTAGTGGGAAATGACATAAGAACTTATGTGAATCTGCATACTCAATTTTAGTGTAATAGTAGTCATTCCCGCGTGATATGGACAAAATAATTTGTTTTAGGATTGTTTGTCTATCGTTGATTTGGGAGATAGATGATAATGGATTTTGTAGAAGTTTGTCGAGCGCCGAATGACTATCTGAGTTTAATGTATAATCAAATATGGGTAAAATGTCTTTTGATAAATATAAATCTTGTGTATCATTCATAATTGCTTTTAGGTTTATTGAAATTGTTTATGCTGACTTTACTCCTGTATTAAATCTTCGATTAGCTGAAGTTTTACAGTTTCCAAAATACCTTTTGGATCATCCATAATTACTATTCCAAAGATATCCTTTTTTATGGACGCATGGTTTCCATTGTTATCGCTGGCTTCATAATTTCCAAATATATCCTTTCTTACAGAAACACGGCTCCCTTTGTTGTCTTCAATTGTTTTGCCGCCCAATATGTCTGTTATAATGGATGTGCTTTTACCCGTGTTATTTTCAATTGTCAGGTTTCCTAGAACATCCTTTGATATACGACTACTATTTCCTTGGCTGTCATGAATGTCTAAGCCACCTATAACATTTTTAGATACAGTGGCGTGGTTGCCACTCGCATCACTGATATCTAAACCGCCGAAGATGTTTTTTGAAATAGTAGTGAGGTTGCCGTGGCTGTCACGGATCTTCAAATTATCAAGGGTATTTATGAAGTTAGTGGATGGACTCCAATCTGGAATATCAAAATCTCCACTTATATTTTTCCTGACCGTTTTTTCCTTTCCTTCGTTATATTTTACGACTATATTGGCGGAAAGATCCTGTTTTACTGATGTTTTAAGTCCGTTGTTATCCGTTTTTGTATATCCGTTCCAGTGGTCTTTGCTGTATTTAATACTTTTACCCCAGTTGTCTGAAACGGTTACCTCTCCCCAGCTATCAGTTTTTATTTTAATGGAGCCTTTATCTAAGCCTTCCGAAACAGCTAATTGTGTAATATACTTTCGGATATCATCAGAAAGTGTATCAGTTAAATGGTTAGGATAGTTTCTATGCTGGGAAATCCTTGCTTTTACTGGCACTGTTATAGAAAATAAAAATAACAAATTAAATAAGATATATAGGCGTTTCATGGGGCTGTAATTTATGATTAAAATACAATTTTTTGATAAGAAAATAAAGTAAATGATTTTAATTCGCTTAATTCTAGCCGATAAAATGGTATTGTAAATTGAACTGTCACATCACTTCTTTTAGAGTTCTTCCTTCCAATACCTCTGCACTCCATCAATAGAATCTTTCTGCAGTAGAGCTTGACGGCTACCACATAGAATCTTCATGCACTTTTCAATGTCGCTAACTCTAAATTTAATGCTTGATTCTGCTTTAAGCCTTTTGAAAATTTCCAAGGCATTAACTTGTCTGTCAAAATAGCTTTGTTCTATCCAAGTTTTAAGAAGTTCGAGCAGAGGTCTGTTAGTTTTTCGGGTGCTGCCTTTCGGCGCATTTTTCTTTTTCCATATGATGCGTGTGCCTTCTCCTTTTTCAGAATAAATGATATGGGAAAATTTGAAATCAATAGCTTGATTGAGCGACGTAAATGTCGCGCAACCGGAAAGGTGCGTTTGAATAGTAGGAGCGAAGCAAGCTTTTCTATTCATTGGTTAAAATGGCGCTATAATAAGTGGCTACGGGGAAAAAATCGAAGGAAGCACCGATATGGCAGTGGGGCAGGAAAGCCAAAGCAATGCTATACGTACGGTTACATCCACTGTGGTGGATATCATATTACGAAAGAGCATCCGCATGATTACAGGCGAAAAAAAGAAAAATATGAACAGAAATATACTGAATAATTGATGATCGCTGCTTTTTTCAAATTTATTTTTCAAACATAGAATATTTTGTACATTTGTATCGAATAAAATCGAAATTGAAATGGCAGAAACTGTACAACCAAGAGGTCCAAAGACAACTGATAATAATGCGAATCAAACACATTACTACAAAACATTGGTAGTAGCGATCGCTTTAGGTTTAATAGGTACATTTATCCGTTTTGTACCGGATGTTTGTACGTCTATGGGTCAACAAACATTTTTGTTTTCCGCGATAGCTAACATCTCCATGATCGTAGGCGCGCTTATCGCTTTCAAAACCGTGTTCGGAATTTTGGGATTTGGAAAAAACCGTGACTAATTACTACTCAGCGAAGATATCTAAAGCCTCAGTTTACTGAGGCTTTTTTTGTGACGTATAAAGCGAATGATCTAGAACGTTAACAATACAGGTGGATTGTCAAATACAACTATCATATATAAAAAAAGCCTTCCAATTGGAAGGTTTTTTTTATATCGTGTGTCGCGTGCTATTAAGCGAAAAGAGACCAGGTAGACCAAGGAATACGAGCAAGCATCAAGATTAAACCGATGATGAAGAAAATCAAAACGGTTTGATTTGCTTTTTTTGCATTTTCAATCTTTTTAGCTTTAGAATAACCAATGGTGATCAATACAATAGCAATAATCATGGTCAATGGGTGTTCGATGATTTTAAATCGTAACGAAGGATCTTTCATTACAGCACCAGAGATCATCGAAGGGTACTTTAAATAAAAGAATAAAATCAATCCCACCACTAATTGAATATGCGATGCGATGAAACCCAATAAAGCAATTTTACGGTTGTACGGTTTGTTGCCTAGATAGTTTGATAGGGTGATCACGATCGATATCACCAGGGCTAGCAATAAGACAATTGCTATAGTCGAGTGTAAATGTAACATAAAAGCTCTCTTTAATTATTTCCTAAGTTAGCAAAGATAAAAATATATTGAATGTATTTGTTAAAAATCATTGTTCCAACAGAAATACCTCCGCAATTGGATGGAATAGGTACATACGCTTGCTGGTCAATTCCATGCATTTATAACGTTTCCTTATCTTTTCAATACGCTGAAATGAACGCCCATTTTTTAATTTAAAGAAGTGCCCATCCTCTAAGGATTCTACCGTAAGGGCGCTGCTTTTGACGGTGTCATATAACTTTAAGGTACGAAACAGGTGGAGGTCTGTGCAGCTCGATGCTGCCGGGTTTTCCATATAGTGTTGAATCGCCTGGCTGATATCGGTTGGGAAAATATTCAGTTCAAGAAATGGTCTCATTAGTTCCTTAAAATTATTTTTCCACTCCGTACCGTGTGGCTTGACACGATGCTGGTGTTTATTCCATGTTTGTAAATGTGCAAATTCGTGAATCGTCGTAATCAAAAATGAATAAGAGTTTAAGTCATGGTTAACCGAGATACGGTGCGGGCTTCCTTTATACGGAGCGCGGTAATCTCCTAGCTTGGTACTCCTGGAACGAGAGATCTTAAATAAACACTGCGTATGATTAATCCACTTGGAAATGATTGGAGCAGCTTCTTCGGGCATGTATTTTCTTAGTGTAGCACTATAATCTTGCATGACATAAAAATAGGAATTTATTCATGTTAATAAAGCGCATGTCGACATTCTTTTGTCAAAAATAGAATTGTTTTACTAAAAAAAGTAGTTTTAAATTTGGAAAAATGATATTATTTTTAGTATTTAGTATTTGTAAATGTTACGTGCCGATATGTCAATAGATCAGAGGAGCTATGTTTTTAATAAAATGTATTGAAATCGTCTGATTTTTAGGTAAATTACCTGTAGAAAAAGTCATGTTAACATGCAAAATGATGAGGAAAGGTATTTCCTCCAAACTGTAATAAGACCTTTAAAAATATGCTGGATACCTTACATATTAAAAATTATGCGCTTATAAACGAGTTGGAAATCCAGTTCGATAAAGGTTTGAATATGATTACCGGGGAGACTGGGGCTGGTAAATCCATTATTATGGGAGCCCTATCGTTAATTTTGGGAAATAGAGTAGAGGGAAAGTACTTTTTCGATCCAACGAAAAAGTGTGTGATTGAGGGAGAATTTAAAATAGGTTCCTATAAATTACTCAATTTTTTCGAAGAAAATGACCTAGACTATGCAGATCATACCATTATTCGAAGAGAAATCACTCCCGATGGTAAATCTCGAGCATTTATTAATGATTCTCCCGTTACCCTAACTATTCTCAAGCAGTTGGGTGAACAATTGATCGATGTACATTCTCAACATGCAACATTGCAGATCAATACAGAACAGTTCCAATTTTTAGTGGTCGACAGTGTCGCGGGCACATTTTCATTAAAGCAAGATTATCGAGATAGTTTCTTTGCTTATAAGAAAGCCAAAAAGGAACTCGAAGAATTTAAGGAGCTGGTAAAAAAGGCTGCATTAGAACAAGATTATTTTCAGTTCCAATTTGATGAACTTGATGCAGCGCAATTGGTGTCCGATGAACAGGGGCAGCTCGAAATACAACAGCGCCAATTGGAAAATGCAGAAGATATTAAGCGCGCGCTAACCGGTGCATCGCAGCTATTGGAAAATGATGATACGGCTGTTTTAAGCCGTTTGAAGGACGCTATGAGCCAAGTGGAAGGTATCACTTCATTTCTTCCTGAAACAGCAGATTTGGCTGCGCGGTTAAAGAGCGCATGGATTGAGCTCAAGGACGTTGCCGCAGAGATAAGTGCTCTTGAAGAAGAGACACAAATCGACGAGGGTACTTTGTTGGAAATTAACGAGCGCCTGAGCTTACTCTATTCATTACAGAAGAAACATCATATGGACTCCGTTGAGGAGCTTATTCGACTGAGGGATGAGCTTGAGTCCAAGTTGATGGCCATAAATTCTTCTGATGAGCAATTGGAGCGGCTGGAAAAAGAGGTAGTCGTTAAGTTGAACATTGCTCAGAAAAATGGTAAGGAACTATCAGTAGGCAGGAGCAAAGTGTTGGCGTTAATCGCAAAAGAAGTGCAAGCTACCTTAGCAAATGTGGGAATGCCCAATGCACGTCTTCAAATTAATTTAGAGCTCTTAAAGGAAGGAGAGATGCGGGAATCCGGAATGGATGCTATCCAATTTTTGTTCTCTGCCAATAAAGGGCAGGAAATGCAATTCATCCATAAAGTGGCCTCTGGAGGTGAGCTTTCACGGGTAATGTTAGCCATAAAATCTTTAGTTGCCAAAACTTCTGCCCTGCCGACTATTATTTTTGATGAAATCGATACCGGGATCTCTGGTGAGGTGGCGTTGCGTGTAGGTGAAGTAATGGAAAGTTTAGCTGAGAATATGCAGGTCATTGCTATTTCACATTTACCCCAGATTGCTGCTAAAGGTGCTGCGCATTATAAAGTGTACAAAGAAGATAAAGCCAATCGGACAATATCCAACATTGTTCGATTAGACAATGCGGGTAGGGTTACTGAAATAGCACAGATGCTCAGCGGAGCCAATCCAACGGATGCTGCGCTGGAACATGCGGAGTTGTTGTTGAAGGGGTAATGAATACAACAATGCCTCAAAAAGGATTTAACTATTGAGGCATTGTTATTTTCATATTTTTTACTAGTTTCCGATAGTAGCGTCAGTTAGAACGACCTTAACAATCATGTTTTCGGGTGGACTTGTTAGACCATTAGCGTATATACGTACTACGCCGATGGAATAGTTGTACGAAAACTTGTAGCCCTTTAATTCAGAAGGGATCGCTACATACCGATCAGGTGTAGCATCCACATTGATTGCTACACTTACGTGACCGTCTTCATAATAACGTTTATCAAGATCTGAGATCTGAATGTCTTTTCTATACGTATTATTGCCTTCTCTATCCCAATCCGCCGATTTTACAGGAAATACGTAACTTGTGCCGTCTAAAACGTTCACCTCTTGTGTGATATACTCCTTCTTACAAGAAGAAAATGAAACCAAAGCTGCGGTTCCAAGTAATGCTGCGAATAAAAGTCTTTTCATATTGTGTGTGTTATTTGTGATATTTTTTATTATATGACGATAAAATAGTTCGAAAGTTTAACGTCAACTTTGTTTATAACAAAAAATGCACCATAAAGGTGCATTTTTATAAAATTATTTTTAGATACGACTATGGCTTACTTCTCAGCAGTATCTTTTGAAGACTTAGAATCTGAACTAGATACCTCAATATCTTTCGTTTCAGGATTAATGCTCACCGTCAACACCGAACCAGTTTTTACAGTTCCTTTTAGGATTTCTTCCGCAATTGGGTCTTCCAAATACTTTTGTATTGCCCGTTTTAATGGACGTGCTCCAAAATTACTGTCATAACCTTTATCCGCAATGAAATCTTTTGCTTCATCCGTCAAATTGATGGTATAACCTAAATCTGCGATACGCTTGAATAATGACTTCAATTCAATATCGATGATTTTGAAGATATTTTCCTTCGTCAATGAGTTAAATACAATCACATCATCAATACGGTTCAAGAATTCTGGAGCAAAGGCTCTTTTCAGAGCTGTTTCAATTACTCCACGAGAATGTGCATCCGACTGTTGTGACTTTGCAGCAGTAGTGAAACCCACACCTTGACCAAATTCCTTCAATTGGCGTGCACCAATATTAGACGTCATAATAATAATGGTATTTCGAAAGTCCACTTTGCGGCCTAAGCTGTCGGTTAATTGGCCTTCGTCCAATACCTGTAACAAAAGGTTAAAAACATCGGGGTGCGCTTTCTCAATCTCATCCAGTAAGACGACTGCATAAGGTTTACGACGTACCTTTTCCGTTAATTGTCCACCTTCTTCATATCCAACATATCCTGGAGGCGCTCCAACTAAGCGGGAGACTGCAAATTTCTCCATGTATTCACTCATGTCGATTTGAATAAGCGCATCCTCCGTATCGAACATAAAGCGGGCTAATTCTTTAGCCAATTCTGTTTTACCAACACCAGTAGGACCTAAGAAGATAAAGGAGCCAATTGGTTTTTTAGGATCTTTCAAGCCTGCACGTGTACGTTGGATTGCTTTCACCAATTTTCCTACAGCATCATCCTGACCAATAATTCTTCCCTTCATCAGCTCCGCCATATTCAACAGTTTCTGACCGTCAGACTGACTAACACGTTGCACAGGAATACCGGTCATCATCGCCACTACTTCAGCAACATTTTCCTCTGAAACAGTATAACGTTTAGATTTTGTTTCTTCTTCCCAAGCTATTTTCTCTTTCTCAAGCTCTTCGATCAATTTCTTTTCTGTATCACGCAACTTCGCTGCCTCTTCGTATTTTTGACTCCGAACAACCTTGTTTTTCTCTAATTTGACCTCTTCAATTTTATTTTCAATGTCGATAATAGATTGTGGTACATGTATGTTATTCAAATGCACACGAGAGCCAGCTTCGTCTAAAGCATCGATTGCCTTGTCTGGTAAAAACCTATCCGTAATATAACGGGTTGTTAACGATACACAGGCTTCAATAGCTTCGGGCGTGTAAGTCACATTGTGGTGATCTTCATATTTCTCTTTGATACGGTTCAATATCTCAACCGTTTCGTCATGTGTAGCCGGCTCAATGGTTACGCGTTGGAAACGACGGTCCAAAGCACCATCTTTTTCAATGTATTGACGGTATTCGTCTAATGTTGTTGCACCGATACATTGAATTTCGCCTCTTGCCAAAGCCGGTTTAAACATGTTGGAAGCATCTAACGATCCTGAAGCTCCACCTGCACCTACTATCGTGTGAATCTCATCGATAAATAAAATGACATCCGGTGATTTTTCCAGTTCGTTCATGACCGCTTTCATACGCTCTTCAAACTGACCACGATATTTTGTGCCAGCAACCAAGGATGCGAGATCCAATGTGACGACCCGCTTGTTGAATAATACACGTGATACCTTTCGTTGAACGATCCGAAGAGCAAGACCTTCCGCAATCGCCGATTTACCTACTCCGGGTTCACCGATCAATAGGGGATTGTTCTTTTTGCGTCGGGATAAAATTTGAGAAACACGCTCAATTTCTTTTTCGCGACCTACAATAGGATCTAATTTACCCTCTTCGGCAGCTTTGGTCAAGTCGCGGCCAAAGTTGTCCAATACTGGAGTTTTAGATTTGATATCCGAAACCTTTTTAGGTTGGACATACTGATCATCCTCAGCAAAATCATCATCGCCTGTAGGAGAGCCCGGAGCCTCATCCTTAATGGTGGTTCTATTTTGCTCCACTTCAGATTTGAAGATGTCGTAAGTCACATTGTATTGTTGTAAAATCTGAGAAGCGATATTATCTTCATCTCGTAAGATAGCCAATAATAGGTGCTCCGTTCCGATGATATCCGATTTGAATATTTTAGCCTCCAAATAAGTAATCTTCAAAACTTTTTCAGCCTGTTTTGTTAATGGCATGTTGCCAATAGGAGCGCGTGAAACTGATGCTCCCTTCACTGCGTCTTCCACAGATTGACGTAGTGCTGTCGTGTCAATGCCTATGTTTTTAAGGATTTTTATCGCCATTCCATCGCCTTCACGAATTAAACCGAGCAATAAATGCTCTGTTCCTATATAATCGTGACGCAATCTCAAAGCTTCCTCTCTACTGTACGATATGACATCCTTTACGCGCGGTGAAAATTTTGCTTCCATTGAATACCTTTCTGTTTTATATTAAGGATATATAAATGTAGTAAATTCTGCATTTTAAACCTTAAATTTATTTTAAATAATGTCATCAACAATTAAGCCATGACCGTTATACGTCCAAAATGTCAGTATAAAAGATTACATTTGTATGTTAATATAACAAGAGTTTTCGAATTTTTTTAAATTTTATGTCAGACGAGAAAATCATTTTTTCGATGGCGGGTGTCAACAAAATCTATCCGCCTCAAAAACAAGTGTTAAAAAATATCTATTTATCTTTTTTCTATGGTGCCAAGATTGGCGTGATTGGTTTGAACGGATCAGGTAAATCTTCCCTATTGAAAATAATCGCTGGATTGGATAAATCTTATCAGGGCGAGGTGGTATTCTCCCCCGGGTATTCTGTGGGTTATTTGGCACAAGAGCCGCAATTGGATCTAGAAAAAACTGTGCTTGAAGTGGTACAGGAAGGTGTTGCCGAAATTACAGCAATATTACAAGAATACGAAGATATCAATGAGAAATTTGGCCTACCAGAGGTGTATGAAAATGCCGATGAGATGGACAGGTTATTGACGAGACAAGGAGAACTTCAAGATAAAATTGATGCCACCAACGCTTGGGAAATTGATTCAAAATTGGAAAGAGCTATGGATGCCTTACGTTGTCCTGAACCCGATGCGAAGATTGTCAATTTGTCAGGTGGTGAACGTAGACGTGTAGCGTTATGTCGTTTATTGTTGCAGGAACCGGATGTGCTGTTACTGGACGAGCCGACCAACCACTTGGATGCGGAATCAATCGATTGGTTAGAACAACACTTAAAACAATATAAAGGAACTGTTATTGCCGTTACCCACGACCGCTATTTCTTGGATAATGTTGCCGGATGGATCCTTGAATTGGATCGTGGCGAAGGAATTCCTTGGAAAGGAAATTATTCTTCTTGGCTAGATCAAAAAGCAAAACGTCTGGCGCAGGAGGAAAAACAAGAAACAAAACGGCAAAAAACGCTCGAACGTGAGCTTGAATGGGTTCGTATGGCACCAAAAGCTCGTCATGCCAAATCAAAAGCTAGATTGCATAACTATGAAAAATTAGCCTCCGAAGAGACCAAAGAACGTGAAGAAAAATTGGAATTGTTTATTCCTCCAGGACCACGTCTGGGTAACTCGGTCATTGAGGCAACGAATATCTCTAAAGCTTATGGTGATCGTATTTTATTTGAAAATTTAAGTTTTATGTTGCCGCCCGCGGGTATTGTTGGGATTATTGGACCAAATGGAGCGGGTAAAACGACCTTGTTCCGCCTCATTACAGGACAGGAAACGCCAGATACGGGTTCTTTCAAGGTGGGAGAAACAGTGAAATTGGGCTATGTGGACCAAATGCACCACGACCTCGACCCTGAAAAATCAGTTTGGGAAAATATTACAGGAGGCAGCGACAATATGATGTTGGGTAACCGCCCCGTGAATTCGAGAGCTTATGTTTCGAAATTTAATTTTAATGGTGCTGATCAGCAGAAGAAAGTAGGTGTGCTCTCTGGTGGGGAAAGGAATCGTGTACATTTGGCGATCACATTAAAAGAAGGATCCAATGTACTCTTGCTCGATGAGCCTACGAACGATATCGATGTGAATACACTGCGTGCCTTAGAGGAAGGATTAGAGAACTTTGGCGGCTGTGCGGTAGTGATTTCACACGATAGATGGTTTCTGGATCGTATTTGTACTCATATTCTCGCTTTTGAAGGTGATTCACAGGTATATTTCTTTGAGGGTAACTACACCGAGTATGAAGAAAACCGGAAAAAACGTATCGGTGACGTGACACCACACCGCATTAAATACAAAAAACTGGTAAAGTAATATAAAATCATGGAAAGCGGAAGGCTGTTAGCTGCTATAATTGATCATGCAATTGATGGCATTATTACCATAGACAACAGGGGAAATATAGAAAGCATTAACCCTGCTGCCCTGGAACTGTTTGGATATCAGGCAGACGAGGTGATTGGCCACAATGTCTCCATGCTGATGCCCGAGCCAGATCGCGGTAATCATGATACCTATATTCATAACTATCAGACTACCGGCCACAAAAAAATTATTGGGATTGGGCGCGAAGTGATGGGGCTTAAAAAGAATGGCGAAACATTTCCATTCCGATTGGCTGTCAGTGAAGTCTGGTTGAAGGATAAAAATATCTTTACTGGATTTATTCATGACCTAACGCGTGAGAAAGCTGCCGAGGATATGCTTAGACAGCATGCGGTTGAACTTGAGAATAAAGTTAGCGAACGTACGAGTGATCTGATATCTTTAGTTTCCGAACTGGAAAAGGCCAAAGCAGAAGTTTCTAAATCGCTGGAAAAAGAAATTGAACTAAGTCAGCTAAAATCTCGCTTTGTGTCAATGGCTTCGCATGAGTTTCGAACACCTTTGAGTTCCGTTCAACTGTCGGCTTCTCTGATCGAAAAATATGCCGAAAGACCGGATGATAAAGTTAATATCATTAAACATACGAATAAGATCAAAGGGGCCGTACAATTGCTGACCAGTATTCTGAATGATTTTCTTTCCCTTGAAAAGCTCGAAACTGGTATTGTTGTGGTAAATAAGCAGTATATTAATTTGGTCGAATTAGCTGAGGAAATCACCGAAGAAATGCAGTTGATCTGTAAAAAAAATCAGCATATTGTATATCAGCATACCGGAGAAATCGGGCACTTTACCTTAGACTCTAATTTGTTGAAAAATGCTTTGGTCAACCTCATTTCCAATGCGATCAAATATTCAGGAGAGGATACATTAATTGAGTTTACAACGTGTATCGACGAGGAAGGTTGCTTAATATCAGTAAAGGACAACGGTATTGGAATACCCGAAGAAGATCAGGTTCATTTGTTTGAGCCATTTTTTCGAGCACATAACACAGGTAACATCCCGGGAACCGGATTAGGACTGAATATCGTAAAAAGGTATATAGAACTCATGGAAGGTCAGATGGAATTTGAGTCTGAAGTGCATAAGGGAACCTCATTCCGGGTGAGTTTTAGGTAAAGTGGAGTTGGTAATAAAACGAGGCATAAACGTTTCAAACATAAAGACGATAGAATAATTAATTGCAGATGAGAAATAAAAAGACAATTCTAATTATTGAAGATAATATTGACATCCGGGAGGGAACTACCGAAATATTGGAGTTGACAGGTAGGTATGATGTCATTACGGCCGAAAATGGACGTATTGGAGTTGACCTGGCGACCAGGCATATTCCTGATTTGATTCTCTGCGACATCATGATGCCCGAGCTGGATGGATATGGGGTGTTATTTATGCTAAGTAAAATTGAAAGTACAGCTAAAATCCCATTCATTTTTTTAACTGCAAAAGCGGAGCGTGCAGATATGCGTAAAGCGATGGAAATGGGAGCAGACGATTATTTGACGAAACCTTTTGATGATGTCGAATTGATGAACGCTATAGATGTACGCCTTAAAAGACATGAACAGCTCGCGGCAGATATCCCTCAAGAGGGAGATTTTAGTTTGAACGCCGAAGAGCAAGTCCTGTTGCTGCAGGAGCTCATTGTTAATTCACGTGTAAAGACAGTGAAGAAAAAACAATCTATTTATGAAAAAGATGATTCGCCAACATATGTCTATTTTGTGAAATCTGGTCAGGTGCGTAGCTTTAAGTCATATAAAGATGGAAGAGAACTGTCTACAGGTATTTTTATTGAGGGAAATTACTTTGGTTATGCCTCTATCTTGTTGAATGATAATTACGAAGACTATGCTGAAGCGGTTGAACCAAGCGAAATTGTACTGATCCCAAAAGATAGTTTTTTGGAGTTGCTTTGGAAAAAACCAGCAATAGCCAGTAAGTTTATAAAGCTTCTTTCTGTCGATTTACGTGAAAAGGAAGAGCAATTACTCGGGTTTGCCTATCACTCTGTTCGTAAACGTGTCGCCAATGCGCTACTCAGTGTTGCCGAGAAAAGTGGTATCAATATCAATGCCGTCAATACGTGTTCGATAGATGTGACAAGGGATGGTTTGGCGTCAATCGCAGGCACTGCAAATGAAACAGTTTCCCGTATGCTTTCAGATTTTAAAGAAGAAAAATTGATATCGAAAGAGAAAGGTAAAATATATATCAATTCGATCAGGAACCTTCGAGATGTGAAACAGTAGGTAAAGAAACGGAGATTTAAAAATAATATTTTAAAGGCGTGTTCAGTTTTTCTGAACACGCCTTTTTTCTGAAAGGGCAGGTCGTTGCTCTGAATGAAGCTTTATAACCAGCGCCTATAGTCAGAGGCATTTGCAAATTGTGATAAATATCATTTTAAGGTGTGGTGCTGTATCATGGTTTTGCGCTTATGCATGATTTACTTTTGTTCTTAGGATAAACCTTAATTGGTGATTGTAGAATCAGGATGAAAGTAGTAGTATATAATGTAAGATCATTTGAAAAAGAGTTTTGGGCACTAGCGAATGCCAAACAACATGATTTGACTTTGATTTCAAATGGGTTAAATGCGGAAACACAGAACTATGCGCGTGGAAAGGATGCGGTAGTGATTTCCGTGAGCGATATTTTGGACGAGAGCATGCTACTTAATTTAAAAGGGTTAGGAATCAGTAAGATTATGACCAGAAGTAAGGATACTACTCATATTGATCTCGCTAAGGCTGGCGATCTGAATATACAGATTGCCAATGCCCCATTTGAAGATCAAAGTCCAAAAGGATTGGCTGAGCAAACTGTTCGGAATCTCAACCTATGGGGGATAGAAAAATGTGTGGGAAAAGCCTGTTGTTGTTTAGACGACTGTGCCAAAAAACTAAAATAAAATGATGACAACGCAGGTTAAAATGGAAGAATTGGTGCGGAAATATAACGTAGCGGCACCGCGCTATACAAGCTATCCTACTGTTCCTTTTTGGGATAACGAAACATTTTCTAGAGTGGCTTGGACAGCTCAAGTGTACCAGACATTTCAGCAGTCGAAAGAAAAAGGGATTAGTTTATATATCCATCTTCCTTTTTGTGAAAGCCTATGTACCTATTGCGGCTGTAACACCCGTATCACAAAAAATCATCGTGTTGAAGAACCCTATATCGCATCTCTTTTGAAGGAATGGGAAATGTATGTCGCTCTATTTAATGGCGAAAGGCCAGTGTTGGCAGAGATACATTTGGGAGGAGGGACACCAACCTTTTTTCACCCGGATAATCTGAAGATGCTTATCGAAGGAATTCTCAAACTCGCAGATGTGGCCCCAGACAGTTCATTCTCCTTTGAAGCTCATCCTGCCAACACAACTGTCACTCATTTAGAAACTTTATTTAGTTTGGGATTCCGTCGGCTCAGTTTGGGTATACAGGATTTTGATCCTCTTGTCCAGTTTGTGATTAACAGACAACAAACATTGGAAGAAGTGGAGTTGGTTATGTTGAATGCGCGAAAAATTGGATTTGACTCCATTAACTTCGACTTGATCTATGGATTGCCTAAGCAAACACTGTTTACAGTGGAAGATACGATACAAAAAGCGATGCAGCTAAGCCCTGATCGGATTTCCTTCTATAGCTATGCGCACGTGCCTTGGATAAAACCTGGTCAACGGCATTATACCGAAGCTGACCTGCCCAGTGGTGCTGCCAAATTAGCCCTTTATAATCTTGGGAAAAAAATGATTTTGGCGCATGGCTATGAAGATGTCGGTATGGATCATTTTGCGAAAAAAGAAGATGAGTTATTTGTCGCCTTTCAACAGGAAAGATTGCACCGTAATTTTATGGGCTATGCAGATCGATTTAGCCCCTTGCTCATCGGTATAGGGGTTTCTTCAATCAGTGACGCCTGGGGTGCATTTGCTCAAAACGTAAAGACGGTAGAGGAGTATTATAAGCTCATTGAAACAGGCGATTTGCCCGTTGTAAAGGGGCATTTACTCCATGAAGAGGACCTCATTATAAGACGTTATATCTTAGATATGATGTGTAAAGGTAAAGTGCAGTTGCAGGAAGGTGGGCCGTTAAACGGACAAATTAAAGACGAATTATCCGAGCTCGTAGCGGACGGTTTGGTAACGATAACGGGCGACCTTATAGCCTGTACTGTTGTCGGCCGATCTTTTTTAAGAAATATCTGCATGGCCTTTGACCAGCGATTATTGCGCTCAAGGACACGAAATCAATTATTTAGTCAAGCAATTTAGAACAAAGGAATGGGAGAGCTTAGGGAAGAAGTACAACTTGCAGAAAAATGTTTCCATTGTGGTGATAAAATCGAAGAAACTGGCTATCGGTTAGATCATCATGACTTTTGCTGCCTGGGATGTCAGACTGTATATCAGGTGCTGAACGATAGTGGCATGCAACAATACTATCGCTATAATCAGCATCCTGGTAAATCCAACAAATCTACGCATGAAGATTTTTCTTATCTGGATGAACCCGAAATTGCCAGTAAATTAGTGGATTATAAAGATGATAGGATGACCATCATCACTTTTTATATTCCAGCTATTCACTGTAGCTCCTGCATCTGGCTGCTGGAAAACTTATATAAACTCAACCCTCATGTGTTGCAATCGCGTGTGGACTTTATGAAAAAGCAGGCGAGCATTACATTCAATCACAATGAACTACCACTGAAAGATTTAGTCTATCTTTTGGTGAATATAGGTTATGATCCTAAAATCACTTTACAGGATGTTGTTAAAGAAGGAAATAAGAATAATCTAAATCCTTTGGTCGCAAAAATTGCTGTTGCCGGTTTCTGTTTTGGAAATTCAATGCTCTTCAGCTTTCCCGATTATTTTGGAATGGGGAGTTTTGAAAAGGAATATGCCAATTTCTTTGGTTATATAAACCTTGCCTTTGGTATTCCTGTCTTATTGTATTGTGCATGGGACTATTTTAAATCGGCTTACCTGAGCTTGAAACAAAGACGTTTGAATTTGGATGTGCCGTTGGCCCTCGGGATTCTTGTATTGTTTTTGCGTTCTGCTTTTGAAGTGGTTACACAGACGGGCGCAGGTTTTACGGATACGCTGTGCAGCTTGGTGTTTTTTATATTGATCGGAAAATGGGTACAACAACGTACCTATTATCATATCTCGTTTGAACGGGATTATCGCAGTTATTTTCCCGTCGCAGTAACCGTATTGACCGAATCTGGCGACAGACCCGTACAACTGGCAGACGTCAGTGTAGGTGATCGTATCTTGGTTCGCAACAACGAAATTATCCCTGCCGATGCGATGCTTTTAAAAGGGGATGCTGCGATCGATTTCAGTTTCGTGACCGGAGAATCGAGCCCGATGAGCAAAACCTTGGGCGAAATTATCTATGCAGGCGGACGTCAAACCGGCGAAGCGATAGAACTTGAAGTAGTCAAACCTATTTCACAATCTTATTTGACAAAATTGTGGAATAACGATAATTATAAAGATTATGACAAACATTTTCAAACTTTTGTCAACTTTATAAGTAAATATTTTACTGTTGTTTTATTGGCTATTGCATTATTGGCAGCGCTATTTTGGGCTGTTGATGGAAATGCAAGCAGGGCTTGGGGAGCTTTTACGGCGGTATTGATTATCGCATGTCCATGTGCGTTGGCGTTGAGCTCTCCATTTACCCTTTCTGCGGCGTTAAGTATTTTTGATCGAAATAAGTTCTATGTAAAAAATACTGCTGCCATTGAACAGATGGCAACGATTGATACCTTGGTGTTCGATAAGACTGGTACAATATCATCACCCAAGGCAACCTCAATTTATTTCGAAGGTAGCCTCTCAGCAGTCGACAAAGAGGTGCTGAATGCTGTTTGTAGAAATTCCAGCCATCCATTGAGCCGCGAAATTGTCAAGTGGCTCAACGTCTCTTCTATTAGTGCAGTGCAGGAATTTAAGGAATTTCCTGGAAAGGGGATGCAGGCCAAGGTAAATGGTAATGAAGTTAGAATCGGTAGCGGAGGTTTTCTTGATATTGGACATATTAAAACAGATGGGTCGGTGGTTTTTGTTCGCATAGGCGGCGAGCTAAAAGGATACTTTACTATGGAGCAATCCTGGCGGGATGGTCTTTCGGCGTTGATTGAAGATTTTAAAGTAAATTATCACCTCCATTTAATCTCTGGTGATAACGATAGACGCCTGGATGCGTTGCAGCTCATTTTTCCTTCAAATGCAAGTTTGCTTTTCAATCAATCACCTATGGAAAAGCTTGAGACAATTCAAAATTTTCAGGAGGTTGGAAAGCATGTCTGCATGATTGGTGACGGACTTAACGATGCAGGAGCATTGCGCAAGGCTGATCTTGGAATCGCTGTAAGCGATGATATCAATAACTTTTCACCGGGCTGCGATGCGATACTCGATGGGGAGTCATTTTCAAAAATGCCGGATTTCTTCGCTTTTAGCAAGGATGCGGTAAAAGTAATACATATGAGCTTTGGCATTTCACTATTATATAACGTAATTGGGTTGAGCTTTGCAGTGCAGGGTATTATGTCGCCGTTATTTGCAGCGATTCTAATGCCAATAAGTACGGTAACCATCATCTCCTTTACAAGTCTTATGACAAGGTGGTATGCCAAACGCCGTAAACTCTAGTTCTTATGGAAATAATATATATTCTTATCGGTTGTAGTGTGTTGTTGGCCCTGGTTTTTCTATGCGCTTTTTTTTGGGCAAATAAGACTGGTCAGCATAACGATACCTATACACCTGCTATTCGGATTCTGTTTGATGACGAAATGACAGAAGGAGATGAAAAATAGGTGGTGTAACTAAAACGTTATCGTAATTAAATCAATTACTTTTCTTTGTATTTAAGGTTATTATCAATAAAATTGGGGGTAAATACCAATTTGAATCAAAAATTTATGCATAATAATCCATTTACATTAAAAGATAAGGTAGTCGTAATTACGGGCGGTACAGGAATTTTAGGTGAGGCATTTGTGGAGGCATTAGCCGAGGCAGAGGCCAAGGTCGCAATCCTGGGACGTAATGGACAGATCGGTGTAGCGCGTGTTCAGCAAGTGGAGTCCCTAGGCGGCGAAGCTATATTTGTGGAAGTAGATATCATGAACGAACAGGATGTCACCAGGGCGAAGGATGAAGTGTTGCAAAAGTGGGGGAGAATAGACGCCTTAGTTAACGCGGTTGGCGGTAATATTCCAGGTGCAACAATCGGTGCCGATCAAGATCTGTTTGCCAGCAATATTCAGGATACCATCAAAGCCATTGAGCTTAACCTGTATGGTACGATGATTCCTACCCATATTATTGGCCGGGTGATTGCAGAAAGCGGAAAGGGGGTCATTGTTAATATATCTTCCCTTACTGCTAGTCGTCCCTTCACGCGTGTTTTGGGTTATACCGTAGCAAAACACGGAATCGATGGTTATACAAAGTGGATGGCAACAGAACTTGCGCAGCGTTACGGTGATCAGGTTCGTGTCAATGCGATTGCGCCAGGAGTATTCTTAACCAAGCAAAACAAAAACTTATTGATCAATCCCGACGGTACACATAGTGATCGTACTAAACGTATTCTTAATGCAACGCCCTATAACCGCTTGGGTGACCCGCGTGAGTTAAAAGGGACTTTAATCTATTTATTGAGCGATGCATCGGCTTTTGTGACAGGCGAAACTGTTTTTGTAGATGGCGGCTTTAATGCATGGTGCGGCGTATAATTAAGTTTTAAGATGAGAAAACTAGAACAAACATGGCGTTGGTATGGTCCAAATGACCCCGTATCTTTACAGGATATTAAACAGGCTGGAGCAACTGGTATTGTGACAGCGTTACATCACATTCCACACGGTGAGGTATGGCCACTTGCGGATATTCAAGAAAGGAAACGCATTATTGGAGACGCTGGCCTTACTTGGTCTGTGGTGGAAAGTGTGACGGTACATGAGGAGATTAAGACAAAAGGGGCAAAGGTGGATGAGTATATTCAAAAATATAATATGACGTTAATTAATCTGGCGAAATGTGGTATCAAGACGATTTGCTATAATTTTATGCCAGTGCTGGATTGGACACGTACCCAATTGGATTTAACCATGGTAGATGGCTCAAAAGCCTTATATTTTGATTGGATTGATCTGGCTCTCTTTGATATATTTATATTAAAACGTGATGAAGCTAGGTCAGCATATCCAGAAGCTGTTGTCAAACAGGCGACTTTACGTTATGATGAAATTTCTGAACAGCAAAAGCAGGAATTGGCAAATGTTGTTTTGATGGGAATCCCCGGAGAAAAGAGTGTGGAATTGGACGCATTGAAAGCGAGCCTTAATACCTATAAACATATTGGAAAAGACGGTTTACGCGATAATCTGATCTATTTCCTTCAGGGGATTGCATCGACTTGTGAGGAGAACGGTATATGTATGACCATTCATCCAGATGATCCACCGTATCCTATTTTAGGTTTACCCCGCATTGCCAGTAACGGCGAAGATTTTGACTACTTTCTAAATGCAGTTCCACAGCAATTCAATGGTGTTTGTTTCTGCACAGGATCATTGGGTGCCAGTCAGACAAACGATTTGCCAGCTATCCTAGAAAAAATCAAAGGGCGTGTAAACTTTGTTCACTTACGTAATGTGAAGAAGGATGCGATCGGGAGTTTTTACGAAGCAGACCACTTGGATGGTGATGTCAATATGTATAAAATTATGAAGATATTGGTTGCTGAAAATCAATTGAGATCGATAGCTATTCCATTCAGGCCCGATCATGGCCATCAGATGTTGGATGACCTAAATAAGGTGACAAATCCAGGATACTCTGCGATTGGAAGACTGAGAGGGCTAGCTGAATTGCGGGGTTTAGAATATGGTATTATTGGTGAATGATGCCAATAATTCACGTAAAGATTAGGGATCTTATGCGGTAATTTAGATCAGACGCAATGATAGTCGGAAAATAGGGGCGCTTACTTCTTATTTTCCGACTTTTATTTTAATTATGTGGACAAACACTATAATGGCAAACATTATAGGGAAGATTTGCGAATAATAAGCTGTGTCGGGAGCTCAATCGTTTCAAATTCATGTATTGGTCTTGTTTGATTAATGGTGGCGATTAGTTTGTTTGTCGCTAGTTCCCCAATTTCTATTGCTGGCTGTACAACTGTGGATAGTGCCGGATTTAATGAAGCTGCAATTTGTGTATTTGAAAAGCCAATTACAGCTACCTCAGAAGGAACCTGGATCTGAAGATCGGCCAAAATACCCAGCGTCCGGGTTGTAATAACATCTGTAGCACCGAAAATTGCATCGATATTTTTGTTTTCAATACATTCTTTTAGCAAAACTTCTCGAATTGTTTGGTCTATATCTTTGGTGTTATTCAAACTACATTCAATATAGTGTTTATTATCAAAAGGAATTCCCGCGTCTGATAAAGCAGATATAAAGCCATTTAACCTTTCGGTTGCCACACCCAAGTTCTTTCCCGTAATATGCAATATACTTTTTTTACCCTGCTCGGTGAGATGCTTTGTGGCATTGTAGGCGCCTTGAAAATTATTGACACCCACCTTAAATGTATCAAGCTGGTGGTTGATACGATCAAAGATAACAACTGGTATCTGAGATTTTATCAATGCTTTTAGTTCATCAATATTTGAATCTGAAGATACCGGAGCTATCATTAAGCCATCAATTCCACGCATACGCAAGACGTCAATACAATTTTTCTCAATCCGTTCGTCTTCCCGGCTTTGCATGAAAATAACATCATACACGGTTTGCTGAGAGGCTATTTGGATCCCATCCAAAATTTGTGAAACGAATGTATTGCTGATATTGGATACGATAACTCCTATGGTGTTGGACTTTCCTATTTTTAAGCTTCTTGCCAACTTATTTGGTTGGAAATTATGCTTTTTGGCATATTCCTGAACGATCTTTTTAGTGGCTTCACTTATTTCATAACTGTCCGATAATGCTTTGGAAACCGTAGAAACAGAAATATTGAGTGCCAATGCTATATCTTTCAGGGTAGTTCTGCTCATCGCTTTGTTGGTTATTTTAAGAAGATAAATCTACATAAAAAAATATATATAAGCATTTTTATATGCTTGCATTGTTACTCTGTAGCAGGCATGTTACGCAATACACCGTTACCACCCTCTTATCCCTTAGTGTAGTTTTTGTTTACCTATAGTTTAGCCTTAAGTTAGGTTTAGTATAGCTTTTACCTATACTAAACCTAAACTAACCCTAACTAAACCCTAACTAAACCCTAAACTAACGCATGATATGATGTAGCTTTAAATGACCTCCATTGGCCGCCCGACACGACCATGTTTGCAGCCGTTTACGTCCAGCTCGGCGCTGCCTGCTGCATGCAAT
>NZ_DJAS01000005.1:0-134581 GCF_002429765.1 Sphingobacterium sp. UBA5996
GACTTTTTCAGTGCCCTCCTTTAAAGTAGCCTGTTTTTTTACATGGTTTTAAAACCTAAAGCCTAAAGCCCAGTAGTTTTCAAAAAACCAGATCTGTTGCGACGCCTTGTCTACCCCTCTTCTTCCAGTTGTACGAATGTTGGTTAGATCAGTCCATCCAGTTTTAAAATTTCCTTGAAGATACAGCCCTTTGTAAAAACGATAGTGCAGACCAACTTTTGCCGAAGCGCCATAACCAGCAATGTTCCAAAAGTGGTTTGCTCCCTCACCAAAAAGATGAACATCCGAACGCGGGATTAGTAAGCCTACATCTACACCAGATTCCATTGTCAGCACCTGTTGGCCCTTTCGATTGTTGATGATATCATCGTAACGCTCCAAGCCCACCGAAGCAAAATTATAACCGTCGGTGTGTTCAAATGTTAGCATAGCGGAATCTACCGTAATCAATTCACCATTATATTGACCGGCACGGTTTCCAGTCGGGATACCTGGATTAGAAATCTCTTCACCAATAAAACCTGAAATTTTTACCTGTTGAGGTATATCGACGACATATTTCATGTGGTCCCAGCCCAATGAAATGGAATAATTATCTTTGATATAATAACCAAAATGAAGGTTGAATTGCGGGATCGTCAACCGACTTGGATCAAAATAAGTCGAACCAAATTTAGTTGGGCGATCGGCAGCTTTTACATCGTGAAGAATAAAATCATAATTGGGACCTGTGAAATGAATATCAGATTTTGCATAGGAAGAGAAGTTATACCCCCAAAAGAAAAAGAATTTCCCTTTATTACTTTCGGTTCTCAAATTTTTTGGTTTGAAAATACTCTTTCCTATTTCGGGATTTTCTTGTGCAAATAAAGCCGAAACGCTCAATGCAAGCGCTCCAATTGTTAAAAATATTTTTCTCATATCAGTGCTAAAAACGTTGGGCAAAAGTACCGGCATTCTATTTTATAAGCAAATAAATTCAATGAGAATTAGTAAAATATGACGAAGATCACAGAAATGTCATTCCAAAACAAAATAAAAAAGCCGCTTTACACGAAAGCGGCTTTTTTTGTATGCTAATCAACACTATTGTGCTTGATTTTTGCGAATTATATTTAAGGCGCCACCAGCTTTAAACCACTCAATCTGTTGTGCATTATACGTATGGTTTGCCAAGATCTTCTCTTGTGTTCCATCATCGTGGTGCAATACCAGCGTTAAGGGCTTACCTGGAGCAAATTCAGTTAAACCGATAATATCGATGGTATCGTTTTCCTGAATTTTATCATAATCGTCCTTATTTGCAAAAGTCAATCCCAACATTCCTTGCTTTTTCAAATTTGTCTCATGAATACGGGCGAAAGACTTAACCAATACCGCACGAACACCCAAATGACGAGGCTCCATTGCAGCATGCTCACGGGATGAACCTTCCCCATAGTTTTCGTCGCCAACGACAACTGAACCAATACCATGTGCTTTATAGTCACGTTGTGTTGCTGGCACAGGGCCATACTCGCCTGTCAATTGATTTTTAACATTATCTGTTTTCTCATTGAAGAAATTCACCGCACCGATCAACATATTATTTGAAATGTTATCCAAATGTCCACGGTATTTCAACCAAGGGCCAGCCATCGAAATATGGTCTGTCGTACATTTCCCCTTCGCTTTAATCAATAATTTCAAACCCTTCAAATCAGTGCCTTCCCATGCCGCAAAAGGCTGCAATAATTGGAGGCGGTCGGACGTAGGCGCCACATCAACGACAACGGAACTACCGTCAGCAGCCGGTGCTTGGTAACCTGGATCATCTACGGCGAATCCTCTGGTAGGTAATTCGTCCCCTACCGGTGGATCCAATTTCACCTGCTCACCTTTATTATTCGTCAACGTATCCGTCACTGGGTTGAAGCCCAGATCGCCAGAAATTGCAATTGCCGCTACCAGTTCAGGAGAAGCCACAAATGCATAGGTATTAGGATTACCATCTGCACGTTTCGCAAAGTTACGATTGAATGAGTGAACGATGGTATTTTTCTCTTGTTTATCAGCCCCTACACGATCCCACATACCAATACATGGACCACAAGCATTCGTAAATATCGTTGCATTCAGGTCTTCAAATGTTTTCAGCAAACCATCACGATCAGCTGTAAAACGAACTTGTTCTGACCCCGGATTTATACCAAATTCAGCTTTAGTAATCAAACCTTTATCAACCGCTTGTTTTGCTATAGAGGCGGCACGTGACAAATCTTCATAGGATGAGTTTGTACATGAACCGATCAATCCCCATTCCACTTTTAAAGGCCAGCCATTTCTTTCAGCCTCTTCACGCATCCGAGACACTGGCGTATACAAGTCTGGTGTAAAAGGACCGTTGAGCGATGGCTCTAATTCGGATAGATTAATTTCGATGAGCTGATCAAAATACTGTTCTGGATTAGCATAAACTTCAGCATCCGCTGTCAAATGTTGTTTAATCGCATTTGCCGCGTCAGCGACTTCGGCACGTCCCGTAGCACGTAGGTAGCGCTCCATGGATTCGTCATAACCGAAAGTCGAAGTTGTCGCACCAATTTCAGCACCCATGTTACAAATGGTTCCCTTACCTGTACAAGATAGCGACTCTGCTCCCTCGCCAAAATATTCCACAATCGCTCCAGTTCCACCTTTTACGGTCAAGATACCAGCAACTTTAAGGATAACATCTTTGGCAGCAGCCCATCCGCTTAACTTACCAGTCAATTTAACACCGATTAATTTCGGGAATTTCAGCTCCCAAGGTAGTCCAGCCATCACATCACAGGCATCAGCACCGCCTACACCAATAGCAACCATACCCAAACCACCGGCATTAACCGTATGTGAGTCTGTACCGATCATCATTCCGCCCGGAAAAGCATAGTTTTCCAAAACAACCTGATGAATAATACCTGCTCCGGGTTTCCAAAAACCGATACCATACTTATTAGAAACAGAACTCAAAAAGTTAAATACTTCAGAGCTTTCATTTTTAGCACGGGCCAAATCCTTATCTGCCCCTTCCTTTGCCTGAATCAAGTGATCACAGTGAACGGTAGAAGGAACTGCAACTTTGGGACGTCCAGCTTGCATAAATTGCAATAACGCCATCTGAGCCGTAGCGTCCTGCATAGCGACGCGATCAGGAGCGAAGTCAACATAAGAAACGCCACGCTTATAATCTTCAGTAGCATTGCCATCCCAAAGGTGTGCATACAATATTTTCTCAGATAAAGTCAAAGGTTTATTAACCACCTGACGAGCAGCAGCAATGCGCTCGTCATAACGGCTATAGACCTTTTTAATCATATCAATATCAAAAGCCATATCTCTCTAATTTATTTGTTTAATTAAGTTACTAAACACTAATTATTACTATTTTGTCGGAATAGGTGCAAATTTTGTCAAGTTAATTCCTTCGACAGCAGCTTTATATTCGTCAATGTTCGGAATACGACCCAAGATAGCTGATAACACAACTACAGGAGTCGATGCCAGCAAAGACTCTCCTTTCTTACCGTCTCTGTCCTCCACGACACGACCTTGGAATAAACGTGTTGAAGTCGCCATGACCGTATCCCCTTTTGCGGCTTTCTCCTGATTACCCATACAGAGGTTACAACCCGGGCGCTCTAGATACATAATATTCTCATATTCTGTACGTGCAGTACTTTTAGGTAGTGCATCGCTAAATTCAAATCCAGAGTATTTTTGCAGGAATTCCCAGTCGCCCTCTGCTTTCAACTCATCAATAATATTATAAGTGGGGGCTGCGACGACCAAAGGAGCCTCAAAAGTAACTGCGCCTTTTTGTTTTTCAATGTTCTTCAACATTTTAGAAACGATCTTCAAATCGTCTTTGTGAACCATACACGAACCGACGAAACCTAAATCTACTTTTTTGTTTCCACCGTAGTAAGAAAGGTCGCGAATCGTATCGTGTGTATAACGTTTGGAAACGTCTGCATTATTCACATCTGGGTCAGCGATCATCGGTTCTTCAATGATATCCAGATCAATAACAACTTCAGCATAATATTTCGCATTTGTATCCGGAGTTAAAGCAGGCTTAGCGCCAGATTTAATTTCCTCAATACGTTTGTTAGCCTTGTCAATTAAGCCCTGCAAAACATTGTTTTTGTTTTCCATGCCTTTATCGATCATAATCTGAATACGTTTTTTTGCGATCTCCAACGATTCGATTAAGGTATCATCTTGCGAGATACAAATGGAAGCTTTCGCTTTCATTTCTGCTGTCCAGTCTGTAAATGTAAACGCCTGATCAGCCAAAAGCGTACCAATGTGAACCTCTATAATCCTACCTTGGAAGACGTTTTCTCCAGCAAATTGCTGCAGCATCTGCGCTTGGGTAGCGTGAACAACATCACGGAAATCCATATGTTCTTTCATACTTCCTTTAAAGGTAACTTTTACCGACTCAGGAATTGGCATCGAAGCCTCCCCTGTAGCCAGCGCTAATGCAACCGTGCCAGAGTCAGCACCAAAAGCTACACCTTTGGACATCCGCGTATGGGAGTCCCCACCAATAATGATGGCCCATTCGTCGATAGTGATATCGTTTAAAACTTTATGAATAACATCAGTCATGGAATGATATACGCCCTGTGGGTCACGCGCAGTGATTAATCCAAAGTCATTCATAAATTTCATCAGTTTTGGAATATTTGCTTGCGCTTTTTTATCCCATACAGATGCGGTATGACAACCCGATTGATAAGCACCATCCACTGTTGGCGAAATGACCGTAGCAGCCATAGCTTCCAATTCCTGTGCGGTCATCAAACCAGTTGTATCTTGAGAACCAACAATGTTTACTTTAACACGAACATCAGAACCTGCGTGTAAGACCTTACCAGGTGTAACACCGACCGCATTTTTGTTGAAGATTTTCTCTACTGCTGTCAAGCCTTGCCCTTCAATAGTAATCTCTTTTGAAGGAGCAAATACGGTAGGCGCTTGAATGCCCAAGGTCTCTGCAGCAAATGTTTGGATCTTTTTACCAAAAACAATCGCATAAGAGCCACCGGCTTTAATAAATTCCATTTTCTGTGGAGTCAAAGCTTTCGAAATATCGATCAGCTCACGCTCGCCATGATATAATTTCTTCGTCTTTGTATTAATGGTTAAAACAGTGCCTGTCGCAACAGAGTAAGCTTCTTCAAGAATGGGTTCGTTTTTCTCGTTACGCACAACATTACCCTGCTCATCCACTTTCTTCACCCAGTTTTTCAAGTCGATACCAATACCACCGGTCACATCTACCGTTGTCAAGAAAATTGGCGAAATACCATTCGTACCACCTACAATCGGCGCAATATTGACAAAAGGAACATAAGGACTTGCTTGTTTACCGGTCCAAAGTGCCACATTATTTACTCCCGACATACGAGAGGAACCTACACCCATTGTTCCTTTCTCAGCAATCAGCATAACACTTTTACCTGGATGTTGCGCCTGCAATTCACGAATGTGCTGCTGCGCTTCAGGTGTGATCATACATTTACCATGTAATTCACGATCCGAACGTGAGTGCGCCTGATTTCCCGGGGATAATAAATCTGTTGAAATATCACCCTCACCCGCAATAAAAGTAACCACTTCAATTTCTTCCGGCACCTCAGGTAGCTTCGTGAAAAACTCCGCTTTTGCATAGCTTTCCAAAATATCTTTAGCGACTTCGTTACCTTGCTGATAAGCATCTTTCAAACGAGCTGTATCAGCATCATATAAGAAAACTTGTGTTTTAAGCACTTCTGCAGCTTGCTTTGCAATCACTACATCGTCACCCAAAGCTAAATCTAATAACACCGCAATAGAAGGCCCACCCTTCATATGAGACAATAGCTCAAAAGCAAAGTCAGGTGTAATTTCAGCAACAACAGATTCGCCTAAAATAATTTCCTTCAAAAATTGAGCTTTAACGCCAGCAGCAGGGGTAGTGCCCGGCAGTGTATTATAAATAAACAATCGTAAAGAATCTGCTCTATTATCGTTGTTTAAATCCTTAATCTGAGCAATTACTTCACTTAGTAATTCTGCTCCATCAATTGGCTTAGGATGTAAACCCTGGCCTTCTCGTTCTACAACCTCTTGTACGTAATCGTTGTAAATACTCATAGATATCTATCTTTCTATTTTAAGGGTAGCCAAAAAGACACGATGTCTTGCTAAACCACCTTGACTGTAATATAATTAAGCTAATAAGCCATCTATCGGTTTCCCGAACAAATCACAATTTAGCCCTTCCACTTCATGTTTGAAGTTAACTTATTTGTCGTAAATCAACTCCTATGACTAAATACAAAAATAGTGAAAATACAGCTTTAAACGCATGCGTTACATCTATTTAAATCAATTTGGAATTGTTCTAAACAGCATTTGCGCAATCATGCCCGTTTTTTTCCTATCCGCTATTTCTACTGCCTGACGTTCAAAAAAAATAGGTGATTTATTTGACTAAACCACCTATTCTTTTTATATCGTTTCTACATGTATATCAATATCTTTCAGCGCTTTGACAGTTTCCAAAGGATCTGTGGCATTAAACACAAATGAACCGGCCACCAGCACATCTGCCCCAGCTTTCAATAGCTGTGCTGCATTCGCAGTCGTTACTCCCCCGTCGATTTCAATCAACAGGCCATCGTTCACACCCGCAGCCATCGCTCGTAACTCCTGAACCTTGGCATAGGTGTTATTAATGAATTTTTGACCACCAAATCCCGGATTGACCGACATGATGCAAACCAAGTCTAAATCCGCTAGCACATCTTTCAGAAGAGCCACCGGAGTGTGTGGATTCAATGCAACCCCAGCTTTACACCCCAACTCTTTAATAGCAGCCAGTGTACGATGCAAATGCGTACAGGCCTCGTAATGCACAGTAATAATTGCTGCGCCTGAATCTTTACATACTTGCAAATAACGATCTGGATCAACAATCATCAAATGTACATCCAACGGTTTAGTTGCATGTTTTGCAATAGCCTGCATAACTGGAAATCCAAAAGAGATATTAGGAACGAAAACGCCGTCCATAATATCAATATGAAACCAATCTGCGTCGCTGTTGTTTACCATGATGATATCATCGTATAATTTTGCAAAGTCTGCAGCAAGAACGGATGGTGCAATGAGATGTGATTTTGTTGACATGTTGTATTTTTTCTGCAAAGATAACAAGTATTTTTTGTTCATCACAGCCTTTACCCTATTTAATGCCCATAAACGAAAATTGGCAGAAGCTGCAGAAAATAAATTATAACTACATTTGTATATTTACAGCATATAAAAATAAAGCTCGCAGTGGGAAGACTAAAAATAAAATACAGAAGAGAATTAAATACAACGGAAAACCTTGTCCGCAAAATTGGATTAATACTTATTACCATCTTTTTGATCTGTATATTTCTTCCCAAACAACCCCGTTTCCGCTATGAATTTCAAAAAGGTAAAGTATGGAATCACGAAAATCTAATATCGCCCTACAATTTTGCCATATTAAAAACGCAAGAAGAATTGAATGCGGACAAGAAAAGTATCTTAAATACCATTCAGCCTATCTACAATGCCAATACAACCACCAGCAAAGAGCAAATTGATCAATTCAACACCGATCTGGCCGAAAAGTGGCAGAGCAGCAAATTAGATACGACACATGAAAATATAGCGGATTATAGAAATGCCGGAAACGCCATCCTCAATCATCTCTATAGCAAAGGTATCCTATCGTTGAACAATAGATTTCAAAACCGTAGTAACGACAAATCCCCAGCCTCTAAGCATTATAATTTTACGCTCATTCAAGACAAAGTCGCCAGCCAAAAAAATACGGCCGACTGCTATACGATCGAGAGCTCCTACAGTTATATGGACGACATTATGCCCAAACTGACCAAAATAAAACAAAAGAGCTGGCTGGTGGAGACACTAAAAAACTATATTACCATTAACTACATTTATAATGATCAGCAGACAGAGGCCTTGGAACAAAACGCGATTGCCAACATTTCAGCTACGCGTGGCGTTGTCCAAAAAGGGGAACTGATAGCCGAAAAAGATAAAATAATTTCCAATGAAACCTACCAAAAGCTTGAATCGTTACGTAAGGTATACGAAGACGAAGGCAAGATCAGTGGCAACCAAAATTATGTGACTTTAGGTCAATTTTTGATCATTTCACTGGCGCTTTCTATTTTGATGGTGTTCCTTTTTCTGTTTCGAAAAGACATCTATTTTAACAACAGATTGCTCGTCATTATCATGATCGTCATCATCGGTATGCTTGCCGTTTTATCCTGGGCCATTAAAATCAAAATACCCAACCTTTACTATATACCGTTTTGTGCGGTCCCCATTATCATTCGTATTTTATTTGACACACGTGTGGCGCTCAATATCCATCTATTGATGGTGCTATTAGCAGGATTATTCGTCCCAAATAGCTTTGAATTTGTTTTTCTACAATTTATGGCGGGTATAGTTGCGATCTACAGTATCAAAACATTGGTTAAAAGAGAGCAATTGTTTATTTCATCGGCAATCATTCTGGGAACCTACTGGATTGCCTATATTGGATTGGTGGTGACCAGAAATGGTTCCATTGACACGATCTATTGGTCCGACCTCCTTCCATTCTTCGTCAGCGTATTGATTACGCTCCTTGCCTACCCCATGATTTATGCCTTTGAAAAATTGTTTGGTATCGTGTCTGACCTTACCCTCATGGAGCTTACTAACAGTAATTCCAAATTGCTAAGAGAACTTTCTTTCAAAGCCCCGGGGACCTTTCAGCATTCCTTACAGGTAGCTAATCTTGCGGAAGCGGCAATTTATAAAATTGGTGGAAATCCACTACTGGTACGTGCCGGAGCACTCTATCATGATATCGGCAAATTGACTAACCCTCAATTTTTCATCGAGAATCAAAAGACAGAAAAGAATCCTCACGACGAGCTATCCCCTGAACAAAGCGCACAGATTATTATTTCGCACGTCATAAAGGGTGTCGATATTGCTAAAAAACATCAATTGCCAGACGTTATCCTTGATTTTATCCGCACGCACCATGGCACTACCCGTGTAGATTATTTCTATAACCTTTTCGTGAAGAACAATCCGGATAAATTGGTGGACGAGTCGTTATTTACCTATCCAGGCCCCATTCCTTTTTCAAAGGAAACAGCAGTGCTCATGATGGCAGACTCCGTTGAAGCTGCGTCCCGCGCATTAAAAGAGCCATCCGAAGAGTCCATCAATAATCTTGTGGATAAGATTATTGAACACAAATTGATGCGTGGACAGTTCAACAATAGTAACATTACCTTAAAAGATATCACCGAATCTGCGGTTATTTTTAAGGCGATGCTCAAAAGTATCTATCATGTTCGGGTGGATTACGATTTAAGCAAAAAAACAATATAATTTTAATTGCCAAACAACAAATTGACTGTCAAACGCTTATTGCAACGTTACATTTTTTTTGCATTTTTTTTATTATTTAGACTTTGCAGAATCAAATAATTGCTTTATGTTTGCAATGTCAAAACGAGGAGAGGTGCCTGAGTGGCCGAAAGGAACAGTTTGCTAAACTGTCGTACTGGAAACGGTACCGCGGGTTCGAATCCCGCCCTCTCCGCAAAAGACAAAAAAAGCTTTCTGATAAATCAGAAAGCTTTTTTACATTTAAGCAGTTAGAAATTGCGCGGCACCGGGATTTCCTGCACTTTACTTTCCCTAAAATCCTTCATACTTTTGGGTTCCTTAGCTTCCAATTCTGCAAAATCCACAACACCGTTTTCTTTCGCCCACTGGAAATAAGCAGTAGACAAATGAGACACGACGTCGTGATGCTGTCCGGCAACATCGTTCCGTTCAGTAGGATCCTGCGCAAGATCATAAAGTTCCCATTTATAGGACGGCCAGCTCGATACAAGTTTCCATTTTCCAATACGTGCAGCTCGATTACCAGCGCGCTCCCAAAATAAACCTTCTTGTCGCCGAACGGTATCTTGATTTTGGAACAAAACCTGAAGCAAACTCTTTCCTGGTAAAGCATTCGCCTTATGCCCCTCGTATTCTTTTGGATATACCGCACCAACCAAATCGTAAAAAGTTGGTGCCAGATCAATGACGTGACCAGTCCCCTGCTTGACGCCTTTCGCGATTTTACCAGGAAACCAAGCTATAAATGGGGTATTAATCCCACCTTCATAGGTATAATCTTTAAATGCTTTAAAAGGTGTATTGGAGGCATATGACCAATTTTTACTCTGCGATTCATAAGAACCCAGTGTCCCAACCGGTCCTTTATTTATCCGGGCGCCATGATACCAGCGAACAAGATCTTCGGCCGGCGCACCGTTGTCTGACAAGAAAACAATCAGTGTATTGTCCAATTGTCCGTTGTCTTTTAGCTTATCTAACAATTTTCCTATAGTCTGATCCAATCTGTCGACCATAGCCGCAAACACTTCCATTTTTTTTGCCCACAGCTTTTTTTGATCAAATGATAATCGTGACCAATCGTAAATATCCGCATCAACAAGCGATGGTTGGGTCGCTTGGGATACCAGTCCTAATTGTTTCTGGCGTTCAAAGCGCTCTTGACGTATCACCTCCCACCCACTGTCATACCGGCCTTTATATTTGGCGATATCTTGCGGCAACGCTACTAATGGCCAATGTGGGGCTGTATGTGCCAAATAGAGAAAAAAAGGTTTATCCTGCGTTTTGATTTGATCCAAAAACGCCTCAGCTTGACGATTGATTACCTCTGTCGAAAATGAACCTTCCAAGGGATAGCCTTCAGAATCGGTTTGTTCATGAAAAGTCGGCGCGCCTGAATCTGCATTTTTTTCCACTCTTGGAAATACCAAATCAAAACCGCGCTCCCAGGGCAAACTTTTCCCTTTTCCAGACACGTGCCATTTACCCGAGGTTGCCGTGATATAACCATTCAACCGGAGGACTTCGGCAATGGTCAGTGATTCCGAATTAATATAACCCTGATAGGCAGGCAGTCCGAGATCGTTGGAAAAATACCCAACGCCAGCTTTGTGTTGATATTGCCCTGTGATTAGGGAGGCCCTTGTCGGCGCACATATCGAATTGTTATAAAATTGCGTCAGCTTTAGCCCTTCATTGGCTAAACGATCCAAATTGGGTGTAGAAATTTCCGAACCGTATGCTCCAATATCGGAATAGCCTAAATCATCGGCCAAAATCAAAATGATATTTGGCTTTCTTTGTTGTGCATAACCTAACAGTGTAGCAACCACAAGGTATAATGTCAAAATTATCTTTTTCATGTTCTTCATTTATAGTCCTATCGAAATTGATTGTTTGTTTTTAAACGCTTGTAATCCACAACGGAATTCTCTTCAGCCCAGGCTTTATACCTTGCTTCGAGATCTTTCACGATAGCTGGATAACGGCTAGCAAGATTGTTGTTTTCGCTTCGGTCTTCATCGATATTGTATAATTCGGGTTTGTTACCATCCTTAAATAAAGAAACTAATTTCCATTTACCATATCGCACGGCACGATTGCCTGCACGTTCCCAAAATAGCGGAACATGCCGATCGACCTGATTGCTATCTGAACGCAATAGCGGTCTCAAACTCAACCCCGGAAGTGTATTTATCGCCGTGTCGCCGACATGTTCGGGATAGGTCGCACCTGCAAAGTCATACAAGGTGGGAGCGATATCAATAAGATGGCCTCCACCCTTCTTAATCACGTTTTTCCGCACCTCTTTTGGGTACCACACAATGAAGGGGGCACCAATGCCACCTTCATACGGATTATCTTTGTAACTTCTCAAAGGTGAGTTTCCGGTTTGGGACCAATTGCTGTTTTGCACATCATAGGAACCTGGTAATCCGACAGTCTCTGTATTCCTTGCCGTATACACGCGTGTACGATCCCCGCCCTGGGCACCGTTATCCGACAAAAAAATGATTAGTGTATTCTTATCTTTTTTTAGCTCTTTTAACGTTTTTCTTATGCGGCCGATACTCTGATCCATGCGATCAATCATGCCGGCAAAGACCTGTTGCCGACGTTGCCAATACTGCTGCTCATCATAGGTCAATTTATCCCAGTTTTGTACGGTCGAGTCCTTTTTTGCAATGCCCTGCCCTAGCGGGAACACACCTTTTTGCTGCGCATTTTCATAACGTTGCGTACGCAGGCTATCCCATCCCCCACGATAGACTCCTTTATACTTTTGAGTTTCTTCTTCTGGTGCCTGCAGGGGCCAATGTGGGGCATTGAATGCCAAATACAGGAAAAATGGTTTTTTATCTTTCTGCTGTTCTTTCAGAAAACCAATGGCTTGATCCGTGATCTCATCTGTCAAATAACGTCCCTTTGGCAAATAAAAGGGTTTATTATTCCGGATGAGCGGTACTGTTGCCTGCTCCGGTCCATTTACTTCATAAAAATTGGACGCCCCGCCAACAAAATTGAAAGACCGCTCAAACCCGCGCTGTGCCGGCCACTGATCGTAATCATCACCCACATGCCATTTTCCCGATATAATAGTGGAGTAGCCGGCCTGTTTCAAAACCTCAGCCAGCGTCCGTGACTCCCGATTTAAAAAACCCTGATAGGCAGGCAGCCCAAGATTCACATTAAAATAACCTACACCTGCGCGATGCGCATACTGTCCCGTCAATAAAGAAGCACGCGTAGGGGCACAAATGGAATTGTTATAAAATTCCTGAAATATCGTTCCTTCTTTAGCCAAGGCAGTCAAATTGGGGGTCTGCAGGTCCGTTCCTCCATAGGGCTCTATATCCGAAAAACCCAGATCATCTACCAAAATCAATACAATATTCGGTCGATTGTCCTGTCCCCAGCTTATCCTTGGTAAGATGGTTAGGCAAAGTGCAACTAATAAATATGTCGTTTTCATCTACTTAAAATTTGATTAATACCTTATCGATTGATCCAATCGGGGTGCTGCGAGAGATTAGGATTGAGATTCAGTTCCCGTTGTGGCGTCGGAAAATGAATATGGCGAGCCGATGCATTCGTCTTGCCGGCAGCTTTCAGCTTAGCAACATAATAGGTAGCTCCCCTGCGAACCAAATCAAACCACCGTTGATATTCGTAAACAAGCTCCTTTCTGCGCTCCTCAAAAACCAATTCTCTAAAAGCATCCTTCGTTTCCGTAACGGATACTTCGTCTATTCCTGCACGACGACGTACCGCATTAATCGCATTACGCGCTTCTAAAGTCGGCCCGTTCAACTCATTTTCGGCCTCTGCAAAAATTAGCAATACCTCCGCATAACGGATGATCGGCGTATTTTTGGAAGACTGCCCCTGATTTCCTACAACCGTTTCATCATAATATTTACTAAATTGCGGTTTGTTTAAGGCATAGTATTTACCATCTATTGGGGACACCATTCCCGTTGTAAAGGTCACAGAAAGACGTTTGTCATGTGTTGCAAAGCTTTTATATAATCCTCCTTCGCTATGAAGCGCATCTGCATAATCCCCATTTATGCCAGGAATATCGGCTGGCGCAGATCTACTGGCCAATGAATTCCCCTGATAGCCACTATTGCCTTTAAATTGAGCTGAAAATATATGTTCAATGCCATTTTTCTCCCCAGTATTAAAGACATCGGCAAAATCTTGGAAAAGCGCATAACCTTCTTTATCGATAACTTCCTTCGCTAATAATTTTGCATTGGCCCAATCCCCTCGCGTCAGATAGACTTTAGCCAAAAGACTTTTGGCTGCTCCAGCAGTGGCGCGTCCTTTATCTGATTCCGAATAAGACTTATAGTTAGGCAGCGCCGAAGCAGATTTTAAATCTGCTATTATCAATCCATACACCGCATCCTCTGTCGCTTTGGCCACATAGAGTTCTTGAGGAGATAAAGACTCTACTGGGCTCGTTACCAGTGGAACTGGTCCAAACCAACGCACTAAATTAAAGTAGTGGAGTGCCCTCAAAAATTTCGCTTCGTTGATCAGACGCTGTTGGAGAGTTGGATCGATCTGACTTGCAGACAGCACACTTATTTTAGCAATATTGACATTTGAAGCATTGATCGCATCGTAGCTCTGCTTCCAGAGCTGTTCCATACGGTCATTGGATCCATCATGGGTTAGATTGCTCAGCGCTCTAACATGTGCATTTCTAGCCCTCGGCCCTGCTTCATAATCATCTGTGGCCATTTCAACACCAATCTGGAGCAAGCTGTTGTACAAAGACTGTCCAGTTTCATATAACTTTCTGTAAGTTCCTGTCACTGCAGCTATGGCTTGATCCTGATTAAGATAATATTGCTCCGAAACCAAAGCACTTGCGGGATCCTCGTCCAATTTCGAGCAGGAAATTGCCGTTAGAAGAATCAGAATGACAGTGGGTAAAACATGTATTTTTTTCATTTGATAAATTGCTTTTTATTGATAATGAGCTAAACTCAGGACTTCTCACTATTTCTATTTAGAGATCTATTAAAAGGTCAATGAAACTCCAGCAGAAAAAGACCTAGATGCAGGGTAAATGCCCAGATCGGTACCTATCTGTACATTGCTCCCTGAGGTAACCTCCGGATCAAAACCTTTATATTTGGTCCAGGTTAAAAGATTTTGAGCTGTTAGATAGAGATTGAGTCCCTTTATTTTAGCGTCCTGAAGCCACTCTTTAGGAAAACTGTACCCAAAATGCAATGATTTTAGCCGAACAAAAGAGCCGCTTTCTACAAACTGGTCCGAAAATACAGGAGCTGGATCCAACTTCGCCCGGGGATAAGAATGACTCGGGTTTGAGGGAGTCCAGCGCTCCAATGCATCAATTGATGCATTCTGTTGACCGGTAAACATCTCCAAATTCTGCCTATTAATATTCAGAAGATCATTCCCGACAGTGCCTTGGATGAGAAACGAAAGATCAAAACCCTTATAGGACATACTATTGGTCAATCCGAAAATAAAATCCGGCTGTGCATTACCTAGAATCGTTCTATCATTTGCAGTCGTAAATTGTCCGTCACCATCGATATCTTTGTAAAGACGGTCACCCGCTTTAGGACTCGCATTCCCTGTAAACTTACCTTTAGTACCCTCCTCTCCCGACTGCAGAATACCATCGGTAACATTGCCATAGAAGGTGCCTAAAGGCTCTCCAGCTTTAATGCTATAATTTCCAGAAATATAAGAACTGGCGCCGTCACCAATCTTCAGTACGGTGTTGCGATTTAGGGAAAAGTTTACATCTGTGCTCCAGCTGAACAATCCCTCGATGTTCCTCGATTTCGACCCCAATTCAAATCCTTTATTTGATACAGACCCAAAATTCTGAAGGGAAGAGGCATAACCGGAGGTCCAAGGTATTTCCACATTAAGCAGGAGATCCTTTGTCTTTTTATAATAATAATCAACTGTAAATTGAAGACGGTTGTTAAGTAAACTGATATCAAACCCGCCATCATATTGTACAGTGCTTTCCCAACCGAGGTTTTTGTTGGGAATACGTTGCGGGGCAAAACCAGTGACCACGTTGTTTCCAAACAGATAATTTAGGCTATATAAGGTAGATAATGATTGATATTGCCCGATTTCCTGATTACCCGTGGTTCCAAAACTCGTACGAATCTTAAAATCATCTACTCCAGGAAATGCTTCCTTAAAAAAAGACTCATTGCCAGCGCGCCAAGAAAGTGCTATCGACGGAAAATTTCCCCATTTGTTGTCTGCCCCAAAGCGGGAACTACCATCACGACGGAGACTTGCCGAAACATAATATTTATTTGCGTAATTGTAATTTACCCTGGCAAGATAAGAGTGCAATACCCATGCGTAGTTGTCAGAAGAAGGACGTACAATGGAGGATCCACTCTGCAGGTTATTGAACAGTAAGTCGTCGGTCACAAAATTTTCCGCTCCAGCGTTGAAGATCGCATTTTTGGATTCTTGCTGAGTAAATCCAAGTAAAGCATTGAACGTATGTTTTCCTGTGTTCGCCGAATAGTTTAATGTGTTTTCATTCAGCCATGAGGTTCCATCCCAATTCCCTAAGCTTGCTTTCCCCTTTGAACCTGCCCCCTCATAGATATAGGATGGCAAATAAAACTTATCATTTCGGCCATTTAGGTCAACGCCAACCAATACCTTCGCTTGTAGACCATTTAAAATACGATATTGTCCAAAAGAAGTTCCCAGTATCCGTAGTCCATTGGATGAATTTGTCGTTTCTTTCAAGGTAGCTATTGGGTTGGCAAAGATGTTTTCAAAAGGATTTCGTAATGTATAGGCACCGTTGGCATCATACACAGTTGCCGTCGAAGGCATCATAAGCAAAGCATTGACAATTCCTGTCGGCGCTATTTGCGCATAAGTTTTGTTGATGGATAAATTTGCACCAACCTGTAACCGGTCGAAAGGATTTGCGTCGATATTTGATCTAAATCCTACACGCTTGAAATTCGTGTTGACAATGACACCCTGCTGATCAAAATAATTTGCGCCTAAATAGTATTTCACCTTTTCAGCTCCACCCAATAAAGAAAACTGCTGATTATAAATCTTTCCAGTTTGAAAAGCCTCTTTTTGCCAATTTGTACCAGCACCTAGCTGATCGATTTCAGTTTGACTGCGGTATTGAAAAGCTCCGAGGTTGGGATTTGCATCGTACAAGGCCTCATTTCTTAAGATTGCAAAATCGTGAGCATTCAGTACCTCGATTTGTTTTAATACGTTTTGTGCTCCAAAACTCCCCTCATAGTTTAATTGTACCTGTCCTGCTCTACCTTTTTTTGTTGTTACCAAAATCACCCCATTGGCACCTCTGGATCCATAGATTGCAGTTGCAGCAGCATCTTTTAACACTTCAATACTTTCAATATCTGTTGGGCTGAGGCTTGCTAATGGGTTTACTGGTGTGCCGCTCCCTATTCCTGTACTTTCTGTTTGATTGTATATTGGAAATCCGTCAATAACATAGAGGGGTTCATTTCCCCCCTGGATGGATGCTCCGCCACGAATGCGAACACTCACACCTCCGCCGGGTTGTCCCGAAGTTTGTGTAACCTGAACGCCCGAAATTCCTCCCTTCAATGCCTGATCAAGCGAGGATACGGGCTGTCTGAGAAGCTTCTCAGGCAAGGTCGCCACAGCCCCGGTGAGATCACGACGTTTCTGGGTTCCGTACCCTACAACCACAACCTCACCTAAGTCTGTTGAGACGGGCGATAGCGCTATTACAGTCGGTGAAGAATTGACAACTACCTGTTTTTTCTCATAGCCTACAAAACTGACTATTAACGTAAAAGGGAGCTTCTGTCCTGTCACAAACTGGAAATTACCTCGGTTATCCGTTTGTACACGATGTGTTACAGCTTCCAATTGTACCGTAACGCCCGTAAGAGGTTCATGGGTTTTCGCATCGATAACTTTACCGATTAACGATGCATTAATAATTGGTTTGGGTTCTTGTGCCTGTACACTTCCAAATGCGTACAGAAAAAGCACAACTAAAAGAGAATACCAAAGTACTCTGTGTTTTTTCATCGTAAATTCTATTTAATGTGAAAATGCAAACAAGTGCCAACGCCATTGGTACTCTTGTTATAAATAAGATGGAATGCTTATTGGACAATAAGCAGCAGGAAGGTCGTGCTTTTCAGCACATGCGCATTCGACAAATAAATAGATAAAAATTAGATGCAATGAAGCATTTTTGGTTGCTCTCTCGATAGAAAAAGTAGTCGTTTTTCATACTTGTAAAATATTTAATGAGATAATTTTGTAATCGTTGCCAACGCCAATCGTTAACGACTACCCAAATATAAAACTATTTACAATAATATCTATATACTTAGTAGTTTATTTATAAAAAAGTGAATTCATTTTTATCAACAAAGCAGCTACACAACTATCAGCTATGATTTGACAAGATTTTTGTTACAAAGATATAGTTCATCCGAACTTTTAATCCGTTAATATCTAACGCCAGCAAAACATCATCAACTTGTAGCCAAATTTGCCGTTTAGACAGTGCTTGTTCAGTGCTCGTCCAGTGATTACTCAGTCATTATTCAGCCAGCAGTGACTAAGTAGTGACTGATCATTGGCTAAAAAATGAATTAATATTGTCTATTGGGATAGATTGGGATTAGGTTATTCCAGCTTTAATGCTTATCTTAAATGTTTATAACCTTATAAGCAATTATGGCAATCATTAAAAATGGCGTTAATGGAACGGTCTCCGGAAAGGCAGGTTCTGTTGTATTTGTTTTGACTAAAGCAGGAAATTATGTACGCTCTCTTCCTCGCGTAAAAAAGCGAAAGCCCAGTGCTGGTCAGTTGCTTTATAGAACACGTTTCAAAATGGTGAGATCACATATCATTATGCTCAATCCGATCATCAAATTGGGGTATAAGACATATAGCGCTCCTAAAAGGCCATACGACGCCGCGATGTCGTATAATTTGAAAGAAGCTCTTATTCGCCAAGATGATGGCTTTGCGATTGACTGGCAGAAGTTTATGATCGCGAAAGGAAGTCCAAATCCCATCAGTTCTTATAGCATCGAATATGATCTGGAAAATCAAGTGCTTGAAGTTACTTGGGAATATGACACTTATCTGGAAGAAAAATTTAAAACCCAGCACTACAACTCCTTCTTAGTTTTGTATAGTGCGGCAGATGAAGGAGTGCCCTTTCAGATGTTAACCAATGACTTAGAGAGCACCTTATCTTCTGGAAAACAAAACATTAAGATCAAGAAAAATAAAAACGAAGTGACCTATGAAATGTTTATCTTCTTTTTAGAAAGCTATGGCGAAGGTAATACAGATAGTTTGCACTTGGGTAGTATAAAAGTTTGAGAAGAGTTAATAGAACGATAGCATAGCTGAAGTTGTTGAATAGATAAAAATTGGTCCTACGACTGCTAAAAAATACCTGAAACCAGTGATCAAGTTTAGGACCAATTGGTCTATTTTTGCAATAAAGAACGGTGAAATATGAGAAAATTAATTGGATACTGTTTAGTTATACTATTTGTAGAGCCACTTTACACAGAAGCGCAGGAAAATTTAAAATTCGACGATAACTTCAACTTATGGAATGTTCGGGCTGGTCAGCAGGCCACCGTCTTTGTGGCAAAAGCTTACGTACGCAAGCAACCTAATCTTAAAGCTGCCATGGTAGATTCGCTATCTGTAGGAAATGTCGTTACGATCACTAGCCCACCATTTAAAGGAAATACCATAAAAAATTTTTATGCCCCTTGGCATGAAATAACCTATACTAAAGATGGCATCAAAAAAACTGGCTTTATTTGGCTGGGGCTCTTGGCGCTTGGAAAACAAAGTGCCTCAGATGGCTCGCAATACATATACGGTTTTGAACGTTTAACCGAAATTAGCGACGAACAGAATCATTTCTCAACAGGTGTCAAAATTCTCGATGCAAATGGAGACTTTCTAGCAGAACATACCTATCCTTTCACTTACTCTGGGCAAACCTTCGCTCAAAGTAAATTGCTTCCGGCAATGGGTCTGCAAAACGTCAAGCAAATTCTGCGTATGGAGTTCTTGGGTGAAGCCTGCGGCATACCATCGGAATATTACTATATGGCCTGGACAGGAAAGCAACTTATCGATCTACCGAGTCGGTATTCGGTCGCTGATGCGGGTATTTATTATTACGATGAAAAGATGCTATTTCCTTCCGAACATGGCAAAAACAATCAGATTATCTATAAGTACATCGAAGAAGGGGAAGCTTTGGACGAAAATGCAAAAAATCCAAATTTTAAAATCACAAAAAAGCAGGAAGAGTTCCAATGGGGTGGTACAAGTTTTCAAAAGGTTCCGACATCCAACTAGTATTTTATGCGGCAGCACGATTCAGACTCTTTAACATATTGCATCGTTTTAGTAACACTTACAACTGTTTTATAAAGGTTTATCTCGTAAAGAAATAAACCTTTTTTTGATGATTACACGTCAATTCATGATTTTTATAAACCAAAACAGTATATTTAGTATCAGTAGTAAAGGGAGGAGTGAAATGATCAAATTAATTTATTAAAATCAACGTTCGATTCATGGAGAAAGTGGTTATTACGGGTGGTACTGGAGCTATTGGTCTCCATTTGACAAAGCTATTGGTTGCCAATCACTATGATGTGATTATTTTTACCAGAAATCCCAAGTCGTATCCTGCGCAAGCCAAGGTTAAGTATGTACATTGGGATCCCAAAAAACAGGAGGTAGATGTCAAATCAATTCAAGAAGCTGACTATATCATCAATCTGGCAGGCGCAAACCTTAACGCCAAGCGCTGGACAAAAGCGTATCAGCAAGAAATTATTGCCAGCCGTGTAGAAAGTGGGCAGTTGCTTTACCAAAGTTTAAAAAAGCTACCAAATCGTGTTAAAGCTGTCCTATCAGCTTCCGCTATTGGTTGGTATGGAACGGACGACCCTTACCAGAAAAGGCCTTTTATAGAAGGAGACCCCCAAGGGGGCAATTTTCTATCCTGGGTTTGCAACCTTTGGGAAGGCAGTGTTAAGCCTATTGAAACGTTGGGAAAAAGGCTTGTTGTATTCCGCTTTGGAGTTGTGATCAGCAAGGACCAGGGATTGTTAAAGGAGATCGGCCGCTTCCTACCCTTTCGTTCAATTCCAATATTGGGTTCGGGCAAGCAGATGCTCAGTTGGATCCATATGGATGATCTCTGTCGTATGTTGTTATTTGGCATACAAAATAATAACCTCGCAGGCATTTACAATGCCTGCTCATCTGAACCGCTTCCCCTTGCCGAATTTACCAAAAGAATCGCCCGGCGTACTTATGGCCCTTTGTACCTAAAGCTTCCTACACCGTCATTTTTGATCAGGTGGATGCTGGGAAAAAAAGGACAGGAAATGGTACTCGATGGCACATGGGTAAGTAACAAAAAGATTGTTCAGGAGAAATTTCCGTTTAAATATCCGCTTTTGGATAATAATTGTATAGACAATTTACATATCGATTAATGGTTAATCGTTGTTACTTTGGGCCCTTTTTGGGACAAAATCCGTATATTTGCGGCTTATGAAGATTTTTAGATATGGCGCAAAGGGCTCCGAAAAGGCGGGAGTCATTTTAAACGAAAAGAGATATGATGTTTCAGTAGGAAATTTCCAATATAACCGCGATTTCTTTGCGGATGTCTCGAATTTGGAAAGACTACAAACCTATGTCATTGAGAATAGCGACAAGCTTAAGGAGATAGCTGATGACGAGCGTATCGGAACACCATTAGAAGCCCCTTCCAAAATTCTGTGCGTGGGACTTAATTTTGATGATCACGTGAAAGAAACGAAATTGGAGCAAGCTTCAGAACCTATTGTCTTTATGAAATCCGTATCTGCTTTCAACGGACCTTTTGATGGAATTACCCTTCCGAAGTCCTCTGTGAAATCAGATTGGGAAACTGAACTTGCCATTGTTATAGGAAAAAAGGCTTCCTATGTGACGGAAGAAGAGGCACTGGATCATGTATTTGGCTACGTGCTGCACAACGATGTTACAGAGCGTGAGTTTCAAATCGAACGCGGCGGAACCTGGGATAAAGGTAAAGGATGTGACACCTTCGCACCTATTGGTCCGTTTATAGCGACCAAAGACGAAATAAAAGATGTTGATCATTTAAGAATATGGCTTAAGCTCAATGGTGAGCTTATGCAAGATGGCAATACAAGCGATTTTATCTATCGCATTCCCAAGTTGATTTCCTATTTAAGTCAATTTATGAGCTTACTTCCAGGTGATATTATTTCTACGGGATCGCCTGCAGGATCTGGAATGGGAAAATCGCCGCAAAGATTCCTTCAAGATGGTGATATTATCGAATACGGCATTGATGGACTCGGCTCGGCAAAGCAGGTGATTTCGGCCTACAAAACGGCATAAGAAAAGGATGTAATGAGTTCTTTTTTATCCGTGGCATTTGTGTACATTTATGGCATCATCATACATTTGTCCAAATAAAACATTTAACTCCTGACAGAGTCAATGATTCAACTAAACAACATATCCAAATCGTTTGAAGTAAAAGCCGCGCGTATTGATGCCTTAAAAGATGTCTCCCTGTCTATTGGCAAAGGGGAAATTTTCGGCGTTATAGGTGCCTCTGGGGCAGGAAAAAGTACATTAATCCGCTGCGTCAACCTGCTGGAAAGACCAGATTGTGGTCAAGTAATGATAGAAAACGAAGACTTGATGTCGCTGTCGGCCAGTAGTCTTATGCTGAAAAGGAGAAAAATTGGAATGATTTTTCAGCATTTCAATCTCTTATCCTCAAGAACGGTATACGAAAACATATCTTTTCCACTTGAACTGGAGGGAAAATCAAAAGAATTTATCCGTCAAAAAGTGCTGGAACTATTGCGCTTGGTAGGATTGGAAGACAAGGCCGAAGGCTATCCTGCAAATCTTTCAGGCGGTCAAAAGCAGCGCGTTGCCATTGCAAGAGCTTTAGCCAACGACCCTTATATCCTTCTTTGCGACGAAGCCACAAGTGCGCTAGATCCAGCGACAACAAAATCCATCCTCAAGCTGCTAAAAAAAATCAATAAGCAACTTGACCTGACAATATTGCTGATCACACACGAAATGGATGTTATAAAAAGTGTCTGTGATCAGGTTGCAGTATTAGACCAGGGAAGACTGATCGAAACGGGCCCGGTAGAGGCAGTATTTGCCAATCCAAAAGAAATAACCACCAAGAATTTTATTCAATCTTCACTTGAAGTTGAAATTCCGCTGAGTTTCCAGGAACGATTGAAAACTACGGGGAATCCACTGGTAGAAATCTACCTCACTTCAAATGAAGAGTCCATCTCTTTTATAGCATACTTGGAACAAAAATTTGACGTCAAAACAAATATTATTTCGGCACAAATCGACTATATTGGTGAACTGAAATTCGGGGTTATATTGGCTGAACTATCCGGAGAACAAGAAAATATAACAAACAGTCTATCTTTCTTAAAAGAAAAACATGCACAAACAAAAATCTTAGGCTATGTCTGATCAGGTATTTACACTGCTGTTATCAGGTACTTTAGAGACCTTAGCCATGACTTTTCTGTCGGGCTTCTTTGGTTTTTTGCTAGGGCTACCCCTTGGAATATATCTTTTCTTAACCCGAAAACATCAGTTGCTCGAAAACAAAGGTATGCACCAGCTTGTATCCTTGCTCGTGAATATTTTTAGGTCTATCCCATTTATCATACTCATTGTATGGATGATTCCGTTTACACGTCATATCGTAGGAACATCAATCGGGATGTCCGCAGCATTGGTTCCATTGAGTATAGGCGCAGCGCCTTTTATTGCACGACTTGTGGAAAATAGCCTACTTGAAATTCCCAACGGCCTGATTGAGGCCGCAAGAGCAATGGGCGCAAACGCAAAACAGGTAATTTTTAAAGTTTTGCTTCCTGAGGCTCTCCCCTCGCTGGTAAACAATGCAACAATAACGCTAATCACACTTGTTGGCTACTCCGCAATGGGTGGCGCCGTGGGTGCTGGTGGACTGGGACAGATTGGTTATCAGTATGGTTATGTCGGATACGATACTTTTATCATGAATTCTGTTTTAATTTTATTAATTTTAATCGTATTCCTGTTGCAATACACAGGAGATTACATCTCAAAAAAAGTAAACCATCGATAACATAAATTGGATGATATGAAAAAATTGAACTATGCATTTGTAATCTTAGCCCTCAGTCTCCTAACGGTTGTGGCATGCAATAACAAAGAAAAGAAAGAGAATATCCTTAAAGTAGGTGTAGTGTCAGGACCAGAAAAGGAGCTTGCAGAAACGGCTAAGAAGGTTGCGAAAGAAAAGTTCAATCTGGATGTTGAGTTGGTGGCTTTCAATGACTATGTGGTACCGAATGAGGCATTAAATCAGGGCGATATCGATGTGAACGTATTCCAGCATCAGCCCTACTTACAGGAGCAATCGAAACAACGCGGTTTCACTAAATTAACCATCGTTGGAAACACCTTTGTATTTCCCATTGTTGCCTATTCAAACAAAATAAAAACGATCACTGCTTTACAGCCTGGTGCCGTTATAGCTATCCCTAATGATCCTACCAATGGCGGACGCTCACTGTTGCTTCTCCAACGAGAAGGCATTATCGGTCTAAAAGAAAATGTAGGTATACAGCCTAAAGTAACCGATATCGTGAGCAACCCCAAACAGATTAAAATCATCGAAATGGAAGCTCCGCAGCTGCCTCGCGTTCTTGATGATCCGCAAGTGACCATTGCCATCATCAACAATAGTTTTGCCGCTCAAGCTGGACTGGATCCAGAAAAACAAGGTTTGTTTACAGAAGACAAAGAATCTCCTTATGTGAATCTGATTGTTGCCCGCGCAGACAATAAAAACGATGAGAAGGTGCAACAGTTTATTCAGGCGTATCAATCGCCGGAAGTAGAAGCAACTGCTAAAAAAGTCTTCAAAAATGGTGCGATTAAAGGCTGGTAAAATTTAGAAAAGTGATAGAATCAGCCGATTTATGCCCCTGTGGCACGGGTATTACCTATGGTGAATGCTGCCGACAAGTACATCGTTTCCATGCCAAAGCCAGTACAGCAGAGGCGTTAATGCGCGCACGTTATAGTGCCTTTGTAAAAAAGGAAATCGATTTTTTATACCATACATTTGATCCCTCGACAAGGAGGTTTCAAAATAAACAGGCCATCGGACAATGGGCAATGGAGAACAAATGGATGCAGCTTAATATTCTTAAATCTACGCTCCATACCGTCGAGTTCGAAGCGCATTATCTGGATGCACAGATGCACGTGCAGATTCACCATGAAAAGTCTACCTTCAAAAAACAAGGTGACCTCTGGTACTATGTAGAGGGAACAGTAAAATAATAAAAAAGGCAGTTTTAACCTCGGTTAAAACTGCCTTTTTAGTGGTAGACTAATTATTTTACCAGTCCCTATACTTTTCTAGACCAGTTCTTCTGTATCTTCACGATAAGGAGCTTCTTCATCAAACTCTCCTTCCCATTTAGCGACAACAACCGTTGCAAGACAGTTTCCCACAACATTTACCGATGTGCGGGCCATGTCCATCAATTCATCAATACCCAAAATTGCAGCTATAACAAATGTAGGCAATCCAAACTGATCAGCTGTAGCAATCAAAATAATTAATGAAGCTCTTGGAACAGCGGCAACGCCTTTTGATGTGATCATCAATGTAAAGGCAATCATCAGTTGATGGCCAAATGACAAATGTATACCTGCAGCCTGGGCCACAAAAATTGCTGCTAATGAGAGGTAAAGAGATGTACCATCCAGATTAAAGCTATATCCAGTAGGAATGACAAATGACACAATTTTACGTGGGACACCAAATTTTTCCATCGCACTCATTGCTTTCGGTAACGCTGCATCTGAACTCGTTGTCGCAAATGCAATCGAAACAGGTTCCTTAATTGCATTGATAAACCTTTTGACAGGGATTTTCAGGTAAAGTGCGACAGGGAGAAGTACGAGACATAAAAAGCAGAGCAAAGCGAAATACAGCGTAGCCAATAACATGAAGAGATTCTTCAAGATGTCGACACCAAGATGCCCTACGGTATAAGCCATAGCTGCACCAACCCCTATTGGGGCAAAATACATAATGATGTTTGTAAATTTAAACATCGCTTCAGACATGCTCTCGGTAAAATCTACCAAAGGTTTACGCTTCTTTTCATCCACCATCGCCAATCCGATACCGAATAAAACCGAAAAGACTACAATCTGCAAAACCTGATTATCAGCAACAGATTTTACAATGTTTTCCGGAAATAGGTCACGTATAAAAGAAGTAAATTTATAAACGGGATGCACATGGTCAGGAAGTGTTTTAAGGATATGCTCATCCATGCTTTCTTTGGGAGCAGGAAGTTCTTCATGCGGCATATGGGCAACATCAACCCCCACGCCTGCCCGAGTCAGATTAATAGCGCCTAAACCGATAAAAATAGCGCATGTTGTAGCACAGAAGAAATACAGCATAGATTTCCATGCCATACGTCCCACTTGCTTCAAATCGGAATGCCCTGCAATTCCATAAACAAGGGTAGCAAAGAGAATCGGTCCAACAATTGTCTTGACCAATTTGATAAATCCTTTACTTAAAGGTTGCAGGGAAATTGCCAGATTTGGAAAATCCAACCCAACGAAGATCCCGATAATCATACAGGTCAAAATCCAGGTGGTCAAATTTTTCTTAAAAAGCGCATTGACAACCAGAACGGTAGCAACTATCCAACGGACAGCCATTAGAAATTCATGCGAAAAGCCTACAACATCAAATTCGTATAATACAGCAATGATACAAGCTAATGTAACTGTGATTAGGGTCATCAACCCTATTTTGGTTTTTAACATTTAAAAGATTTTAATGGTCAAAAGAACAAAAATAAAAAAATACTATGCTTTTGCAAATATTATTATTCCAAATAGCCATGTTTCGCAACAAAATATCGATTTCTCTAAATTCGAGGCCACAAAAAAAGGCAGGAAAATTTCTTCTCCTGCCCAATATTTTTTACGGAGCAATAAACTTATTCCGCGTGTAACCAAGATTTTTTCGCTAAAAGCTCGTCGTTAGACTCACGCACATCTTCGTCGTCCACACAACAATCTACAGGGCAAACCGCTGCACATTGAGGCTCATCATGGAAACCTACACATTCTGTACATTTATCCGAAACAATATAATAGACTTCATTTGAGATTGCTTCCTGAGACTCATTGGCATCGAGTGTAACGCCGTCGCCAAAATCAATAATCCCGTCCAAAGCCGTCCCATCTGAGAATTTCCAAGTTACACCAGCATCGTATATTGCATTATTTGGGCATTCCGGTTCGCAAGCACCACAGTTAATGCATTCGTCTGTAATTTTAATCGCCATTTATAACCTCACAATTATGATAAATAAACTATTTTTGCATTATCAATATGAAACAAAGTCGAATTGTACAATAAGGCTAGTTGATTCACGTTGATTAATGTTAACAGCACAAATATAACACAAATTTGTGTATTCATCTTTTAAAATTTTAATATTTTGACAAAGGAACAACGAATAAATGCATTTGTAAAATTAGGCGAACAGCTTCAACTGCCATCTGAAGAATCCAGTCAGATAATCCAATCTGCCCAACATAAAAACCCCTGGTATACCCCACAAAATGTTGAACGCGCGCTACAGGCAATTGCAGAAAATCTTACCATAGAGAAACTTACGCATTGGTTGGCGCCATACCCAGATACGCATTCGGCAAAAACTGTAGGATTAATTCTTGCTGGCAATATACCTTTAGTCGGATTCCATGATATCCTCGCTGTTCTGATCAGTGGCTTTAAAGCCAAGATAAAAGTATCCTCTGACGACGCGGGACTGACGGCCTATGTACTGGGTCTGCTGGATAAAATTGACCCGTATTTTGGCGATGCTTTTGAAATTGTTGACCGATTAAAAGATTTCGACCTGGTCATCGCAACGGGATCTAACAATAGTGCCCGCTATTTCGATTACTACTTTGGTGCCAAGCCGCATATCATCCGCCGCAATCGAAATAGCGTTGCTGTACTGGGGGGCGCGGAATCTCCTAGCCAGCTGGAAGCTCTTGGGCATGATATTTTCGATTACTTTGGACTGGGTTGCCGCTCTATATCCAAAATATTTACACCAAAAAATTATCCAATAGCGCAGTTTTTTGAGGGTATAGCGATATTCAACAATGTGACAGCGCATTTTAAATATACCAACAATTACGACTACAACAAATCCATCTATCTGATCAATGGCGATAAGCATTTTGATAACGGATTTTTATTGCTCAAAGAAGACGAGAAAACAGCTTCTCCCCTTGCTGTGGTTTATTATGAAACTTACGAAACAGTTGCTGAAGTCGAAAATAAACTGATATTAGCGCAAGAAAACATCCAATGTATTGTATCCAAACTGCCATTAGAAGTGCCGTCTCCCGTTTTTCATTTTGGCGAAAGCCAAAGTCCATCGCTGGATGATTACGCTGACGGTGTGAATACGCTTGATTTTCTATTTGCCAACCGTTAAGCTTCCTTTAAATTCGTAGTAAAGAAATTGCATTAAAAATACTAACTTTGAATCTATGTATATCATTAAAGTAAAAGGTGTCGCCAAAATCCCTGATTATGTACAACTAAGAGATGATGCCTTCACCTTGCTTGCATATTTTAGAGTCGACCGCCCGGACAAATCACTTGATAAGATCGGATTAGGAGAAAAGGCAGCGTATATCATGCAACTGGTCAGAGAAATGCCTTTTGGACAAATTAAAAAATTAGAATTTTAGCTTCCATGATTGAAAATAAAGTTATTACATTAAAAAACGTTGACATCTTCCAACAGAAACATTTGGTATTGTCCAATGTAAATTTAAATATCGGCAAAGGCGAGTTTATCTACCTTATCGGTCAGTCCGGCAGTGGAAAGAGTAGTTTGTTAAAGATAATTTACGGCGACTTATACATTGGTAATGGAGAGGGCATGATCGCTGGTTTTGATTTAAAAAAACTGCATGAAAATGATGTTCCTTACCTGCGTAGAAAACTGGGAATCGTGTTTCAGGACTTCCACCTTTTATCGGATAGAAGTATCGAGAAAAACCTCGAATTTGCCCTTAAAGCAACAGGTTGGAAAGAGAAGAAAATGATCGATAGCCGTATATTGGACGTATTGGAAAAAGTTGGACTTCGCTCCAAATTAAAGAAGATGCCACATGAACTTTCTGGCGGTGAACAGCAACGTATTGTGATTGCCCGTGCCTTATTAAATAATCCAGAAATTATTTTGGCAGATGAGCCTACAGGTAATCTGGACCCTGCTACATCAGAGGAAATTGTCTTGTTGCTAAGAGACATTGCCAGCTCAGGAACAGCCATATTGATGGCCACACACGATTATACCATTATCCGCAATATGCCTTCTCGTATCATCAAAACCGGCGATGGTATATTACAGGACAATGTCAGTATCTAGACGGAAAACTGACATATAAAAATACCGATTCCGACAAATTGTTAGGCTTTTTTAATAAAATCTGACAAGCTGTCGGAATTTTATTGTTTGGCAAAAACTTTGACAAACGAAGCATAGAGTAAATTTTTGAATCTAATTTTAGCATTGAAGATATGAATGAGCAAGATAATTATTACGATGAAAGCCAAGATCCAGTAGAAACAAATTCTTCTGAACAACAAGAACTACCTGCTGATAATCTAGCAGAAGAACTGTCTACTGAAGATAAACTGGCTGCAGAATTGGCAGAGGCAAAGGATAAGTACATTCGTCTATCTGCCGAATTTGACAATTATAGAAAACGTACAAGTAAAGAACGTGTTGAATTGATTCAATCAGCTGGAAAAGATGTCATCAGCAAGTTGTTGCCTACATTGGATGATTTTGACAGAGCATTAACAGCCATGGAAACTGCAACTGATGTTGAATCGGTAAAAACAGGAATGGATATTGTTAACAATAAATTCAGACAAACATTATCGCAATTAGGATTAAAGGAAATGGACGTTAAAAACCAAGATTTCGATCCTGAATTACAAGAAGCTATTACAGCAATACCTGCCGCTACAGAAGAATTAAAAAATAAAGTGGTGGACGTGATCGAAAAAGGTTACTACTTAGGTGACAAAGTTATCCGTCACGCAAAAGTAGTTATAGGTCAATAATATTAAGACGATGTCAAAAAGAGATTATTACGATATACTTGGTGTCTCGCGATCAGCGGACGAGAAGGAGATTAAATCAGCGTATCGCAAACTAGCGATAAAGTACCATCCGGACAAAAATCCTGGTGACCATGAGGCTGAGGAAAAGTTTAAGGAAGCTGCTGAGGCATACGATATCTTGAGCAATCCACAGAAACGTCAACGTTATGACCAATTTGGACATGCTGGTAATTCTGCCAGCGGTGGTTTCGGCGGTGGCGGCGGCATGAATATGGAAGACATATTCAGTCAATTTGGTGATATCTTTGGTGGAGGACATCCCTTTGAAAGTTTCTTTGGCGGTGGCGGTGGCCAGCGTGGCGGACGCCGCGTAGCAAGAGGAAGCAACTTACGCATAAAAGTTAAGTTAACGCTTGAAGAAATTGCCAAAGGCGTTGAGAAAAAGGTAAAAGTCAACAAGCAAGTCGTCTGTCATACCTGTGACGGATCGGGTGCTAAAGATAAATCTTCTTTCCATACCTGTAAAACCTGTGGTGGATCGGGCTCAGTCAGAAGAGTTACCAATACGATCTTAGGACAAATGCAAACAACAAGCACTTGCCCTACGTGTAATGGTGAAGGCGTAGAAATCACAGCAAAATGTACAACGTGTAGAGGTGAAGGACTTGAACGTGGCGAGGAAACAATCTCCATCAATATTCCGGCAGGGGTGAGTGAAGGCATGCAACTATCCATGAGCGGAAAGGGAAATGCGGCTCCGCGTGGTGGTGTACCAGGAGATTTAATTATATTGATCGAAGAAGTTGCACACGAAAGTTTAAAACGCGACGGACTAAATGTCATCTATGATCTTTATATTAATTTTGTAGATGCTACATTAGGTACCAGCGTGGAAGTTCCGACAATAGACGGAAAAGCGAAAATCAAAATTGAACCCGGCACACAAGGCGGCAAAATTTTACGGTTAAAAGGAAAAGGTATTCCTGAGGTTAATTCTTACCACAAGGGAGACCAGCTTGTATATGTTAATATATGGACACCAAAAGCTGTATCTATCGAAGAAAAAGAACTGTTGAATAAATTGAAAGAATCACCGAACTTTAAGCCTCAACCTGGCAAAAGTGAAAAGTCATTCTTCGAGCGAATCAAAGAATATTTCGAGTAACATCCAGTTAGATAATCATAAAAAAGCCATTTGTCAAATATTGACAAATGGCTTTTTTTTCTATTCTTACTTAAAATTGACATTAAATAACAAAAAGTCAGCCCAATATCATTATCGTTAAATAGAATCTGTAAAAATAAAATTATATTAAATTTTAAGGTGTTGATCCACTATAATTTACGATTATATCAAATATCTAGACAATCCAATGACAAAAAAATAAAATATGATTTCGATATTTGACTAACAAATTTAAAAAGTCAGAAAGTAATTACTGGCACATTTAAACAACTTTTAAATAAAAAAGACATGAAAAAAATTTTACTTACATTAGCAGCTGTAGCTGGTTTGACATTGGCTTCACAAGCACAAGAATTCGGTTTCAAAAAGAGCGATGTTATTGTTGAAGGTAACTTATCCGCTAATACTTCAAACGACAAAACTAATCAAACAAAAACAAATTCATTTAATTTCAACCCTTCTGTTGGTTACTTTGTTTCTGACAAGATTGCTGTTGGTTTAGATGTAAACGTTGGTAATGAAAAAGCTACAAAAAACGTAGATCAGTCGAATGAATCCTATGTAAAAAACAACCAATTCGGTATAGGTGCATTTGGACGTTACTACTTTCTTGAGTTAGGTTCACGATTCAAAACATATGCACAACTTGGTGCTGGTTATGCGCAAGAAGATGGAAAAATCAATAATGGAACTACCACAAGTGATATCGCTAAAACAAAAGGTTTCGGTGCGAACGCAGGTTTGGGTATCAACTACTTTGTAACGCCTAAAATTGCAATCAATTTTGGTTTAACTGACTTATTGTCATTCAGAACATCAAAAGTTGATGTTGATGGTGCTAAATCATCTAATGAATTTAATGCAAACATCAATAGCTTTAACAACTTCTTCGATACTGCTAAATTTGGTTTGACATTCAAATTCTAGTCTCAACGAAAAAAATAGAAAAAGGAAGGGCGATAAAATATTTTATCGCCCTTTGCTATGTTAGTTATACCGTTTAACAATTCGGAGTTTGTGTGTATAGCGATTCAGTTCCGCATTAAAAATACCCTCTGAATCCATGCGGTCCACACGGACTTTTGCAGAAGCATGGATAATGGTATCGCGATCCAGCATAATACCAACGTGAGTAATCCGGCCTTGCGCATTGTCAAAAAACGCCAAATCACCTACCTTTATTTCTGAAATAAAGTCGACGGTCTCCCCTTTTTCCGCTTGCTGATAAGCATCGCGGGGCAAATAAAGTCCAAAGCAGCTGTAGATCAATTGCGAGAAACCCGAACAGTCAATCCCCCACTCCGAACGGCCGCCCCACAAATACGGTACATCTTTGTAACTCAAAGCGAGTTGCTGGAGCTCACTTTCGACTAATTCCTTCGAAAATAAACTTATGCTTCCCTGATAAGTCAAGTCCAATAGTGGCAGATTAGTCCGGTTCTCTTCATTTAGATACAGCGTGGTCCCATGACAGAGCTGCAGTTGGGTTGCCTCGCCCAAAAGTACCCCTCCCTCTCTTCCAACCACAGTTCGTCTTCCTAAAAAATATTGCTCCTTATCTGAGTCCTCTAATTTTTGAAACTGCCCGTTTTGAATCCAACCCAAATAATCCGTTTCCAATAAGCGTATGGATGTCCAATCCGCCTGCTCGTCCACAATTTCAAAAAGCTCTCCAAACAAAACCTGAGAAACCATCTCGCTACGATGTGCCTGTTCTAGACGTAACGGTACGAGAGCAAGTATACAAATACCATATTTCATATGCTAATAAAACAAAATCGTCCAATCTATGATTATATATTATATGACGAAGATAAATTAATAATAGCAGATATGGAGAATACAAATTCAAAATTCAAAAGGATATTAGTCGCTGTTGACGACGAGCCATGCGCTGAAAAGGCAATACATTATGCGAAAGAAATGGCCCAAGTATTTGGAGCCTCCGTAGCACTTGTCACCGTTATCCCCCCTACTTCTCCTGCCAATTTTGGCGCAGATCCCTTATTGGGGCAGCAGCCTATCATCGTTCCGGAGGTTTCGGAAATGGAACAGGACAATGCGCAAAAGTATCTTGAGAAGATAAGCCGCGAGTTTACTGGTGCTGGTGAGGTCTATTTGTTTAATCGAATAGGATCTATTAAAGAAGAAATTCTGGCTGCATCGCACGAATGGTCTGCCGATCTGATTATCATGGGGTCTAACGGGCGGACCGGTTTTGATCATTTTATATCTGGTTCTGTCTCTGAATCGGTTATTCGTAAATCCACCTGCCCGGTGCTGGTGATCCCCAGTAAATGTGACTGACGAATACAACAAAAAAACATTTATAGTAATGAAAAAGGCTATTTTTTCCAAACGGAAAAAATAGCCTATACGCTTTCTACGATCAGAAATTACGTTTTTATCAAACGCGCCACAAACATGCTATCGGCCTTTTCGGTATACCCTTCCAGATAATCCATGCGTGCTATTTCAAAACCAAAATTATCCACAATGTAATTGACAACATCTTCATTTTCCGCTTTAAAAATGGAGCAGGTTATATAAATCAAAGGCTTTCCCACTTTAACATGTCCTACTACATTACTTGCAATATTTTTTTGTAGTGCATTGAATTCGCCAATCTTATCAGCCCTAAAATGCCGAATCATTTCTGGTGTACGCCCCCAAGTCCCCGATCCACTACACGGTGCGTCCAATAATACTCCATCAAATCGTTCGCTCCCAAGAATTGAAAAGGTATTCTTGGTAAGATCGAGTATTTTCTTTCGGTAATGCTTTATTCCGGCACGGTCAAAACGCTCATCGAGATTCCGAAGAATGCTCATACGAATATCCGACACCAACAAATTTACCGTGGGACAAGCATCCATCAATAAAAGAGATTTGCCACCTGAAGCTGCACATGTATCCCACCAGGATTCATTTTCTCCTGGCTCCATATAGGCTAACGTACGTTGCGAGGAAAGATCTTGTACTTCAATAATGCCATCTAAGGCATCAAATCGCTGTAAGGAAGTACCATTATTTAAGGCAATGGTCTGCTCGCCGATAGTGGTATAGGGAATCTGACTACCATCTAAAATGGCGCGCACGAAATTTGTCTTTCCTCGTTTTACCCGAATATATAAATAGGGCTGAATACACTGACTTTCCAAAAAGGCAGTTAAATTCACTTTTTCAGAAATATGCTCCGTAAAAGGAAATAGGTCTTCCAATTTAAAAAAGCCTTCGGACTCCAAAAATGTAATTTTGTCACGGATTGAAAGATGGAGTTTATCGGCGTAAGCAGGTTCAAGAACCGCCACCAAGGGGCTTTCCTGCTCGCATAGAAATTCGGCGACTACCAACCTACGTTGTTGTGATAACTGCGGAGCTGCAGTCCCTAGACGGAAATAATTATAGCACAAACGGGAGACGGCCTTTCGGTCTGAAGATCCCATTTGTCTATTTAGCTTAAAAAAAGTTGTTAAATAACGTGAAAATGGTTGATCAGCTTCAAAACCATCCATTGCTCGCTCAAAATTACGTATTTGCTGATGAACACGTTTTTCACTGAATTCAGCCATTCAAAGATTATTTTCTTTCAAATTTTTTATCGTGATAGACCAACATCCCCAACGATCTGTTTGCATAGCCCCATTTTGGGTAAAATTCAAATCTGTAATCGCTATTCAATCCCGAAAACTTTTCCTGCGTCATTCGGCTGACATAATCCACTCCATATTGATGTATCAATCGACCAAAATACAATGCCGCGTCATACCCTTTGTAAGAAAACTCGGACGGATCAACTTTATAAGCAGCCTTGTAATTTCCAATAAACTTTTTGGTATCTCCATCCGTCTCATCGACCAAGTTGGAAGAAGTAATGGTCAATGCGTAAAAATCCATGTTTTCGAAATTCTCAAACGAAAGCTTGGCCATGTTGGGGTGTCCATATAATTTAAACTGATTACCTGGATTCAGAAAGCGTTCATCCATAGCATCCAAAAGGCCCTTTACTAAATTTTTATTGGCAGTCCCTGAAATGATATGATTGGTGCCTGCCAACACAAGACTGTTATTAAGCTCATTGATGCTCATAACCGTTTTTACTTTAGCCTGCGGGTTAGCTTTGGTAATCTCGTTTGCAAAATTGATCAAAAACTGTTTGCTGTCATCATCCCCAGCATCATAAATAACAATCTGATCCCCATTATAATATTGCTCTGCAACATACTTCGCCAATGTTTCGGCGTGTGTACGAATAGATGGTGTTATCGAAACCAAATTGGGGAGGCTAAATTCAGAAGCCATGGTTGCTGCTAATGGAGAAACCTGTAGAACGTTCTTGTTTGCAAAGGTCTGCCCAAAGCTCTTAATCTCACGCGGATATACGGGTCCCACCACGAGCACAGCATCTTTGACATTGACCGCTGTACCCAGTGTTGCATTATACGCAACATTGTCTCTAGAATCAATCACCTGCAAATCGAACAAGGCACCTTCCTTCGCAATTTTGTCAAGGCCTAACTGAAATCCCTGATAAAAATCCAGCGCCAAGGAAGAGCGCTCCACGTCTTCCTTCTTAACTGTACCTGCAATATTACTTAACTCGAACGGCAACAGCAGTGCGATGCGATTATTTTTCACAGCATAGCCATTGACACGTTGGGTATCGCCCATCTTGGTAATGGTACTTTCTTTGTCAACAGGAGGTTTAGTAACAGCAGTTTGCTGTTCGCCATGACCAGAGGACGGCGAACGCAATACTGTGCTTTTTTTGGTTGTACAGCTTGCAAGGCATAACGCTACAAGCGCCGCAACCCATATTTTATTCCCACTCAATTGTAGCGGGTGGTTTTGAACTGATATCATATACAACTCTGTTTATTCCTTTCACATGGTTGATAATTTCATTTGAAATTTTTGCCAACAGATCATATGGTAAATGTATCCAATCCGCAGTCATTCCATCTAGCGAACCCACCGCGCGTAAGCTAACGACGTGCTCGTAAGTGCGCTCATCACCCATTACGCCTACTGAGCGCACGGGCAAGAAAATTGTGCCTGCCTGCCATACTTTGTCATACCAACCGGCTTCTTTCAGATTATTGATGAATATCGCATCAGCCTCCTGCACAATACGTACACGCTCGGGTGTAATATCACCCAGAATACGAATTGCCAAGCCCGGACCAGGAAATGGATGTCTGCCTAAAATTGCCTGATCAACTTCCAATGCTTTTCCTACTCTTCTTACTTCATCTTTAAACAAAGTCTTAAGTGGTTCCACAACTTTCAGTTTCATGAAATCAGGTAAGCCCCCAACGTTATGGTGTGATTTGATAGTCGCCGAAGGCCCTTTCACTGAAACTGATTCGATGATATCCGGATAAATTGTCCCTTGCCCTAACCACTTCGCTTCAATGCCTTCAGGCAATTCCTTTTGAATATCTTTTGCTGCTTCATCGAAGACATCAATAAACGAATTACCAATGATCTTGCGTTTTTCTTCTGGCTCGGAAACTCCAGCTAATCGACCATAAAATAAATCTTTCGCATTGATTCCTTTGATATTTAAGCCCATATTTTTGTAAGAATCCAATACTTGCTCATATTCGTCCTTACGAAGCAAACCATGATCCACAAAGATACAATGGAGTTTCTTTCCGATTGCCTGATGCAATAACACCGCTGCAACTGTCGAATCTACCCCGCCAGATAAAGCCATAATAACATGATCATCACCTAGTTGCTCTTTCAAAGAAGATACTGTTGTTTCTACAAAAGCGTCTGGTGTCCATTCCTGTGCACAACCACAGATATTGACAACAAAGTTTTTTAATACGATAGCACCGTCTGTACTATGGGTTACTTCTGGATGAAATTGTATACCGTAAGTACGGGTACCTTTCACTTGATACGCTGCTACGCGAACTTTATCGGTACTCGCTATAATTTCAAAATTTGCAGGTACTTCTTTAATGGTATCGCCATGAGACATCCATACCTGTGACTGCGTGGGTATGCCTGCCAATAATTCATTCTCACTATTGACAAACTGCAGATTTGCACGACCATATTCACGAATTTCAGAAGGTAACACTTCACCGCCTGATTTTTGAGCAATGTATTGGGCTCCGTAACATACGCCTAAGAGTGGGAAACGATCCTGAATAGCGACAAAATCAATTTGTGGCGCATCTTCTTGTCTAACAGAATAAGGGCTGCCCGAAAAGATAACACCTTTTACGGTGTCGTCAAACTCTGGCAATTTATTGAACGGGTGTATCTCACAATACACATTTAGCTCTCTGACACGTCTTGCGATCAACTGTGTGTATTGAGACCCGAAGTCTAGAATTATAATTTTTTCTGGCATGCTGCAAAGGTAAGTATTACGAATGAATTATTAAATGTCAAATCAGGAAATAATACCCGCTTTTAACAGCTCTACTTCCATTTCTTTTTGAAGAATTAAGGCTTCCTGCCGTGCTCTTTCAGCGAAATCAGTCCCTTTCGAAGCATAGATAATGCCCCTTGTGCTGTTTACCAAAAGTCCACAATCTTTGTTCATACCAAATTTACAAACATCTTCGAGCGAGCCCCCCTGAGCACCCACTCCCGGAACCAATAAAAAATGATCTGGCGCATGCTCCCTAATTTTGATAAACCCTTCTCCTCGGGTTGCTCCTACCACATACATGAGATTTTCTGGCGTGCCCCAGGTGTTGACTTTGTCAATCACTTGTTCGAACAATTGCAGCCCTTCTTTATTCTCAAAATTCTGAAAGTCTAAGCTACCCTCATTTGATGTCAAAGCAAGTACGATAGCCCATTTGTCTTTAAAATCCAAAAACGGCGTTACCGAGTCCTTGCCCATATACGGGGCAATGGTGATACTATCGAATCCGAGACCAGAAGCCTTTTCATCAAAAAATGCCATTGCGTAACGCCCGGATGTATTACCGATATCCCCTCTTTTTGCGTCAGCAATACTAAAACAGTCCTTTGGCAAGGCGGCCCAGGTTCTTTGAAGCGATTGCCAACCTTTTATTCCATAACATTCATAAAATGCTATATTCGGTTTGTAGGCTACACAAAGATCAGCTGTTGCTTCTATTATAGCTTTGTTAAAGCTATAGATCGGATCCTCATCGTCTAAAAGATGATCAGGGATTTTGGCAAGGTCTGTGTCCAGTCCGACACATAGAAATGAGCGTTTCGCTTTTATTTGATGAATAAGTTCTGCTCTTGTCATGCTTATTTTAGAGATCTTAAAAAATTATTTATTGATTAAATCTTGAATAAATGTGGTCACCTCTGGAGTGGAATAGTCAGCCAGTCCTTCATGCCTTGCGGCAAGATTTCCTTCCTTATCCAATATGAGCGTTGTTGGAATAGGCCCAGAAAGCCACTCCTTTGGAATATCACTGTTCGGAAAGCTTACTGGTAAGCTCAAACCCTCTCCCTTAATAAACGCTTCGGCCTTCGCTCGATCACCCTCCACCTCAACAATCAAAAACACGACATGGGCGTTATCCTTATACGTATTATAAAGTTTTTTGATCGAGGGCATTTCGGCCCGGCAAGGGGCACACCAAGTTGCCCAGAAATTGATAAAAATCACCTTTCCTCTGAGATCAGCCACTTTTACAGGCTCGCCTTGCTGGTTTATAAAAGATACCTCAGTGCCTATCTTGGGCGAAGTCGCAAAAGATTTTCTAGCGTCCGGCGGAACTTCTAATTTTAGTTTAAAGAAGCCTATTTTCATTAGGGCTTGCTGAAAATAACTTCTACTTGTAGGCCAAATCAACAAGCCAATAAGCAGTACAAATACAACGTTTCCGACTATTTTTTTTGTCTTCGGATTCATGTGTAACTGGGCTATTTACGAATCAAACTTATCTAACAGTTTCAATAATGTCGCAAAATCCTTTGGATAGGGCGCATCGAAAACCATTTTAACTCCATTCAGTTCGAATTCGATATGTTTGGCATGTAGCGCAAAACGCTTCATGATAGGCTGTTCTTCTTCATCTTTCGACAACGTATAGCCTCGTTTTTTGATTTGGGATAAATAGACCGGTTTGCCGCGATACATATCGTCGCCAACAATTGCTGCATGTTGTGTCGCGAGGTGAATACGGATTTGATGCATCCGTCCCGTAATGGGCTTACACTCTACTAATGTATAATTCTTGTAATATTTGATCGAATTGAAAATAGTTTCTGCTGCTTTGCCATTGGCACGGTCAATAGATACATTTTTATTGCCTTGATTCAAGATCGGTAAATCAACCAGCAAATCCTGAAAAGTATGCGTACCGCCTATGATCGCATGGTAGGTCTTATTCACTCTTCTTTTTTCAAATGCGATCGAAATTGTACGATACGTCTCTGGGTTTTTGGCAATTAATAAAATACCCGAAGTCTCTTTATCCAAACGGTGGCACACCTGCGCATCCGGATGGTATTTTTTCGCCAATCGAAGGATATTAACCTCTCCACCCTCGCGCTCATCCAAAGAAGCTACAAACGGTGGCTTATTGATAACAATCAAATTTTCATCCTCATGGATGATTAAGTCTGAAAATTTGGGAAATTTAAATAGACGATTCTCATTTTGTATCATTTGGCAAAAATACAAAACACCAGGCAGAATATTGGTCAATGTATGATAAAAAGCTTACTTTTGGACACAAAATAAAAGTTAAGATGTCTGTAAACAAAGAAATGAAACGCGTTAGCACCGCCATGCTACAAGCCATGAAAGACCGTCAGGAAAAGATTTCTATGCTGACCAGCTACGATTATTCCATGGCTAAAATGGTCGATCAGGCTGGTGTTGATGTTATTTTGATTGGAGATTCTGCCGCCAATGTATTTGCTGGATACGAAACTACCTTGCCTATTACCCTTGATCATATGATTTACCATGCGGCGTCTGTTGCAAGGGGTACGCAGCGCGCCATGGTACTGGCAGACTTACCGTTCGGATCCTATCAGGGATCTGCCAATGCGGCCTATAACGCAGCCGTCCGTATGATGAAGGAATCTGGTGCACATGCACTGAAGCTGGAAGGTGGTATTGAAATCATAGAAAACATTAAAAAAATCATTGCCGGAGGCATTCCCGTATGCGGTCACCTGGGCCTCACTCCCCAATCTATCAACAAATTTGGCAATTTTGGTGTCCGTGCAAAGGAAGAGCAAGAAGCAGCTAAACTAATCGAAGATGCACTTGCTTTACAGGACGCCGGCTGTTTTGCCATTGTTTTGGAAAAGATACCTGCTAAATTGGCCAAGACAGTGACCGAAACATTGACAATTCCTACGGTAGGTATCGGTGCTGGACCGGATTGCGATGGGCAGGTACTTGTCATTAACGATATGCTGGGCATTAATGCAGATTTTAAACCTAAATTTATGCGTCATTTTGCTAACTTGCATGAGCAAATTATCACCGCAGTAAGCAATTACGTCTCTGAGGTGAAAGCAGTAAAATACCCAAACGAAGACGAACAATACTAGGTATACAATATGCGGTTTCTGATCATTGGACTTATCATTCTAATTGCTTATCTGATGATACGCAAAAAATTTAATTTTTTTGGGTTTGCCACCGATGTATCTAAGGACTTAAAAACAGGCTTTCAATTGATTGAGGCTTCACCCGCAGTCATTCAGGCGAATCTAAAAAAAACCATTTCCAATGTCATTATGGGGGTTATCCTCGTGCTGATTGTCGTATTGCTTTTCATAAAGATAAAAATTGTACTGTTCTTACTTCCAATTGCAATCTTTCTTTTGGGTTATCTATTTTTATTCAACAATCATTTTAGTAAGGTAAAAAGCCAGCAAATATGGTATAATGCCAAAACTGATGAAGTTTTTATTGAACAATTAAAAGGAGAAAATTATAGCTTTAACCTTTTTAAGGATATCGAGGCCGTGCAGAAAATCGAATCCATTCAGACGACCAAAGGATTATTATATGGCTATTACCGTATCAAATTAAAAAATAACATATTGGAAATCCCCTATTTGGTTGCTGAAAATAAACCAGTCAATAATTTATTTTTCGATACCATTACCCAAAATTTCAAAATTGATGTTCAAAAACGCATTTTTCCCATTATTTGAAGATAAAACAGTTGAATCTTTAAAAACAAATCCCTATATTTAGGTTATATATAATTTTTAAAACCAAAATATTTTACACTATGGGAAAAGGTGACATCAAAACCAGAAGAGGAAAAATATCGAATGGTTCTTTTGGAAAAAGAAGACCACATTTGTCAAGAGCAGCAATCAAGCCAAAAGTAGATAATGCGGAGCCAAAAGAAATTGAACAAAAAACAAAATCAAAAAAATAGTAGACGCAAAGCTAGAAATGAATTTCTAGCTTTTTTTATCTCCCTTCGCTCCCAGTAAACGCACAGTGCAGTTTCTTGCCTGAGTTTTGTGTGTATTGTAAAATCCTTTTGACAACCCGTATCGGCATTATAATAAACCTATATTTACCAGTTAAATGTAAAAAGTACATAAGATACTATACCATATGAATAAAAAATCGATCATTTACCTTCTTTTGGCCTGCGCTGTTTTTGGAGGTGGATACTTTCTGCTTACTGCTAAAAAAGATAAAGAGGGAACCGATAAGCCGAAGGAGAAAAAAGATGTGCCAGTGCCGGCACAGGCAATCATTGCCAAATCTTCTGTCGCCGATAGATCGATCAATCTTTCGGGAAGCATCGATGCAGAAGAGCAGGTCGAAGTCAGAAGTGAAGTCAGTGGTCGAATTACCAAAATATATTTTGCAGAAGGACAGCGGGTCAGGCAGGGCGAACCTTTGATCAAGATTGATGATATAGAACTGCAGGCGCAATTAAGACAATCCCAAACGACCAATCAGCTCAATGCAGAAAATGAACGCCGGGCCAAATTGCTGTTGCAAAAAGGCGCTATCAGTCAGGAGGAGTTTGATATTGCCAGTGCGGCCTTAAAAACTTCAGCCGCACAGATCCAGTTGATCCAGGCACAAATATCAAAGACCACCATCAGGGCACCATTTAGTGGGATGATTGGATTACGTAATATTTCTGTTGGAGCCATTGTCTCGCCCACCACGCTGATCACAAATCTGGTCAAGGACAACTTGGTAAAAATCACCTTCGCAGTTCCCGAAAAATACAGCAGTATCGTTAAAGTGAATATGCCGATCGAGTTTAGTGTTGCTAATGACCCAACCGTCATGAAAGCAAACATCTACGCTATAGAACCTCAAGTATCACTTAACACCAGAACGCTCACGGTGAGAGCCCGCGCAAGTAATGAGCAGGGAAAGTTGAAAGTAGGATCATTTGTTAACGTTAGCGTTCCAATCGAGGTAGAAAACGATGCGATATCCATTCCAACTGAAGCCATCGTACCTGTTCAGGACGGAAAAAAAGTGTTTGTATTACAGCATGGCCTAGCCAAAGAAGTGAAGGTTGAAACAGGCGCACGTACCGACAAAGATATTGTCATTTTATCTGGGATCAGTGCCGGTGACACCGTTCTAACCACAGGTGTCCTGTCGTTAAAAGATGGATCAAAAGTTAAGGTATCATTAGCTAACTAACTGTGCATGAATTTATCTGCTATTTTTATTAAACGCCCGGTTTTAACTATTGTTGTCAATATCACCATTATATTATTTGGCTACATTGGTTTTAGCTTTTTGGGCGTCCGCGAATACCCCTCCATTGACCCCGCTATTGTTTCTGTTAGAACAAACTATGCGGGTGCAAATCCAGATATCATTGAATCTCAGATTACCGAGCCCTTAGAAAAGGCTATCAATTCGATCGATGGTATCCGGAATATATCCTCCTCCAGTAACCAGGGGTCCAGTAATATTACCATCGAATTTGGTCTGCAAAAAAATCTTGAAGAGGCGGCAAATGATGTCCGTGATAAGGTCTCTCAGGCCATCCGAAGTTTACCTCAGGATATTGATGCCCCACCCGTTGTTTCCAAGGCTGACGCTGATTCCGATCCTATCATCACGTTGACGCTACAAAGTGAAACGCGCGATAAACTTTCGCTGAGCGACTACGCAGAAAATGTGATCTCGGAAAGACTACAGACGATTCCAGGTGTCAGCAGTACCCAAATTTATGGTCAAAAACGCTACGCCATGCGATTATGGCTCAACCCCGACCGTATGGCTGCGTATGGCATTACGGCTTCTGATATCCGCACGGCTCTGAATAACCAAAACGTTGAATTGCCCTCTGGAAAAATTGTCGGAAACACCACGGAGCTCACCGTAAAGACAGTAGGAAATCTTTCTACACCCGAAGAGTTTAATGATATCATTCTGAAATCCGATAGCAGCCGTATTGTCAAATTCATCGACATTGGCCGGGCAGAAATAGATGCCGAAAACCTGGAAACAAAAATGGTCAGCAATGGGAAGCAATTGGTTGGTATAGCGATTATTCCTCAACCCGGTACAAACTACCTCGATATCGCCAATAATTTTTATAAAATGCTCGATCAGATCAAGGAAGATCTACCCCAAGATATTATCCTTAACATTGCTTCTGACAACACCACATTTATTAAAAAATCTGTTGAGGAAGTCGCCGAGACACTGCTAATTTCAATTATCTTGGTTACCTTGATTATTTACTTTTTCTTCCGCGACTGGGGTATCGCATTGCGGCCTCTTCTGGATATTCCCGTCTCATTGATTGCAACCTTTTTTATTATGTACATTTTTGGATTTTCGATTAATGTACTGACGTTGCTCGCCATTGTACTCGCGACAGGTCTTGTCGTCGACGATGGGATTGTAGTGACGGAAAATATATTTAAGAAAGTGGAAGAAGGTATGTCTCCTATAGAGGCTGCTTTGAAGGGCTCGAAGGAAATCTTCTTTGCTGTTATCTCGATTTCAATCACACTTGCAGCCGTATTCTTACCTGTTATATTTCTTCAGGGCTTTGTGGGGCGTTTATTTCGTGAATTTGGAGTCGTTATCGCTTCGGCCGTACTGGTTTCTGCATTTGTTTCCCTGACCCTCACCCCTATGCTCAATGCCTATTTGATCAAGGGTGGTGGACACAAGAAGACGAAATTTTATAATTGGACCGAACCCATGTTTGTCAAGATGAACAAGGGGTATGCCAATGCCCTTGACAAATTCATGAAATTTAAATGGATCAGCTTTCCGATCCTGATCATCTGCTTTGTGATTATTGGAATCCTTTTTTCGTCCATTAAAAAGGAAACTGCACCTTATGATGACCGAAGTAATATTTCTGTCAATGTAACAGGTCCAGAGGGTGCCACCTATGAATATATGGATCGCTATATGCAGGAACTTGATAAACTGGTGTATGATTCGATCCCGGAGAATAAGATCAGTCTTAACATCACTTCGCCGGGATTTGGCGCCGCATCGGTCAACTCCGGACGTATCCGGATGACGTTGGTTGACCCAAGTGAACGTCAGAAATCGCAGGACGATATCGCTAAAGAACTGACCAAGTGGACCAAACAATACGATGCCGTTCGCGTCAATGTTTCACAGACGCCAACGATATCCATGAACCGAAGAGGCGGATTACCCGTTCAGTATATTATTCAGGCGCAGAATTTCGAAAAGCTGCAGGAAAAAATACCTCAATTTATGACTGAGGTGAACAGTGATCCAACATTCTCGACAACGGATATCAACCTAAAGTTCAACAAACCAGAACTTCATGTCGAAATTGACCGTCTAAAAGCGCTGAGCCTTGGCGTATCTGTACTGGATGTATCTCAATCCTTACAACTGTTGCTAAGCGGTCAACGATTTGCCTATTTTATGCGCGATGGTAAACAATATCAAGTAATTGGCCAGGTTGAGAATGACCGTCGGGCGACTCCAACGGATCTTTCTTCCATCTATGTTCGCAATAACATGGGGCAGCTCATCCAATTGGACAACGTTGTAAGTGTGAAAGAAGAAAGCAGTCCGCCCCAACTCTATCATAACAACCGTTATATGTCCGCGACCGTTTCCGCCGGCTTGGCTCCTGGTATGAGTATGAGCGACGGCATTGCTGCAATGGACCGTATAAAGGAAAAAGTACTCGATCAGAGCTTTACGACCGATCTTAGCGGTGAATCGCGTGATTTTGTTGAGAGTAGCTCCAATACCCTATTTGCCTTCGGCCTTGCTTTGTTGCTTATCTACCTGATCCTAGCGGCTCAATTTGAAAGCTTTCTCGACCCATTTATCATTATCCTTACGGTACCGATGGCTGTAGCCGGCGCCCTGATCAGTTTGTGGTTATTTGACCAAACCTGGAATATATTCAGTCAAATTGGGACAATCATGCTAATCGGCCTCGTCACCAAAAATGGTATTCTGATTGTCGAATTTGCCAACCAGATGCGAGAAGAAGGAATGGAAAAATTTGAGGCAATCATGCATGCAGCCGAATCGCGCCTTAGACCAATTTTAATGACCAGTTTGGCCATCGCACTCGGTGCATTGCCAATTGCGATGTCGCTCGGTGCTGCTTCGACCAGCAGAATTGGAATGGGGGTAGTAATCGTCGGGGGTACCATATTTTCGCTTATTCTGACCTTATTCATCATCCCGGCCATCTACTATATGTGGTCACGACAAAAAAAGCATAGACCAGAATTTGATAACATTAAAAGCTACGAATAATTAAACATGAAGAGAAATTTCACCCTACTAATATGGCTTTGCTCCATCATGTTTCAAGCTCGTGCCCAAGAGATATTGACCTTGGAAGATGCGCTAAAAACAACGTTGAGCAATAACTTCAATATTCTTTTGGCTAAAAATGACAACAACATTGATATCGAGAATACCAGTTTGGGAAGCGCTGGTATGCTTCCCGCAGTAACCGGCACATTTAACAGAAGCAATTCGGTTCAGAATTCACGACAGGTTAGGGCCGATGGACAAGTACAGCAGGTTTCCAATGCTAAAAATGACAATATGTCGTATGGCGTTAACTTAAACTGGACGATATTTGACGGATTGGGTATGTTTGCGCGTAGGGATCGATTTAAAGAGATACAGCGTCAGGGTGAGGCGGAGATTAGATATGAGGTCATTACACAACTCAGTGAAGTCATGGCCACCTATTATAATCTTGTACAGCAAAAACGATTGATTGACGCTTTAGATACAACCATTACACTTTCTCAATATCGGGTTACTCTGGCCGAAAATCGCCTACAGATCGGAAAAGGTTCCAAGCTCGATCTGCTGAATGCCAAAGTCGACCTGAATACCGATCAGACAAACCTACTCAGGCAACTCGAAAGCTTTAAAAACACCAAAACTTACCTCAACCAATTGATGACTAGAGATTTGAGCCTAGACTTTGAAGTTGAAGATGAAATGAAACTGGATACGGATCTTAAACTGGGTAATCTCATCGAAATTGCTGATCAACAAAATCCTCAAATTCAGCTTGCCATCATCAACAATCGTGTCGCCGAACTCAACCTAAAGGCAGTGAAAGCCGAACGTTACCCTAAAATTGGTTTAAATAGTGGGTATAATTGGAACGAATCTCACTCCTCACTTGGTTTCTCTACAGAAAACAAAAATAGAGGTCTCACCTACGGTGTATCAGCATCCCTTAACATCTTCAATGGCTTTTTGCAAAACAGAAACGAACGTATCGCCAAATTTCAGATCAAAAGTTCTGAAATACAGATAAAACAGCAAAAACAAGATATACAGGCTCAGGTAAGGACTTTGTTTCAAACCTACATTACCAACATCGAACTGGCCAATGTAGAACGGAAAAATGAGGAACTGGCAAAAGAAAATTTAAACATCACCATGGATAAATTCCGGATCGGTACCATAACAACGTTGGAAGTAAGAACAGCGCAGTTAAATTACATCAATGCAATGACGCGGAGTTATACTGCACAATACGATGCTAAAGTCTCGGAGATACGACTAAAAGAATTGACCGGTGAATCGTACTAAAAATTACGGTTTACAAAAGCTCCCTTTTGAAGAAAAGACAATAAACTCTTTTTTTGCCAACAGGCAAGATGTAATCGTATAAAACGAGAGGCTCCTTAAATTAGGAGCCTCTCGTTTTATTGCTTAATAATCAATTGCTATAATAGACTTTAATGGTATTAAAACGCCACTCTTAATCTGAATATATCTATCGGTTAAAGACCACACAGTGGTTTCGATACGCTTTGGTCCGGAATCTGTCTGAAAGGCAATTTCGGTTTTGGATTTAAACTCATTTCCCAACCGAAGTGCGCCTTTCAATTTATCCATAAAGGTAGCTGTTTTATCTTCAATCGCCGGGATAAATTTAAACTGAGGAATTTCCTCTTTAGCTATTAGTTGTCCAACCATAATACGAGCATTTAATGTGTAAAAATATTCTTTGCGTTCACTATTGATAACGCGCAAAAGCCAATCTTATTTTATTCCTTTCTGCCATTGGCTTATTTAAATCTACCAATTCCACTTATAAAAATCAATACTATAATAGAAAACTATCATTTATTTTACAATAAAAAAACGTTTGCACCTTGGGGCGAGTGCGCGTTATCTGAATATAGTGTCATTTCATAGTGTGAGGATGGCATAAATCATTCATATTATCTATTTTTGCCGAAAATATATGCTATATGGAACGTTCTGTTTTCGAAAGAGAGTGGGAAATTAATTTCACGCAGTGCTACTCCAATGGTCGCATCCGCTTCTCCGATTTGTCTAATATTTTGCAGCTCACCGCTGGAGAGCATGCCAATGTAGCGGGGTTTGGATTTAAAGAAATGGCCAAACATAACCAAACGTGGGTACTAAGCCGTATACGAATTGAGATTGCGAGATTACCCAAATGGATGGATATTGTCAAGGTGAAGACCTGGGTACAAGAATTAGAAGGCGCGCGCTCGACCAGAAATTTTGAAATTACAGTGAATGGGCAGCTCTATGTGACAGCAAGCAGTTACTGGGCTGTCATCAATACGGTGAAAAGAAGTTCCGAAACGCTCGCAATTTCGACTGGAGATTTTGCGACATACCCAGACCGTCCGGCTACTCAGCGGCCGTTTTCTAAACTCGATATTTCCAGCACGGTCAAAAATAGGGATGAATATATCGTAAAACTTTCCGATCTGGATATTGTCAACCACGCCAACAATGTCAAATATCTCGACTGGTGTATGGACAGGTTGCCTATGGAGCTCGTGTTAACTAATCAGATCAAATCGCTGGAGATGAACTATCTTCGTGAACTGCGCTATAATGATACTGTAGAAATCAATGGTGATTCTACCGATCAGGGATATTTCATGACCGTTACTAAACAGCAGCGGATCCATTTTGCCCTGGCAATCGAGACAAAATAAAAAGGAGACCATGGCCTCCTTTTTATCTTTACTATTGCAAGCTTTGTTAAGCAAATGCTTTGTCTCCTTTTTTGTAGGGAAGGTTACCATCAAATTTTCCGGGAATCTTCACATAGCGCAGTGCCTTCGTACAGCCCAGTTCAGAGTTAAAGAAACCAGTCAACGTGAGCTGTTTAAACATGGTGAACCAATGAGGTGGATCATTATCCACATAATTGTACAATTCATTCTGTTTCTCTCTATTTTTCTCCCGAATATCTTTCTGATCTTCAGCCTGTTTTTTGTTAAACTCGTTCGCTTCTTTATCCAAAGCCGCCGCAACCGCCGTTCTATCTTCCGCCGAAAGTTCCAGGAATGGTTTCCCTTTCACTTCTTTCGACTTATCGTCCAAACTGCCCAAACCATCTAAAAACGCTTTTTGCTGCTTCTCTGTATAACAATCACGTACCATGACAGGAATAAAACTTCCTACTCCTGCTTCTTTCGCTCCCGGGGTAGCGGTAGCTGGTAAGATTGCTTCAGCTAGGTCGCCTAATAAATCGGTCGTTTTAGCTTCAAATAATGCTTGTACATCTTTCGTTGCCGAACGTGTACAACCTTCCAAAAATAAATTAGCGCCAATAACGGTACCTCCTAAAATTAAGGCAACTCGTTGTAATGCTTCTCTTCTATTCATACTACTAAATATCTTAATTTTAGAAATTATATTTCATTTCCCAACCTTGTCTGTAATTACGTTTTACATACTGATTGACATGATCAAAGTTTGTAACGCGCATATTATTGTTATCCCACAACAATTTCAGGTTACGTCCAGGATATTTGCCATCGATACGTAAATCAGCTCCTCTAATTGCCAAATTAGCCATCAATAAAGCTTCTGTCAACGGACCGGCGATTTCAAATGGCGAACTCACCTCTTTCTTACCGTATCCAGCCTGACAAGCTTCTACCCATTGTGCATAGTGTCCACTTTCTTGTCCCGGTACACGAGCATACTTTTGGGCAATTTGCTCTTTTCTTGAAGTTGGTAATAAACGTGCATTCTGTCCATAAGTATCAGCAAGGATTTTTCCCTTTGTACCCACAAGTAAGATTCCGTTACCACCATCACCAAAAATTTCGTTTGGACCTAATTCATCCGGACGGGCAGGCTGAATACCACCATCCATCCAGTGTAACGTGACAGGGCCATTAGTACGCGGTGTTTTCGGGAATGTTAATGTCGCGTGGCTTGATGGCGGACAGCTTTCAGGGAAATATCCACGTTTGAATTCGTCTACATATACAGAACCTACAGTTGCTTGTACATCTTGTACATATGTCAGCCCTAACGTACTGAAAGGAACTTCCAACAAGTGACAGCCCATATCTCCTAACGCTCCTGTACCATAATCCCACCAGCCCCGCCAGTTGAAAGGCACCAGTTTGTCGACATATTCTTTGTAAGGTGCAGTACCTAACCAAAGATCCCAATCCAATTCTTTCGGAATATCAGCTTTACCTGTAGGCCAAGCAATACCTGAAGGCCATACCGGACGGTCTGTCCAACAATATACAGTATGTACATCACCAATAAGACCAGCTTCGTACCATTCACGCACAAAACGTGGTCCATCATTCGATGCCCCCTGATTTCCCATTTGGGTCACTACTTTATATTTCTTAGCGGCATGCGTCAATGCTCTGGCTTCCCAAACATCGTGTGTCAGCGGTTTTTGAACGTACACGTGCTTACCTAATTGCATAGCGGCAAGCGCCTGAATTGCATGTTGATGATCTGGAGTCGAAACAGAAACAGCTTCAATACGTTTGTGCTCCTTATCCAACATCTCGCGATAGTCTTTATAATATTTTGCTTTAGGGTAACGTTTTAATGCACCGGCTGCACGACGGTCGTCCACATCACACAAGAAAGCCAAATCTGCTTTTCCTGAATCATGAAACGCATTGATGTCACTAAAACCTTTCCCTCCAACACCGATACCTGCTACTTGTAATTTGTCGCTTGGAGCTGTAAAGCCATTTCCGCCCAATACATGGCGAGGGACGATCATAAAAGCCGCAGCAGCTGTTGCTGCGCTCTTTATAAAACCTCTTCTACTCGTCTTATTTGCGTTATTTTCCATTGTTATCAATCTTTAGCTATTAGATGTTACCTTTTTTCAATTCGCTCACTGCAAAGTCAACTGCACGCGCAGTAAGCGCCATGTACGTTAATGAAGGATTGACACAACCTGCAGATGTCATACAAGCACCATCAGTCACAAATACGTTCAAAGCATCCCACACCTGGTTATTACCATTTAAGACCGAAGTCTTTGGATCACGTCCCATACGGGCGGTTCCCATTTCGTGGATACCTTGACCGAAGCCATATACATTATCGTAGGTATAGATATCTTTCACACCAATGTTTTCCAACATTTCTTTCATTTCATTCTGCATGTCACCACGCATCTTTAATTCATTATCCTTGATCTCCGCGTCAAATGATAATACAGGTAATCCCCATTTATCTTTTTTGGTCTTATCAAGTGTAACTTTATTTTCGTGATAAGGCAAGGTTTCTCCGAAAGCGGTAAAACCTACGGTCCAGTCACCTGGTTCGCAGATTGCATCTTTCCATGCACCGCCAACTTCCATTTCTGCAACAGCACCAGACCAACGTCCGCGACCTGCGGCACCCTGGTATCCAAAGCCACGAACATAATCACGCTTTTTGGTATCACCTTCTACGTTTACAAAACGAGGCACATACAAACCTGTTGGTCTGCGGCCGTACACGTAGCTATCCAAATAACCATCAATCTTACCTCCGGCACCACAACGGAAATGGTGATCCATCAGGTTGTGCCCCAATTCACCACTGCTGCTACCCAGACCGCCTTCCCAAACATCCGTAGCAGAATTCATCAATACCCACGTTGAGTTCAATGCAGATGCACAAACAAAGATGACCTTTGCGAAAAATTCATAGGTTTGATTTGTTTCAGCATCGACAATTTCTACACCTTTTGCCTTTTTCGTATTTTTATCGTAGATAATTTTGGTTACGATGGAAAAAGGACGTAATGTCAGGTTATTTGTTTTTTTCGCTGCGGGTAAAGTTGCGGATTGTGTACTGAAATAAGCACCAAAATTACAACCCAACCAGCATTGGTTCTGATATTGACAATTTACACGGTCGTGATGCGGAACGGTAATATTGGCCGTTCTACCCATGATGAAATGACGTTGACCACCGTATTGTTTTTTCAAACGCTCCGCCAAGTCTTTTTCAACAATATTCATCGCCATTGCAGGCATATAATCTCCATCTGGCAAAGACGGCACACCGTCACGATTACCCGAGATACCGGCAAATTTTTCAGCATAACTATACCAAGGGGCAATTTCATTATAACGAATCGGCCAGTCCACACCGTGACCATCTTTTAAGTTAGCTTCGAAATCCAAATCGCCTAAACGATAAGATTGTCTTCCCCACATAAGCGATCTACCGCCGACATGATACCCACGGTACCAATCAAAACGTTTGACTTCTGTATAAGGGCTTTCCTTTTCATTTACCCAAAAATCCAGGTTTTTCTCGTTCAATGGATAATCTCTACGCAAAACTGGATACTCTTCGATCATTTTTTGCGTACGACCGCCAGCATGAGGCCATTCCCATGGATTTTTATTTGGCGCAGTATAATCTTTGATGTGTTCGATGTTACGACCACGCTCAAGCATAATTGTTTTCAGCCCTTTCTCTGTCAATTCTTTCGCAGCCCATCCACCACTTATCCCCGAACCGATTACAATTGCGTCATAAGTATTTGTTGCCATCTCTCTTCTAATTATTTGTTTTTTAAATAGTTATTTTTCTGTTTAGTGTGCAGCATTTGTACTATCGATCTTTTCGTCCTTGAAAAGGGCTAGAAAGATAAAGAATACCACCGCTGCGATAATTGCTGGTACGACCCAGGTATGATTCCAGAATGCCGCCAGGTCTGTTGCCTTCAAATCTTTGTACTTGTCTCCGACATAGCCCGCAACCCAGAAACCGATCAACTGTCCAACACCGTAAGTTGCCAAAGTAATTAAGCCCTGAGCAGCCGATTTGTATTTAACACCAGCTTTGCTATCTGTATAAATCTGTCCTGAAACAAAGAAAAAGTCATAACAGATACCGTGTAGTGCGATACCGATCAACAACATGAACGATAACTCGCCCGCATTGCCATAAGCAAATAAAAGGTAGCGAATTACCCAAGCCAGCATCCCTACCAGGATTGTTTTCTTAAAGCCAAATCTTGTAAAGAAGATTGGTAAGGCCAATAAGAACAATACTTCCGATGCTTGACCAATAGTCATTTTACCAGTTGCATTTTCTAACCCGATCTCAGAAAGAAAAGGGTTAGCATTGGAGTAATAAAATGCCAATGGAATACAGATCAATACCGAAGAAACGAAAAAGATCAAAAAGTTCTTGTCTTTCAACAATTTAATCGCATCCAGGCCAATGATTGATGCAAACGAAGGTTTTTCGCCCTCATCCAATTTAACTGGCGGAGTCTTAGGCAGAGCAAACGAGAATACACCAAGAACTAAAGAAGCAACACCAGATAATAAAAAGGTGTTTTTCAATGCCCCTTCAGAAGCTTTTGCATCCCAAAAATAACTGATAACTAAACCTGCAACGATCCAGCCAATTGTGCCCCAGATGCGTATACCTGAAAATTGTTTTTCTGGATTGGTCAGTTGCCTAAACGAAACTGAACTTGTCAATGCTAATGTTGGCATATAAAGAATCATATAAGCCAATACATACGGATAAAATGTTGACATATCTGCAGCACCATACATCTGATACATCAATACGGCACCAACCAAGTGCAAAACACCCAAAATACGCTCCGCATTAAAATAGCGGTCGGCAATCATTCCGACAATAAAAGGAGCGATAATCGCACCCAATGATTGCGTTGAAAATACATTAGCTTTTTCAAATTCTGTAGCGTTCAAATTCTTGCTCAAGAAAGTACCTAATGTGACAAACCATCCCCCCCAAATAAAAAATTCGAGGAACATCATAAAAGATAGTTTAAATTTAATTGTTGATGAAATCATAAAAAAAATGGTGTTTTACAATACTACTAATTGGTTTTACCAGCTCAATTTAAGAAATTAAATCTAATTGTCAATAGTACACTATTAAAATATTACAAAAAGCTATCCACCTCGCGATACGCTGCCACCAAGCGATCCTCGCCTTCTTTACCCGGTTTGGAGATACCATGTTCCATCCCCATAATTCCCTTATATCCCTTACCGTGAATATGTTTGAATACGTTCTTGTAATTAATTTCACCTGTAGTTGGCTCTTTTCTTCCAGGGTTATCGCCGATCTGAATGTAGGCAATTTCGTCCCAACAACGATTCATGTTGGCAATTAAATCCCCTTCGGTACGCTGCATATGATAGATATCATATAAAATTTTACAGGATGGGCTGTTCACGGCCTTACATAAGGCGTACGTCTCATGTGTTTGCTGCAAAAACAAATCTGGTGTATCACTTAATGTTTCCAATACCATCACCAAACCATGCGGCTCAAAGATCTCGGCGCCTTTTCGCATCGCTGTTAGGATATTGCTAAACTGATTGCCCCAGGGAAGTCTACGTTCATAAAATCCTGGCACTACCGTTAGCCATTTTGCATTGCAACGCTTGGCAGCTTCCACAGATTTCTTGCATGTTTCGACGAACTTGTCCAAATACTCTTGTTTGCCGGTCGCCAATGATGGCATCCAGTTTTGTCCGCCGTCCACCACAAATACCCCCATGGTCATGCCTAACTTAGCCAAAAGATCACCGATCTTTTTCTGCTCATCCAAAGTTCTCCCTAAAAAGCCATTATCTTCTATACCACGAAAGCCCAAATCATACATATAACGAATTTCATCCAGAAAATTATCACCTGCATAATTTTTGAACATCCCTTGGTGGGGCGCGTAATTTAGGTTGAATGTCTTACCTTTATCCATCATATTAGCTGTATGTTGATTTGTTGACGCAAAAGTCTGACCAGCTAGTCCGGCTCCAGCGGCCAAAAGACTACCTTTAATAAAATCCGATCTCTTCATTTTATTTTATAATTGATTAATTTTTAAATAATTTACCAAATCCCTCCGAATAAATCGCTTGAATGGATTGATTTTTATTTTTAAAAATGACAAATACTGCCACACCTTTCATTTTTTTGGCTTCTGTCATCACTTTATCGGGTTCCATGCCCATAAAATAATTATCCAGTGCATCTGCTTCCATAGCAGTTTTTGCATAGACGCTGACACTTAGGATATCGCTCTGATATGGAAAACCTGAAACGGGATCGATATGGTGTCCCAATTTTTTCCCTTTATATTGGATATACTTTTCGAAACTACCAGCTGTGGTCAGCGCTCCTTTTTTTAGCTGCGCCACAGCAGTAATCAATTCTTCACCACCATCATCATCTGGCTGGACAATGCCAATGGAAAACCCCTGCCCCCCAGGCGGCGTACCCGAAGTCCTGATTTCACCACCGACCTCAACGATATAATTCACAATTCCCTTTCGCTCAAGATAGTCCGCCAAAACATCTACCGTATAGCCCTGTGCAATACCATTGACATCAATTTTAATTCCTTCTTTCTTTTTTATCAGATGGCTGCCACGGACCTTTAGATACTGCATGCCAACAAATTCCTTCACTTTCAATACCGTCGCCGAATCTGGAGCTGCCGGACTCTTATAGGCACCAAAACCCCAAAGGTTGACCAAAGGGGCAATCGTAATATCAAATTGACCATGTGATAATTTATGATACTTAAAGGAAGCTTTTATCACCTTGGCCATGTGGTTATCCATGACAATAGACCTCACCGAATCGGTATTGAACTGGGATATTTTCGAGTCCTTGCGATATATTGACATCGACAAATCGATCGCCGTCAATATACTATCAACTTCCGACCGTCTCAAAAGACTGTCGGAAGCAAAATAAGTGATATGGTATTGTGTCCCCTGCGCGGGACCTTCCAGCCTAATTTTGTGTAATTCAGGCAATGGGGTTTGCGCCTGTACATGCATGCGACAAACGATACTAAAAAATAGGAGACACACATACCACTTTAATCTCATCAGCCCAAAAGCTTAAATATAGAGGTTTGTATTTTGGCCAGGCACTGCTACCGGATAAAAGCCTTCTGCATCTGGCAGCAATTTTGGTTTTGCATCCCATGCGAGTACATCCGGGCCCAATTTAATGGTCGATTTCAATGCTTCGTCCCACTTGATTACTTTACCTGTATAACAAGCAATACGTCCGATAATACCTGTCAATGTACTGTAAGCACCGTATTCAGCATTATCAAATTTATATTCGCCTTTAGAAATGGCCGCAAAAAGTTCTTTATGTTCTTGTTGGTAGGGGTTTGGATTCCCTTTAGCATCATGCCGATAGATTTCTTTTCCTTTCCAGTCGTACAATACAGCCTGTCCACCTGCAGAGAGATAAGCCCGTCCTTTGGTTGCCTGGAATTGTTCGTCAACCCGGTTATGAATTCCTTCAAAGTGTCTACACTGGCTGTAGACAACACTGTTATCCGCATAGGTCAACTCTAATGCAAAATTGTCGTATATTTCGCCATACTCTTTACCGGTACGATGGGCCCTACTTCCTGTGCCTTGAATCGATACCGGATAAGCTCCTTTTACCCAGTTGGCAATATCAATATTGTGCACATGCTGTTCAACAATATGGTCACCGCACAACCAGTTGAAATAATACCAGTTACGCATTTGATATTCCATTTCTGTCTGTTCCGGTTTGCGTGGACGCACCCATACACCACCCGAGTTCCAATACACTTGTCCCGATGTAACATCACCGATGGCACCTTCTTGGATACGTTTGATAGCCTCCCGGTAATTTGTTTGATAACGGCGTTGCAACCCCACAACAACATTCAGTTTTTTGCGCTTCGCTTCTGCCGCTGCCCGCAACACCTGTTGCACTCCCGGGATGTCAACGGCGACGGGCTTTTCCATGAAAACATGCTTACCCTGGCGGATTGCCTCTTCGAAATGTGCCGGTCTAAATCCTGGCGGCGTGGCTAAGATAACAACATCTGCCAATTGAATCGCATCTTTATAAGCGTCGAATCCGACAAATTTATGGTTGTCGCTCACATCGATCTTATCTTGCCATTTTTCTTTGAGAGTATTATATGTACTATCTAAATTATCTTTAAAGGCATCGGCCAAAGCTACAACCTTAATGTTCATTCCCGAGCTCAGTGCATCGAAAGTAGCTCCTGTTCCCCGGCCCCCACAGCCGACTAAGGCAACTTTAATGACATCTGAACCTGCAGCATATGCGCCCGATAGCGGTAACGAGCTCAACATTGCGCCACCGGCTACTACAGCAGAAGTTTTAATAAAATCTCTTCTTTCTAGATTCTCCATAACAGTTTTATATTGATTATTTTATTTTTAAAAATCTTTAATTGGTTTTTTATCATAATACGCCATAATCTCTTCATGGCTAGGCGGAGTAGCTGGTCTTACCAATCTTAGTCCGACGAAAGGTGCTTCTGGAAACCACCAGTTACTTTTTGGTACTTGCGGGTCCAGTTGCTTCCATACTGGATCTGATGCTCCCCGAGCCGCCGAACGAAGGTCATCAGCCGCGCTATCGAATGCACCACCACGGACAACGTGTGGATAGAGGGTAGTTGGTACCACTACCGGGTTGGTCAACACCTTTCCCGTACCTTCGCTGTAGCTATCGGCTTTATATTGGTCGTAAGTCCACTCGGCTACATTGCCATAAATATCATAAAGACCCCAGGGGTTCGGCTTCTTTTGTCCGACAACATGCGTTTTCTCTTCCGCATTTTCTTTAAACCAAGCGTAATCTGCTAGTTGTGTTGCTTGATCACCGAAAAAATACGCTGTCTTGGAACCTGCTCTGGCAGCATACTCCCACTCCGCCTCTGTGGGCAAACGATAAAACACCCCGGTGCGCACATATAGCCATTTACAGAATTGGATAGCATTGTAATGGGTCATTGCCAAGGCTGGATGTCCTTCTTTCCCAAAACCAAAAGTCATATCCAAATACGGTTTGGTCGGTCGGGTAACAGCATCGATTTCTTTGGTTACTTGTCCGTCCTTGCTCTTTGCAATCTCATAGTCTTTATAGAGAAATGGCTCAAACAGATCCCATGTTACTTCATACTGACCCATCCAAAACGGATCCAACTTAACCTCATGCGCAGGTTTTTCATCCTCCTTACCTCCACTCGTGCTTCCCATTGTAAAATTACCGCCAGGGATGGCGAGCATTTTGAATGTCAAATTAGTTCCTTCAATAGACTGCTCGTATGGCTCGAAGGCCTTTTGTGCCATAGCATGTACGCCAGTAAATAATAAAACAGGAATAAAGATTTTTTTAAACATATTTAGGTTTGTAATTAAGGACTAAAATATAAAATAAGGTGTATACTTTACACTTTGACACTATAACTTTTTTATTACAGTTTAATTCTTCACATAATAGTCCATTTATAATAACGGTTTAGCAAAATCACATACCACCGTCCAAAAATCGCAACAATTGAAAAATCAGCTCCTAAAATCTTCCCCATGTCAACAAGGCCCACAGTTTTGAAAGCAGTTGGTAAACTGCCTCTGACCAATCCTTTGCCCGCCGAATAAACAAAAAAGGTTTTCCACTTCCATGAAAAACCTTATTATCTAGCCGCTTACGCTTATACGCTAAAGCAGGATCTTGCGGCTTACCGCTTTATCTATGGTAATATAACCTGGATAGAAAACAGATTGACCGGCGATATTGATTGAAGGTTTCACTTTTAACGTGAATATTCCTTTTTTATTTTCATCGCTTGACATTAAAAAATCCTGTAGATCCGAATTTTTCAACAAATCGTAGATGTTGGTTGCTATACGTACATTAGCGACCGTAGATTCTCCGGGTTCTATTTGTAAGGACTGATTGACAATACCTTCAACAAGCTGCTGCCCACCGTAAAGAATGATATATTGAAATTTATTAATGGACGCTTTCTTAAGCGTTGGATTATCTATTTTAAGCCGGATTACGGCGTCTAAGGGGATATCCTTCCGCAAATACGCCAATGCTAAGCTTGGCGCGGCTCCTAAGTCAATCTGATTATTTCTGATCAGTCGTTGCAGGGATGTGCCTGCCAACCGGATACTATCCACTGATTCTACATCGAACTTACATTTCGCTAAGTTCTCGATCTGCGCTTTTTGTCGATTTACTCCACAGCCGGAAATAAAAAAACCCAGCACTACAAAAAACGCCAATAATATTTTCTTGTTCATAGCCGCTATTTTCCTCCAAATTTATATAAAACTCCCAACGTAAACAATGGATATCCTGCTTTTAAATAGGTATTACTTTTGAGACCGAAAACCATACCATTTGTATACTGCAGCTTCCACCCTTTTCCAAGCCCCATCCGGGTATAAAATACAGGTTCTACCAGCATATTTTCCTCTTTTTCTGCCGGAAGGCCATCGATCGCAAAATTTTTCATGCGCATATTGCTCAGACGGATGATGGTACCATAATCGATGTCATGCCGGTTACCAAATAGTTTCAGGGCATCCTTTTTTTCCGATGAAAAGTTGACCTGTACAAACACTTTGTCAAAATCCATGTCCTTCGTTTCCACAATTGCTTGTCCCATTGTCGATGAACGCTTATCGATTACACTTGTATTTCCCACCCCATAACCGCCATAAACCTCAAATACGCGATTATTTTTACGACCAAACCGTGTATAATAGCCTATTCCTGCCTCTCCCATCTTTTGCGCATAGTCTTTGATATTGGATCTACTATCTACATAGGAACCATTGGCAATCACCGCCACGTGATCAGTGACAGCTACACCGAGGTTTGCCGATACATTGGCTTTGGTATTAATATTACCCGACACATATACTTCCCCCGCTTCTGTAAACATTGGCGCGGATGGCACATTGGGCATATAAATGGAACTACAGGAATAGAATGAACAGGCAAATAATCCAGCGCACATAACATATCCCAACTTATTGTATTTCATATGTAAGTATTTATTCGTTCTTTTTTGCATGATATGGACACATGAATCCATCACATTTCGCTCTTTTATAGGCATAAAATATCTAAATCATCTCGTCTACACACGCACATCGTGTACAGATATACAAACCAAGCCGGCGTCGCTGCTGCTGCGTGGAAAGCCCTATTCAGTCTCTGTCGATATTTCATCAATTGGTGTTTATTTTAGAAACACTAATATTTTATAAAAATTGTACCAAAGCAGTTACATTTAACAGAAAATAACAATTTAAATCTGTTTAAAAACCTTAAACAGTTCATTATCAACCCTAACAAATTGAGTACAGTGGGATGAGACTTTTAAACAGTAGTGTGCTGCAACCAAACTTTTTAAGATGGTGTTAGTGCGCTATTGCAACAGCTTCCGAGGTGGCCTGGTGCGGCCGCTGGCATAAGGAAAAAGCAGATAAGTAGTAAAAAAAAAGGCATCAATTTCTTGATGCCTCTTAAATATTGTTGCAAAACCTTATGCTTGTTCTGTAGGAACTACAGATACATAAGATTTATTGTTAGCTTTTTTACGGAAAACTACTTTACCGTCTACTAAAGCGAACAATGTGTGGTCTTTACCAATACCAACATTTGTGTCAGGATTGTGTTGTGTACCGCGTTGGCGTACGATGATGTTACCAGCGATTGCTTGTTGACCACCGAAGATTTTGATACCTAAACGCTTGCTATGTGACTCACGGCCGTTCTTCGAACTACCTGCACCTTTTTTGTGTGCCATTTCTTTATCTTAATTTAAGACTGTTTGTCTGATTAAAAATTCAATTATAACGTAATACCAGTAATCTGGATTTTAGAAAATTGTTGACGGTGACCGTTTTTCTTTTTGTAGCCTTTACGACGTTTTTTCTTGAAAACGATAACTTTATCGCCTTTTAAATGAGACAAAATTTTAGCCGAAACTTTTGCACCAGCAACGCTAGGTGTACCAATGGTAAATTTACCACCGTCTTCTGCTAACAATACATTGTCAAATTCAATACTAGCGCCTTCATCTCCTTGTAAACGGTGTACAAAAAGGAACTGGTCTTTTGCAACTTTAAATTGCTGTCCTGCTATATTTACTATTGCGTACATTGTTAATTAATTAAATGTGTTATTAAATGAAGGGCAAAAGTAATCAGTTTTTATCATAATTCAAAGACAAATTTACATTTTCATTTCTACTTAAACGTTATTTTGTGAATAGTATTGCCCTAACCAGCATCAAGACAATACCATTCGTGCCCAAAAGTTATTACCAAACCAAAACTCTCTTCTCGGGTGCCACATACATTTTTGCCGTGGGCTGTATATTAAATGCCTTATAGAAAGCCTCCATATTATACACTGGGCCATTCACGCGAAATTGTTCGGGGCTATGCGGATCGACTTTTAAACGCAAACGCATTCTTTCATCGCTACTCTTTACGCGCCACACCTGCGCGAAACTCAGGAAGAAACGTTGATCCGGTGTAAAACCATCGATTTTCTCTTGCCCCTGCCCTTGCTTGGTCAATTTAAAGGCGTCATAGGCAATATTGAGTCCTCCGATATCAGCGAGATTTTCGCCCAACGTGAGCTCACCATTCACATGTTGATTGTCCAACAATGTGAAACTACTATATAACTTTGCTACCTGATTGGCCCTTTCTGTAAACTGCTTTGCATCGACCGCAGTCCACCAATCTGTCAAATTACCATCTTTATCATATTGACGTCCCTGATCATCAAAGCCGTGGGTCATCTCGTGACCGATAACGGCGCCAATAGCGCCATAATTTATGGCGTCGTCTGCGTTCACATCAAAAAATGGAAATTGCAATATCCCGGCTGGAAATACAATTTCGTTGTAAGGCGGATTATAGTATGCATTTACCGTAGGTGTTGTCATCAGCCATTCCGACTTGTCAACCGGTTTACCGATTTTTTCTACCATTTCTTTATAAGCATGCTTGGCTGCAGACTGTAAATTGGCATAGTAGGCATCTTTGGACACTTCCACGTCCTTATAATCTTTCCACTTTTCAGGATAACCGATTTTCTTGGTGAAAGCCTCCAATTTTTCGATTGCTTTCTTCTTGGTCTCCGGTGTCATCCAGTCTAATTTCTCGATGCGGCTTTTATACACCTTTTGTAGGTTGTCGACCAGTTCAAGCATTCGTTTCTTTGCTTCAGGTTTGAAATATTCATCCACATATAACTTTCCGACAATCTCCCCCAAGTTTTGATCTGCGGAGCTCACCATTAATTTCCAGCGTTCTTTCTCCTGCTGCTGACCATTCAATATTTTTCCAAACAACTCAAATTTAGCTTCCCGAAATTCCTTGCTCAAAGCGTTAGCCGATGCATTTGCTAAATCTGCTTTGAGCTTTGTCTTCCAGGTCGCTAGCGATTGTGATTTCAACAGATTATTTAAAGCAAGATAGAACTTAGGTTGCTGCACGAGCATGGTATCGGTTTTGATATCCAAACGACTTAGGATATCCTTCCAATTAAGATTTGGCGTCTGTTTTTGGAAATCCTGCACCGCAAATTTATGATAATTTTTAACGGGATCACGCAATTCTACCGGAGTCGCATGAGATTTGGCTATAGCGGTTTCCAGTTGAAGTACTTCCTCTGCCAATCTTTGTGCGCTGGCTCCCTCTCCGATCAATCCAAACAATTTAACCAGATAGGCCACATAAGCCTTTCTGATTTTCTTTGCTTTATCATCCTGATCGAGGTAATAACTTGCTTCAGGTAGATTAAGTCCGCCCTGAAAAAATTGCAATGCATTTTTCGTACTGATCCGATCATCCGCAGCGACATAAAATGTAAAGAGGTCTCCATCACCCTCCTTAAATCCATCTGCAGCATAAGCGATCAGTTCCTCGATGCTTTTCAACGCATTGATTTTCTGGATTGCTCCTTCGATCGGCTTTGCTCCCAATTTGTCGATGGTCACGGTATCCATGCCACTGGCATAGAAATCGCCTGCCTTTTGCTGATCGGATCCCTTCTTGTCAGCTGATTTTGCAGCGTTTTCCAAAACAGATCTGAGCTTCTCCAAATTTTCATTCTCAAGAATGTAAAATGACCCCCATCCTGTTTCTGATGCCGGGATCTGGGTATTTTTCATCCAGGCTCCATTCGCATACTCAAAAAAATTATCCCCTGGATGCACCGTGGTATCCATTCCCGAAACGTCAAAAAAACTGGTCCGGACCTCTTGAGCCGTATCGCTTTTCTTATTTGACTGACATGACATCATCATGAAAACGATCGACAGCGTTCCCCACTTGACTTTTTGTATCATATTTTATTAAATTAAAAGCATATATAAAATTACTTTAAAAGTTTTACTTCATATAGATCCTTACGCCGATCCTTCTTGATTTTAACGGTACCATATTCATGTAGATCCCGAAGCGCATACAGATCAACGTCGGCGATCAGTACCATTTCGGCATTTGGGGTTGCCTCCGCTTTAATAGCATTATTTGGAAAGGCAAAGTCTGAAGGCGTAAAGACAGCAGACTGCGAATATTGAATATCCATATTGTTCACACGCGGCAAATTGCCCACAGAACCAGCGATAGCTACGTAACATTCATTTTCTATCGCTCTGGCCTGCGCACAGGTACGCACACGAATATAACCATTTTGTGTATCGGTCATAAAGGGAACAAAGAGAATCTGCATGCCCTGGTCTGCCAAGATTCGGCTCAACTCAGGGAATTCGACATCGTAGCAGATTAATAGCCCTACCTTACCACAGTCGGTATCAAAAACCTTCACTTCACTCCCCCCGACCATACCATAGTATTTAAATTCGTTCGGTGTAATATGAATTTTCTTAAACTGATCCAGTTTACCATTGCGATGGCAGAGGTAAGAAACATTGTAGAGCTTTTTATTTTCTACCAAAGGCATAGAGCCTGCAATAATGTTAACGTTATAGGATACGGCAAATTGCTGTATGCGATCAATAATCTCCGCAGTGTGCTGCGCAAGCCTTTCCATTGCCAAACGTTCCGGAAGATCGTTGTACGGGCTCATGAGCGGCGTATTAAAAAACTCGGGAAACATAATAAAATCGGTTCCATAATCACTTACTGTATCCACAAAGAATTCAATCTGATCGTAAAATGCATCAAGATTATCAAATAAACGCATCTGCCATTGCACCAACCCCAGACGGATGGTTTGCTTTGTCGTCGAAATCGATCGCGTCTCGGCCTCATAATAAATATTGTTCCACTCGAGGAGCGTAGCAAACTCCATCGATTCAGCATCTTCAGGTAGATAATGTTTGAGGATTTTCTTGACGTGAAAATCATTTGAAAGTTGAAACGTTAAAGTGGGGTCAAAAATTTCTTTGCGTTTGACCTTTTCAATATACACCCGCGGACTCATTTTTTCTGCATAATTATGGTAATTGGGTATCCGACCGCCAGCAATGATACCTTTGAGGTTCATCTGTTCGCACAGCTCCTTACGTGCATCATAAAGCCGGCGTCCAAGTCGAAGAGCCCGATGACTGGGATGCACAAACACTTCTATCCCATAGAGGGTATCCCCATCATCACTATGCTTGGTAAACTTGCCATTATCAATAATCTCATAATAGCTATCGTAGATATTATTCTTTTTTGAATTCAGAATAATGGACAGGGCACAAGCGACAACATGCCCATCAATCTCCACACATAATTGTCCTTCTGGAAATAAATCGATCAGGTCTTGAATATTTTCTTTCGACCAGGTTTCACCTACACCATCATATGCCTGTTCCATCGATTTTTTCAAATCAACATAATCCTTCTTTGTCAAGTTCCGCACTTGAATATCCATATAATTCTCCTTTTTGAAATTAGTTATCTAAATTTAGTAAAAGTAAAGGCCTGGTACAAGGGCTATCCATAGGTAATATACCGGGTATGTAGCATGCACTAAAAGGGCCAGCATCCATAGATAACAACTTTTGAGTACATAAGTTCGTTTATATGGAGAAAATCCGAAAAGATTAGGTACGATAGGATTTCAGAAAATGCGATAAAACGTTGCTATAGTACATTTTGAAGCCCGTTCTTAAAGGCGAAACAACACTAATTGTTAAATTAAGGACAAAAAAAAGCGTCAATGGGATCATTGACGCTTTTTATATCTCAGGGATAGTTTTTATCAACTATGCTTGACCTTGTGGAGTTCCGAAAGGAAATGCTACAGTAGGGTCACCACCTTGTTGAGGTTGTTCAGCAGCGCCTACATCCATTTTAATCGGACCGTTCAACGCCTCGAAACGATTCACGTTATCAACCAATGCACCTAACAAGCGTTTAGCATGCTCCGGAGTCAAAACGATTCTTGATTTCACTTTTGCTTTTGGCACTCCTGGCATCACACGGATAAAGTCAACCACAAATTCAGTATTAGAGTGAGTGATAATCGCAAGATTTGAGTAGATTCCTTCTGCTACTTCTTCTGTCAACTCGATGCTCAATTCGTTTTGATTTTGGTTATTTTCCATAATAATTCTAATGATAAGTTAATATATTCTAAATTCTACTTTGTAAATGTTCTAAAGTCTTGACCATTCTCTATATTCAATAATGTTTCATAGATCAGTCTGATCACGTTGTCGACATCCTCTTTATGAACCATCTCTACTGTCGTGTGCATATATCGCAGTGGCAAAGAAATCAGCGCCGACGGTACACCACCATTACTATAGGCGAATGCATCCGTGTCAGTTCCAGTAAAACGGGAAGAAGCCTGACGCTGGAATGGAATATTATTCTTTTCAGCAACCTTCACCAACAGCTTATTCAAATTGATCTGCACTGCTGGTGCATACGACAATACCGGGCCTTTTCCTGAGAACAGGTCCCCCTGCGTGATCTTATTAATCATCGGAGTCTGCGTATCATGCGTTACATCGGTAACGATAGCGACATTCGGTTTGATCCGGTCTGCAATCATTTCTGCTCCACGTAAACCAATTTCTTCCTGCACCGAATTTACGATATATAATCCAAATGGCAATTTCTTTTTATTCTCTTTTAGCAAGCGTGCCACCTCAGCGATCATAAAGCCACCTGCCCTATTGTCCATCGCACGTCCGACATAATAACGATCATTCAGGATAGAGAATGTATCTTCGTAAGTGATCACACAACCGACATGGATACCCAAAGCTTCGACCTCCTCTTTGGTGCTGCAACCGCAATCCAAAAAGATATTTTTTAATGTAGGGTTCTCTTCTTTCTCGCCCGAACGTGTATGAATAGCCGGCCAGCCGAATACGGCTTTGACGATACCGTTTTCCGTATGAATATTCACGCGCTTAGAGGGTGCTATCTGGTGATCCGAACCACCGTTGCGTATCACATAGATCAGCCCGTCTTTTGTTATATAATTGACAAACCAAGAAATCTCATCAGCATGAGCCTCTATAACCACTTTGTACTCCGCCCTCGGGTTAATTACACCCACGGCAGTACCGTAGTTGTCTACAAACGTCTCGTCGACATAAGGCTTTAAATAATCCAGCCATAAACGCTGTCCATCCCACTCAAATCCTGTTGGAGAAGCGTTGTTGATATATTTTTCAAAAAATGAAAGCGAATCTTTAGTCACAATCGTATTGTGTTTCGGCTCTTTTTTCTTGTTTTTTTCTGCCATCTTTTCCTTTTCTATTTACTTTCGTCAAAATATGAAAATTTCAATGAATTGCAAAAGTAAAAATGTTTTTTGGAAAATAATAGCAGAAAGAAGGCCTGCTTACCTGAAATAACAAACGCCATGATCGTGTTGCTCTTGTTTAAGCAAATTATAACCAAAAAAATGAGATTAAAGCTTATCTTTACTCCAAAGTAATTTAAACAGCTATAAAATTTATGAATTCAATATTAAGTGCAATACATTGGAATATTGACCCTGAAATGTTCAACTTCGGCGCCTTTGCCCTGCGTTATTATGCATTGTGCTGGCTATTGGCATTTTTTGTCTCATACGTCATTATGTTGCGTATTTTCAAAAAAGAAGGCCGTACACAGGAGCAACTAGATCAACTATCAATTTATATTTTTCTGGGCACTTTAATCGGAGCACGATTGGGGCACTGCCTGTTTTACGATTTTGAGTATTATAAAGATCATATCCTGGAGATTTTCCTACCATTCAAGTGGGATAATACAGGATTTCATATCACAGGCTTTGCAGGCCTAGCTTCCCATGGTGGGGCCATGGGGATTCTTGTCGCGCTTTATTTATTTTGCAGAAAAACGAAAACCGATTTTCTGTGGCTGGCAGACCGACTCGTTGTCGTTGTCCCTATTGCCGGCGCACTTATCCGTATTGGGAATTTCTTTAATTCCGAAATTATTGGAACCCCCAGCGACCTTCCTTGGGCTATTGTCTTCGAACGTGTAGACAATATACCCCGTCATCCCGGACAGCTTTATGAAGCTATCGCTTATATTTTGATCTTTATCATCATCGGTTCCCTATTCAAGTCAAATCCCAACCGTCAGAGAGGTCAGCTATTCGGCATTTTTATGGTCTTATTGTTCGGCGCGCGTATGGTGCTGGAACATTTTAAAATCGACCAGGAAGCGTTCGAGCAAAGCATGGCTCTAAACATGGGTCAGTTATTAAGTATACCTTTTATATTAGTCGGATTATACTTTATCTTCCGGAAAACGAAAGCATAAAAATAAACCGAGTGCCAGCGCAGTGTCTGGCACTTCGTTTACCCATTTATACACTTTTAAAACTTCTCAAAGATGAAGCGACAAAAAAAACGTAAAATAGTATTAAAAACGGTTATCGCTCTCTTTATCCTTATTGCCCTGGGGCTGTGGGGCTACAACAGCTATCCGGAACCTGCACTAAGTAACAACGCTAAAGTCGACAAGCTTGTCGTCTACAAATCGAAAAGGTCGCTATTAGCGTATAGTGACGGAAGGCTGTTAAAAACTTACCGGATTTCACTGGGTAGGCAACCTATCGGTGCCAAACAGTTTGAAGGCGATTTAAAAACACCTGAGGGTCTATATACGATCAACGATAAAAATCAGTATAGCGACTACCACAAAAACCTTGGGGTCTCCTATCCCAATCAAGCAGATATCGCCCAGGCCAAAGCCTTAGGAAAGGCAGCTGGCGGCGACATTAAGATCCACGGGCTTAGAAATGGTATGGGCTTTATCGGCAAGTTGCAGCGGCACATGGACTGGACTTTAGGTTGTATGGCGCTAACTAACTCGGAGATTGATGAACTTTTTAAAGCAGTTCCAATTGGCACTCCCATTGAAATCAAACCGTAACGCTTTAAAAAATAATACAAGATAATCTCCAAATCTTACAACCCCATGTCCAATAAATTATCGATTTTTGGGTTTACATTGGTAACTTGTATTTAAAATAATTTACATATGAAACTTGCGATAAAGAATATGGTGTGCAATCGGTGCATTATGGTCGTTGAAAATGAATTGGCCAAGCTCAATCTCCATATCAAACATATTTCCTTGGGTCAGGTTGAAATCGATGAAGAACTAACCAAAGCGGAGACCAAGCAACTTGCTGCCACCTTTTCCAGCCTTGGCTTTGAACTCATTGACGATAAAAGAACGGTCATCATTGAGCAGGTCAAACATCTTGTTTTGGACCTTATCCGCAACCAGCATAATGATACTAACCTCAATCTTTCCGAAATTATCAGCAAGGAAGTACATCACGACTACAACTACATCTCCAATCTTTTTTCAGAAGTGGAAGGCATGACCATCGAAAAGTATTTCATTGGCCAAAAAATTGAATATGTCAAAGAGTTATTGGTTTATGACGAACTCACCCTGAGTGAAATTGCTTATAAACTCAATTACTCCAGTGTTGCTTATTTAAGTAATCAATTTAAAAAGGTTACTGGACTTACACCGAGTCACTTTAAACAGATCAAAGAGAATAAACGCAAACCTCTTGATAAGATTAATGATTAAAGAACTGCAATTCACGCTCGAGAGCAGCGCGGATTTTTGGGCAGTGTGGAGCTTCTTCAGGCAGTGTGGAGCTTCTTCAGGCAGTGTAGAGTTCAAAAAAGAAAAGGCCTCCGAGCGGAAGCCTTTCTTTTAAAATTGCCCTTTCAAATTAGCAACCCTTATCTTAAATGTCTCTAATTCTTTTTGTTGTTGATTGATAAAGGAGTTCTCCTCCAGCTTTCCTACCACAATATCTCGTTCTTCATCATTGGCATACACCATGTTTTTGAATGGATTTTTGTAGTCTTTAGCGCGCGATTTGTAAATCTGTTCACCAATCCAGATTCGGTGTCCGAGTGCCTGATCCAACAAAGATACAATTTTATCTGCTGATAAAGCCATCCCTTCTAAATTTAGAATCTCCATTAAAGACAAGAGCGCATGTTCACGTTTATCCAAGGCATAAGCTTTACTCTTATCATGATAGAACTCGTGGACTTCATCCCAAGAATCTATTTTTTTAGATTTAATATCATTCAGAAAAGTTTGCAACGCGTTGCTTTCGATCAGCTGTCCACCTATATTTTGCCAGCTTGTACGCGTCTTATCCGCTAAGGATTCAATGATATCCTGCAGCGAAAGACCGTCCTCGAGTGCGTCCATCAAATGCAACACACCGTAGTATTTGATAAACGAGCGATACAAATGGTACGCCTCACCTACTTTCTGAATTACGGTAGGTCTTCGGGAATTCTCTGCTCCTTGGAGCACAATGGTCTGGTTCTTGAGATCCATATTGTTGGCGAGCAGTGCCCGGCCGGCAATAATACGCTCCTGCACTTCCTTACCTGCTGCGGTATGAAGACTATCTGCAACGGCTAAAGCCAACAGATCCATTCCTTCAAACATTTCATTCACCGTATCCGGTGCCAACATATCGTATTCAAAATATTGGTTTTTGAAATGTCGGTTATCCCTGGCTTCATATTTATTGGCATTACGCACCAGCGCGTACATATTGTACATAAACCAATAGCCCGGAATCAATACCAGCTGATCATGCTGCACATCATTGCTTACCAACGTAAAAGGCAATCTAATGTCCAATTCGTGCAGAAAATCTCCTTTGACAATAAGACAATACGATGCAAATCTGGAGTTGTGTTTTAAACTGACACAGAGTCCCGGCCAAAAACCACGTCCCGCGATAATTTCACCGTCCGCTGCTCTAGAGTTGTGATTGGATCCTACCGTAGCTCCCGCAGCCATATTACTTTGGCCCATCACGAGCGCCGCACATAGAAAAGAATTGTTATGGTGCTGCTCATGTGCCGGGAAGATCAAAGAATTTAATACTTCGCAACAGGAAATAGTGGAGTTGTCGCCCAGATACGAGTTGATCAGACGAGCACCGTACTTCAACTGCGAATAAGAAGCCAAGATGAAACGTACGGCTTTAACACCGTAAAATATGCGGCAGCCGTAGCCTATGATACCATTGACAAGCTCACAGCCTTCGCCAATCTGGGTATAAGATTCCTGCGAGGAATTGACCGTCACATTTTTCAGTTTGCTGACGCCTTTGATATATACATCAGTTCCGATCTTTACATTTTTGATCGTGAAGGTATTTTTGATGACACAACGGTCGCCGATCTGACTGTAAAAGCCACGTTGACTGCCAAATTTCTGATCAGTCAATTCCCCAAATCGGCGTTGCAGCACATGATCCTGTCGATTACGGGTCCAGAGGTATACGTCTGCAGACTGCATGCCATCAAAAGGATAGACCGAGCGTGCACCATTTTCATTGCAGAGCTCCAGCTGTATCCGTTTTTCGGGCGCTTCGCCATCGCGAAGAATACCATTGCCAAATTTCGCTGTACTGCCTGTTTCCATTTCCTTAATCTGGCTTAACAGCACCTCATTACCAACGATAAAGTAAGACAGAAAACCCACGTGATGGACAGCAACATCGTCGCCAAAATCCGAACTTACAATCGTGGAATGATACAGGCCTATAGGCAATTTCAAATTGCGATAGTCCAGGTAACTTGGGCTCAGATTTCCGATACGGACCAGACCATAGAATTTACAATGTTGGATCTGATTTGGATCAAAGACCGCCGATACTTTAACTTTGGACCAGTCGCTGGACCAGTTGCCGTTTTTGATTAACTGCTGAATCTCTTCATCCGTCAGATCCCGAAAGTCATTCCGCGGATTTTGTTGAAAACGCAGGGTATATTCGTCTTGTCCTGCTGGAATAAATTCAGCTGGGATAAATCCATATCCCAGCTGCTCCAAAGGTTTTTTCTTCAATATACTCATCAGCCTCCTTACTCTACAGTTACGGACTTAGCCAAGTTACGTGGTTTATCCACATCCAATCCTAGCTCTACGCCAATATAATACGATAGGAGTTGCAGTGGCACAACAGAAATCAATGGTGCAATGATTTCATCGGCTTCTGGTATTTCCATAAAATCATCCGATAAGCTTTCAGAAACAGTATCGCCTTGGGTGACAACCGAGATGATTTTGCCTTTACGCGCTTTGATCTCTTGGATATTCGATACAATCTTTTCGTGATAAGCATCTTTAGTGGCGATAAATACAACAGGTAAGTTTTCATCTACCAATGCGATAGGACCATGTTTCATTTCCGCTGCCGGGTAACCTTCGGCATGGATGTATGAAATTTCCTTCAACTTCAGGGCACCTTCGAGGGCAACCGGAAAGTTATATCCCCTGCCTAAGAATAGGAAGTCGCGGGCATCTTTATACTTTTTGGCAATCTGTTTGATTTTCTCCACCTGCGTATCTAAGATCCATTCCACTTTCTTCGGAACTTCATTCAATTCCCGAGCAAGTGCCTGGTAACGTTCGTCGCTGATTGAACCCTTTAATGAAGCGATTTTTAAAGCAATTAGGTTCAGTACTGTCAGTTGTGCTGTAAACGCTTTGGTACTTGCTACGCCGATTTCAGGACCTGCATGTGTATAGGCACCAGCATCCGAAAGACGGGCAATAGAAGATCCCACCACATTGACAACGCCTAAAATAATAGCACCTTGTTTTTTAGCATTTTCCAAAGCGACTAACGTATCAGCAGTCTCACCACTTTGAGAGATGGCCAAAATTACATCTCCAGGATGGATAACGGGATTACGATAGCGGAATTCCGAGGCATATTCGACCTCCACATTAATTCGGCACAGTTCCTCAATAATATACTCTGCGATAAGTCCGGCGTGCCAGCTTGTTCCACAAGCGACAATCACAATGCGGTTGGTATTACTGATTTCGTTTGCAAACTTCTCGATACCGCTCAGCGTAATCTGATGCGACTGCAGGTCTAGCCGACCACGCATGGAGTCGAAAATAGTATCGGGTTGTTCGAATATTTCCTTTAGCATAAAGTGGTCGTAACCGCCTTTTTCGATTGCTGACAACTCAAGATCTAATTTTTGAACGTAAGGTGTGATGCGTTCATTACCTAGATTTTTCAAGATCAGTTCGTCCGGCGTAATGATCGCCAATTCGTAATCGTTGATGTATACCACCTCTTTGGTGTAGGCTAGCATCGGCGAAGCATCTGAACCCAAAAAATGCTCATTTTTACCGATACCAATAACTAAAGGACTTCCTTTACGCGCTGCAATAATACGATCCGGATGACCTGCCTCCAATACGAGGATCACATAAGCTCCTACTACCCGTTTCAAGGCAATACGAATAGCTTCTTCTAGCGAGCATTCGTTCTGAGATTGAATCTCTTCAATAAAATTGACGAGCACCTCTGTATCCGTATCGCTCTTAAACGTATACCCTTTGTTGATCAATTCCGACTTCAAAGAAGCGTAGTTTTCGATAATCCCGTTATGGATCATGGCTATGCGTCCACTATTAGAATAATGGGGGTGTGCATTTCTGTCCGAAGGCTCACCGTGTGTTGCCCAACGTGTATGGCCTATCGCTGTAGTTGATTGGAGATCCTGACCGAACACAAACTCTTCTAAGTTTGCGACTTTACCTGTCTTTTTATAAACATCGATCTGATCACCTTTATGCAATGCCACTCCAGCACTGTCATATCCACGGTATTCTAACTTTTTCAATCCGTCAATGACGATACCGTACGCCTGACGATAACCTGTGTATCCTACAATTCCACACATGCTTGTCTCAATTTTAAGTGTATATTTTGTTAATGCGACGCAATGTAATAAAAAATATTTATGCAATCGATTGATTAACCTAAAATTAATACAAAAAAGGCGGTTAACACATATTAACCGCCTTTTTTGGATATTACATTTACTTATTTTTTAATGTTCTGCCACGTCCACATGGTCGTAATCTTCCTTCATCAAGGCTTCATAGTCAGTCTTTTCTTTCTTTCCAAAACGACGTTGAAGGCTGTCAAAAATAGAGTATACCACGGGCACGACAACCAAAGTCAAAAACAGAGAGGACAACAGACCCCCGATGATAACAATAGCGAGCCCCCTGTTCATATCTGCTCCATCTCCAGTAGCGATCGCAATAGGGATCATACCGAAAACCATCGCAATTGTAGTCATCAGGATCGGGCGAAGTCGCGCGTGGTTGGCAGCGACCAAAGCGTCGTGTGTATTATCGCCGGCTTCCTTACGGTGGTTTGCAAAATCGACCAGCATGATCGCATTTTTAGCAACTAGACCAATCAACATGATAATACCCAAAATGGTAAAGATGTTCAAAGTCTGATTTCCTAATGCCAGGAACAACAATGCACCAATAAACGACAATGGAATCGAAAATAACACAACAAAAGGTGTGATAAAACTGTCGTACAATGCGACCATAACGAGGTATACTAAGATGATAGATGCTAACAAAGCGATTCCCAATGTACCGAAACCTTCACTTTGGTTTTCCATATTACCACCCCATACAAATACAATTCCGGGTTTACGCGGCAATTTCTCAAACTGCGCCTGCCACTCCTGAGCGACAGTACCCATCGGTCTACCGATGGCCTGCCCCTGAATAGATACGGCTGGCGATTTGTCGCGTCGTTCTAGCAAAGTAGGTCCCGAGCCATAAGTCACTTCAGCAAATTGATCCAATGAAATGGAAGCGCCTTGATTGTTGATAAATTTAAGGGCACGCACGTTGTCGATCGTTGCACGACCACTTTCGTTATAGCGTATATTGATGTCATACTCGTTATCCCCCGCTCTATATTTATTATCCGTATTACCGGAGAATGCTGTCTGCATGGTCATACCTACGGTAGATACGTTCAATCCCAACGAAGTCATTTTATCGCGGTCTATCTTCACATTGATCTCCGGATTACCGGCTTCGGAAGTCAACTTAACCCCTGCAGATCCAGGAATTTTCCGCAATAGATCTGCTGCTTTCTCAGCAAATTCCTGCGCATCTTCGACCGAGGCACCAATGATGGTCAATTTCAATGGCGCTTGTTCCGCTCCCATGATACCCACGTTTACAGTTTTGATCTTGGCACCGATCAGCTTATTTTCCAGTTCGCGTTTTAATGTTGCTGAATACACCTGCGAGTTGCCTTCAAAATTTTCCTTGTCGAGAATCACATGGATCTCCGATTTATAACGTGAGCCTGTTGTCGACGCCATTCCGTCTGAGGACTGACCTACTGTGGTAATGATTTCCTTGACGTCTGGCTTCGCCGTGATATATGCCTCGGCTTTCTGCGTTAACAAGTTCGTCTTTTCCAAAGAAGCATCTTTATCGAGTTCCAGCTGGATAAAAAATTCTTTTCGGTCTACACTCGGAAAGAAATCCGAACCGATATAACCTTTAACCACGAGTGCAAATGATGCAATAAGTAAACCGATTGCCAAACCTAAGGTGGCTAATTTGGTTTTGACATTCTTCAATGACCAGGTTAACAAACCGGCAACCCAATGTGTAAAGCTGTTCAATCCACTTTCAAAACCATGGATAACACGACCAAACAGCGACTTCTTGCTCAGATGCTCCAATTTACCGAAGCGTGAATACAACCAAGGTACGACCGTAAAGGATACCAATAAGGACAATAGCGTCGAGATGATGACAGTCACACAGAACTGTGCAAGGATATTGGCCACCAATCCCGTTGACATGGCGATTGGAAGGAACACGACGACAATGACCAAGGTGATTGCCGTTACCGTAAATCCAATTTCAGACGCCCCATCATACGCTGCGCGTACTTTATTTTTTCCCATCTCCATATGGCGGTGAATATTTTCGATCACCACGATCGCATCATCCACCAAGATACCTACCACCAATGACAGTCCCAGTAAGGACATGAGGTTTAAGGTATACCCCATCAGTAGCAAACCGATAAAAGTCGCAATCAAGGAGAGCGGGATCGCAACCATGGTAATGGCAGCATTACGCAAACTTTGCAGGAAGAACAGCATGATAAAACCCACCAAAGCAATGGCGATCATCAAATCGTGGATAACGTTATCAGCCGCATTTAAGGTAAAATCAGAAGAGTCATTAGCCACCAGAATTTTAATATTCTGCGCCGCATAATCCTTCTCTACCCCACTAATAACTTTTCCATCTTTATCATGTACAGCGATAACTTTCTTTACGGCCTCAGACACAGCCACGGCATTCGCATCAGACTGTTTAAATACCTGTAGCAATATCGTGTTTTGGCGGTCCAAACGTGCCACCTTTTCAATCTCTTTGATACCATCCTGCACATCGGCGATATCGCGCAGATAAATCTGCACGCCTGCAGGTGTAGTGATAGGCAGATTGCGCAACTCTTCGATAGAGGTTACTTTACCTGCAAGACGAATCGTTGTACGGTTGTCGCGGGTACTGACGTTACCTGTAGGAAAATCCAGGTTGGACGATGCAATAGTCTGTTGCACCTGAGAAATTGTCAGTCCATAACCTTCAATTTTTTTCGGATCTACGGAAATCTGTATTTCGCGTTCCTCCCCACCGATCATGTCAACCTTGGCTACCCCATTGATCCGTGCAAAAACCGGTTGAATTTTATTGTCCAATAAGTCGTAAAGCTCTTTCTCTGACAAGTTGGATGTGACGGCCAGACTCATGATTGCCACATCATCAAACGAGAATTTGGAGAGCGAAGGCGTCTTCACATCGTCCGGCAAATCGTTGACGACAGCGTTGATTTTTCGTTGGGCGTCTGTAAGGAGGAAGTTGACATCTGCACCGTTATTCAGGGTAACCATCACAATCGAAACCCCTTCGAGCGAGGTCGACTCCACCTTTTTAATACTTTCCAACGAAGAAATTGCATCTTCTATTTTCTTGGTGACCGAACTTTCCACTTCCGCAGGCGATGCCCCCGGATAGATTGTTTGTACCGTGATTACGTTGATTTCAAACTTAGGGACCAGTTCGTAGCCCAATTGCGTATAAGAAAACAACCCACCCAATGTCAGTATTATAAATAATACGATAATGATACTGGGGCGTTTTATCGATATTTCGGTAATTTTCATTAGAATATTTTATTTTAAATAGCCGTGCAAAGACAGCGTTTCATCAGCTATTGATTACAGTATCCTCTATTTAATAATTTCTACAGGGCTTTGGTCAAATAAATTGATCTGACCCGATACAATTACCTGATCACCATCTTGCAAACCACCTAAAATCTCGATGTAATCACCAAAGTTTCTACCCGATTTGACCGTTGTTTCAATTGCTTTACCATTTTTGAGCACAAAAATCTTATTGTCACTCACACTACCTACAAAAGCATTGCGCGGCACGATTAAGGTATTGGTGGCAACACCCTCACCAAAGATTGCTGTACCGTACATACCTGCACGCAATTTGTTTGATGCATTATTGACCTCTATCTCTACTGGAAAATTTAAGCTACCGTCCGATTTGGGGGCAATAAACGTTATCTTTCCTGTAAAGCGCTGATCTGCATAAACACTTGCACTCACGTCAACAGACTGACCGATCTTTAACGTCGCAACGTTCTTTTCGTCGACGTTAACGCGCAATTTCAAGGTGGCTACATTGACAATATCAAAGGCTGGAGCGCCAATATTCAGGTAGGTACCCGGTTCAATCTTACGTGCATTGACGATTCCCGATACTGACGTTTTGATGGTCACATCGCCGGCATTCAATTTAGATGCTTTTAAATTATTCTTGGCATTTTCGAACTGCAATTTCACCTGATCCAACTGCTGTTTGGTTACACCTCCGGTCGAGTAAGCACTTTCAAAGCGTTGCAGATCAGCCTGCGCATTGGTAAATGCGGCTTGCGCATTGGCTACGTTTACATTCAGTTTATCGCCTTCAATGATCGCTAAAGTCTGTCCGGCGCTCACGCGGGAACCTTCATCCACCAATACTCTGACTACTCTGCCGGCAGTTTGAGCCGAAACGGTCACTTCCTGTTTTGGAGAGAAGGTGCCATTTGCGGTATAGCGTAAATCCATGGACGACACTTTCGCTGTATCGATACGTACGGCGATTGCTGCATTTTTCTTGGCAACCTCCGCTGTTTCGGCCTCATTTTTCTTTTTATTCTTATTTAACACAAAAAATATTCCTGCTAAACCAGCAGCAATAATAAGTAGGGTAATAATTCCGCGTTTCATATTGTATTAGTCAATTATTCGTTAATCAATGATTTAAGTTTTCCATTCGCTTTGATCAGCTGAACCTCAGCGATTTTATAATCCAGCAAAGAAGTATTTAAATTATTTTGCGCATCTGCATACGCATTTTCGGCATCCAGCAGATCAGTCAATGTCGCTAGGCCATTTTTATAATTGTTGTTGGTATCATCCAATACTGATTTTGCCAGATCCACATTTTTACGGTTCGACTCGATAGTCAATAACGAGTTTTTGATCTGAACCCGCGAATTCTCAGCAGCCATATTCAATGCTAGCTTCGTATCGGCAATATCGATCTGCAATTTATCAATATCAATCTGCGCCTGACGAACTTTCGATCGCGTGAGGAAACCATTGAAAATAGGAACGGTAAGGTTAAGTCCGATGCCAGAAAAGCCAGACCAATTTACGCCCTGTGCCTTAGAAAATATCGGGAATACAGGCCCCAGTCCTTGTCGTCCGTAGTTAGCGGTCAACGACAGCGTCGGATAATATTTGGAGATTTCTGCCTTTTTATTTAGTTCAAGCAATTCATTCTGTTTTGAAAGCACCTGGATTTCTGTCCTATTCGACACATCAAGCGGATCATATATCGCATCCAGTGCTACGGTTTCAAATGTTGAAGTCGGCATGGTAATCTGCTCGGACATGGACATGCCGATAACAAATTTCAATGCATTTTCTTTCAGTTCCACCGCATTAATAAGTTGTTGCCTAGAAGCTTTCAGGTTTGTCACGGCAACATTGGTACGATCCAGGTCAATTTTTTTCGCCAATCCGTTTTTAACCAACCCTTCAATAACATCCCGTGTTTTGGTGGTACTTTCCAGGTTATTGTCCACGGTTTTTAACTGCAGTTTGGACTGGTAAACATCATAATAACTATTAGCCACTTTCTCGATCAGTTGCTCATCCGTCAAGGTCTTATTGATCACATAAAATTCGCGAGTCGTTTTTGCAGCTTTCAGTCCCGTAAATACCGTCTGGTTAAACAGCTGTTGGTTTAAACTGATGGTATTGGTAGATTGCCATTTTTGTCCAAAAGCGGCCATCACAGTTGTTCCCGGCTGACCGACAATTTCCCCCGGTAAAGCAACTTTTTGGATCATTGGATTGTAGGTAATTCCACCGTTAAAATTCACCTGCGGCAATGCTCCCGATTTAACTTCCGCAATTTTGTGCTCAGCATTTGCAATATCAAGACCTGCCTTTTTTGCATCAGCCTTATTTTGCAACGCAAATTTAATGGCGTCACTTAAGGTTAACTGTTGTTGTGCATGACTTTGGAAAACCATCGTACCTAATAAAAGGCTGGCTAGTATTCTGATTGTTTTCATTCCTAATTTGTTTATCCTAATTTTATATCTACTTTTTACCTATACCATTAAAAAAAAGCTTGGTAGCCAACTTTTGCTTTTGTAATACTTCATCAAAACGGTCCTGGTTTGGTATGCCCGAAATGATATCCGAAATATTGCACATCAGCGAGAGACTCTTCATCAATTCCACATAGATTTCAGCGGTCTTATAGAGTTCCTCACCGTCGATTTCCCCCTTTTCGGCACCTACCTGCAAAATCTCAAATAACGCTTTTACATCGCGGTCATGCAGGCACTGAAAAAAATCCTGCATAGAAAGCCCCTTTATCCATTCCAGATTTTCGTTCATGTGCAACATATAGTATTTCCGTACAAATGCATCACGCAGCTCCAAAATCTTGATGATCAGTTCGTACGTAGTACCTTCATGTGCATCGGCCACCTTTTCCTCCTCTTCCCTATATTCATCTGTTAAACGCACAATTACGTCGCGTATAAGTGCATTCTTTTCCGAATAATAGTAATACAAATTCGCTTTAGTAATTTTTATATCCTCCGCAATTTCATTCATCGTAGTCTTACTAAAACCGTAATGCATAAAGCGCCGTATCGCCGCCTCGATGATTTGATCTTTTCTATCTTCCATTCTTCAAAAAACTCCTTTCAACTTTCTGACTTTTATCAGAAATTGTTCAAAAATATAAAAAGTAACATGCCGTACAAAATAAATTTTGAAATTGTAATAATTTTGATATTGAGCTGACAACAAAAAAGGCAAACTTTATAAGTTTGCCTTTATTAGGATAAATCACACAATCAGAATGCGACCGTGTTCTGAAAATGTTTTAGAAACTTCCTTTTGTCCAATTTATAGAGTCTTGCTGCGCGATACGCCACACCGGTCTGTACCTCATCGAGTTCTTTTAGAAACCCATAGTTTTGCATTTTCTTTCTAAAATTGCGTTTATCGAGTTGTTTATTCAATATTCCCTCATAGACCAGCTGTAATTGGGTAAGGGTAAATTTTTCGGGAAGCAATTCAAAAGCGATAGGCTTATAAGCGAGGCGACGCTGCAATCTTTCCAGACAGAGATCCAAAATCTGCTTGTGGTCAAAGGCCAGTTCGGGTACATTACGAACAGGAAACCATTTGGCCTGTTTCATGTAATTTGTAACAGGCTTAGTTTTCAGTTTGGTACTGTCCAATTGAATGAGGGCGTAATAAGCCACGGTCAAAATTCTTCCCTTTGGATGCCTTTTTAAACCGGCAAAGGAATGGAGCTGATCCATAAAGACGTCTTTCAAACCTGTATTTTCATACAAAATCCGCTTTACGGCATCTTCCATCTCTTCATCGTTATCCACGAAAAAGCCTGGCAATGCCCACCAATCCTTAAAAGGATATTCATTTCTTTCGGCCAGAAGAACTTTTAATTCTCCTTCGTGAAAGCCTAATATGACACAGTCTACGGTAAAATTACTATACAAAACTTCTAAATCTATTTATGTGCAATATACTGAGCTAAATTTAGCGGTTACTAATCATCGGGTTATCTGTAACAATTATACGCTTCCTAAACGTGATGCGCAAAAAAATATTGAAAAATTTATTCAAAGTGTAGAATATACACTATAAAAATCTTATATTCGTATCACCTAAAATATTGCGTGTGATAAAAGAAATTAAAAAAATAGGCGTTTTAACATCCGGAGGTGATGCTCCTGGCATGAATGCCTGTATACGTGCTGTAGTTCGTACAGCATTACATAAGGGATTAGAAGTTACTGGTATTTACCAAGGTTATCAAGGCCTGATCGATGCCAATTTTATAGAAATGGATACACGTTCGGTCAGTAATATCATCCAACGTGGCGGTACAATATTGAAAACGGCGCGTTGCATGGAGTTCAAAACACCAGAAGGCCGTCAAAAAGGCTACGATAATCTAAAAGCTGCCGGTGTTGACGCTTTGGTGGTAATCGGCGGTGATGGATCCTTTACCGGTGCAAACTTTTTTTCCAAAGAATTCGACATTCCCGTAGTAGGAATACCGGGAACGATAGACAACGATTTGTATGGTTCAGATTATACCATTGGGTACGATACGGCCAATAATACCGTTATTGAAGCAATTGATAAAATCAGAGATACGGCAGCTTCGCATGAGCGTCTTTTCTTTGTGGAAGTAATGGGTAGAGACTCAGGCTGTATCGCTTTAAATGCCGGTATTGCAGGCGGAGCCGAAGCTATTTTACTTCCTGAAAAAGAAACGGCTATTGACGATTTGATCCGCCACCTGGAAGATGGGGCTATTAAGAAGAAATCATCCTCTATCGTTATTGTTGCTGAGGGCGACCAAAACGGTGGAGCATATTATGTAGCGAAAAAAGTAAAAGAAAAGTTTGATCATTACGACACGAAAGTTAGTATATTAGGGCATTTGCAACGAGGTGGTTCTCCAACGAGTTTCGACCGCGTGCTTGCTAGTCGATTGGGCTTTGCTGCTGTCAATGAATTATTGGCAGGAAATACACGAATAACTGTAGGTCTGCGTGGCAATGAAATCCAAACAACTCCAATTGAAGAAGCAATCAGCAATAAGGAAATCAAACTTAGCCCTGATTTATTGGAAATGGCTGAGATTTTATAATCATAAATTGAACAGACATGATAGCAGTAGTATATAGTGGATCGCGATTTTCGGACTGGAGATTGGCCGATAAAGGCCGTATAACCACTGGTTTTCGCATGAACGGGATCAATCCCTATCTTCAAGATGAGCGTTCCATACTACAGCACCTGCACAAGAACACCAATCTGATCAACAACGCCGAGAAAATAAAGCGGATTTATTTTTTTGGTGCGGGGTCATCGTCCAAGGAGCGCAAAGATAAAATAAAGAATGTCTTGGAACGTTTTTTTGTCAACGCTCGTGTGCGGGTAGACCATGATGTAATCGCTTCGGCGATTTCTACGTTTGGCGACGAAAGAGGCATCATTGGGATTATAGGAAGTGGATCGAATGCAGCTTATTATACAGGGAAAAAAATCATTGATAATAACTATGGTCTAGGCTACATCCTAGCCGATGAGGGAGCGACAAATTGGAATAGCCAGCAGCTGCTCAAACATTATATGACAGAATCTCTCCCTATTGATCTTCGGGACAAATTGGAAAGACAATTTAATATTGATAAGAAAATGATTTTGGAACGGGTTTATTTTGCACCTCAACCGACAAATTTTCTGAATTCCTTTACCGATTTTGTACTTGACAACAAAGATCATTTATTCATCAATCAGCTGGTTAAAAACGGGCTTCGTACGTTTATTAAAACTTACATCAAGCCGCTAATGAAAGAATATCCCGACAGTGACGTAAACTTTACCGGTTCGGTTGCGTTCAATTATGAGAACCTCCTCCGGGAAGTTGCCACAGAAGAATTTAATATCAGTATTGGAACTGTAGTCAAGGAACCAATACACAATTTAATTAAATATTATATCAATAAAAATTAAGAATATGAAAATTGGAATTAACGGATTTGGCCGTATTGGTCGTTTAGCATTCAGAGCAGCAATCAATCGTCCAGAAATTGAAATTGTTGGTATCAATGACTTAGTTGAACCAGACTATATGGCTTATATGTTGAAATATGATTCAACACATGGCAAATTTGACGGTTCTGTAGAAGTAAAAGACGGTAATTTGGTTGTTAACGGAAAAACTATTCGCGTTACAGCTGAGAAAGATCCAGCAAACTTGAAATGGGATGAAGTAGGTGCTGAAGTGATCATCGAATCTACAGGCTTCTTCTTGACACAAGAGTTGGCTCAAAAACATATCGATGCAGGTGCTAAGAAAGTGGTAATGTCTGCTCCAGCAAAAGACGATACCCCTACTTTCGTAATGGGTGTAAACCACAAAGAATTGAAAGCTGATCAAAATATCGTTTCGAACGCTTCATGTACAACAAACTGTTTAGCGCCTATCGCTAAAGTATTGAATGATAAATTTGGTATCGTTGAAGGTTTGATGACTACAGTTCACGCCGTAACTGCAACACAAAAAACAGTGGATGGTCCTTCAGTAAAAGACTGGAGAGGTGGCCGTGGTGCATACCAAAACATCATCCCTTCATCTACAGGTGCTGCTAAAGCAGTAGGTTTGGTTCTTCCTGAATTGAAAGGTAAATTGACAGGTATGTCATTGCGCGTTCCTACAGCAGACGTTTCAGTTGTTGACTTGACAGTACGTTTAAACAAAGGTGCTTCCTACGAAGACATCAAGGCAGCGATGAAAGAAGCTTCTGAAGGTGAATTGAAAGGTATCTTGGGTTATACTGAAGACGAAGTTGTTTCTTCAGATTTCTTAGGTGATGCACGTACATCAATCTTCGATGCGAAAGCTGGAATTTCATTGAATGACAACTTCGTTAAAGTGGTATCTTGGTACGATAACGAGTGGGGTTATTCAAACAAAATTGTTGATTTGGTCTTAGAAGTTGGCAAATTGTCGTAATCAACAGCATCAACAAACTATACAGGGGCTATTCCATACGGATAGCCCCTTATTTTTTTTTACTTAAAAATCAGCAGGTTGGCGTTTAAACGTAAAAAAAAGCGCTTTTCGCTTTCGTAATTCAAATAATCCGTCTATATTTGCATCATCAATAAGGCAAACAGCTCACGTTGAAAAGGTGCCATAGCTCAGTTGGTAGAGCAAAGGACTGAAAATCCTTGTGTCGCTGGTTCGAATCCAGCTGGCACCACCGAAAAGGAAGAACGCAAGGTTCTGACCGATTGAAAGAATAATAATTCCAATGCGAAAATAGCTCAGCTGGTAGAGCACAACCTTGCCAAGGTTGGGGTCGCGAGTTCGAATCTCGTTTTTCGCTCACCTGCCTAGGTGGTGGAACTGGTAGACACGCAGGACTTAAAATCCTGTTCCCGTTAAGGGAGTGCGGGTTCGATTCCCGCCCTAGGTACAAAAAAAGCTCATCATACGATGAGCTTTTTTTGTTTATACTCCATAGACTGTTTCTCCGCACCATCCAACACGTCAAGCCTACCCATTGTCCCTTCGATCCAGTAGCCTATTGAGACGATTCGCTGTATACGACCTTATTTCCACCTATTACGCCTGTGCGCTATCATCACTATTACGGTCTACCGACAATAAAAAGAGTAGTTTATCGATCGCTGGCCTGTGCCATTCTTCCGGCAGATCACCGCTGAGATAAGCCAGTTGTTCATCTAAGATGAGCTGGCATCCATCCATTGTAATGCGTGCATATTCGTTTTGGCCTTCCTCCCGACCTACTTCAAAATCAAAATACTTTTCTATTCCTTCGTCGTTGGTCACGGGAATCCCCGTAAATGTAGTTCTCTCTTCCATGGTATTAGTTTTTAATTTTCATATGCGTTGTCATATCCTTATTGCTGTTGCCAGCCTTCTGACCTCTGCCTGCGTTTCCCAATCGCTGAGCTCAAGTTAATCGCTGCTTTAAGCAACCCCCTATTCCTTCTGTGCGATCTGATTCCGCTTGCTTGCGTCTTTTGTGTATAGAACAAGCGCATGACCATACAGTTTGGTGCTTTTACGATTATTAACCTATAGCTAGACAGCAGTGGACGGAGCCGATATGACATCCTTCCGTAAAAACGGAAAAATGTATTTAAAATCCGTTCTGCAATCGCCGATTATTTTTTATTTTTGTACATCTTCCAGCAATAATCTAATTTAGTCGGGAACAACCATTATGCAGTTTAATTTCGCCTTTGATTCCAGTCCGTTCAAAACCCTGATCGCTTTTCACAAGATTATACCCGCCTTTGAAAAAGCCGCCTTATCGCCGATCGATTTTCAGGCCGCTTACGCGCGCTCGTTACTGGACGAAATCAAGAAATATCCCCAACTAATCGAAGGTGTGGAGAAAGCTGACGATCTGTTGCGCTACGAGCCCATCATCAGGGTGCTGCTGGCAGACCTGTTCCCGAGCTCACTAACACACAATGAGATCAAGGCCGTTACGATTCCCTTTCATCTCTACACGTTCAATCACACCGCAAGACTCGAAAAAATCTTAAGCGATGCTGGCGATCACTATGAATTCAGTCTTCGCGACATCTCTGCCGACACCTATTATATTCTCAATTGCTGCGTCATCATCAGCCAGTATTATGGCTTTAAGGTAGATGCTATGGATGCGCCCCAATTTTTGGATATTCCAGATAAAAATAATATTATCCATCATTACCGCGTATTGTTCAATGCCGATTTTATGGATATTATCCCCACTGAACGCACTGTGCATCTTTCAGAAGAAGATATTGTTGAATTGATCGACAATTTTTCGGATATTGCCTTATGGAAATCCAAATTCCCCGAACGGAGCTGGATCTTAAAAGGCTTTGCCATAATGACCCTTTTTGATGCCACCATTGAAAATGCGGTATCGAGCTTCAAGAGTAATCTACTCCGCGAGAAAAGCGCAATCCAGCTGGCAGAAATTGAAAATATTTTTAGGTCTATCTACAAAATTAGCGATCTGCGCATCGGTCTCACCTCATTTGAAAAGGTCCGAAACGAATACAACTTACGGATTGTCGAAAAACAGCTTTACAGCCATCTGCTCTACGATTCCACGATCACCGAGTGTGAAGAGATGCTCTGCAGCGACACCCTCGAGAGCCTGCTGACAAAAGATGAATATCTTGTCGTGCCCGATATCGACAAGATGCCCATCACTGATCCGAAACAGGCCTATTTTATCAATAAGCTGAAGCAGCAGCAGGTCAAGAGCTTTATTTTTGTGCCCCTTATCGAAGGCGGCAAAGTTTTGGGTCTGCTGGAGATGTCATCGTCGCGGGTACGCGAACTCAATTCTGTCAATGCCAACAAGCTCAACTTTATTCTGCCTTTTATTAAAGATAAAGTGTCCAAAGCATTTTCCGAGACAGAAAATCAGATCGAGGCAGTGATCCAAAAGGAATACACCTCCATCCACCCGAGTGTCAAATGGCGGTTTCAGGAAGAAGCTGTCCACTTTCTGAACGACCGCGCTTTCGGAAAAGACTATGCCCTGCAGGAGATTGTCTTCGATCATGTCTATCCGCTTTACGGACAGATCGACGTACAGGGTTCATCAGAATCGCGCAACCAAGCTATACGGCAGGATCTGTTCAACCAAAACAGCGAACTGATCACCCTATTCACAGCCGTCAATCAAACACAAAAATTACCCTTGTTTGAGCAGAAGATTTTCGATCTGGAAAGAAACCTGGCGGCACTTCAGCATGCGTTGCTGACGGATACCGAACAACAGATGCTCGATTATTTTCATGCTGACATCCATCCTATACTGGAGAATTTCCGTAAAAGCACCCGAGATGCCCACATTGTCGATGCAATTGACCGGTATTTTGAACGTATCAACCCCGCAATCGGCGGTTTTTATGAGGCGCGTCGCGATTATGACAGTTCCATCACCCTCATCAATAAAAAGCTCGTGGCCGTGTTGGACGAAAAACAGGTCGAAGCCCAAGAATATTTCCCCCATTATTACGAACGCTACAAAACGGATGGTATCGAACACAATATGTATATTGGTGCATCCATTGCGCCCGACCGCAACTTTGAGCTGTATTACCTGCGCAACTTACGCTTATGGCAGCTGCAGGTCATGTGCGCAATGGAACACGAATTTAAGTTGCTGCAGCCCTCACTGCCGCATCAACTGGAGGTGACCTCGCTAGTGCTTGTCTTTGCAACACCTATTTCCATCCGTTTCCGGATGGACGAAAAACAGTTTGATATCGACGGTTCCTACAATGTACGGTATGAAATTGCCAAGAAACGCATCGACAAAGCAAAGATTAAAGGAAAATCGGAGCGCATTACCCAAAAAGGAAAACTGGTCATAGTCTATTCCACCATTCACGAAGAAACCGAATACCTGGGCTATATAAAACTGCTTCAGCACAAAGGCCTGCTCGAGGCTGATATCGAACAGTTTGAGGTGGAAGACCTACAGGGGCTGATCGGTTTGAAAGCCATACGCGTAGGTTTCACATTTCAGGAGGTTGAGGTATTAAACCATGTTCATTAATGAGCCAGCACAGCTAACTGACGACTCCGAACAGCTTTATTATACAAAAATTAATTTTATTGCATCGGCGTAGTATATCTGCCAAGATTGGGTTATCTTTACGTAAAGATAATCCGGTCATATGACAGAAGATGTATTCAGCGAAGCGGCCACACCACGTAGGGAAATTGAAAGGATTGCCGCACTGCAGCGTTACGAAATTATGGATAGCCCTTCCGAAAAAATTTTTGATGGCCTGTTGGAAATAGCGGCACAGGTTTTTCGGACGCCGGTACTATTACTCTCCTTTGTTGACGCAGAACGGATCTTTGTTAAGTCAGCTATCGGCATCGATCCGATACAGATTAGCCGTACGGATAGCCTTCTATCGCACATCATCCAACAAGGCAAGGTGTGGGTCAGCACGGAAGCTAATTTTGGCGGGGTACATCGACTGCGCTTCTATGCTGCTGCCCCATTGATCACTTCCGATGGATTTCATATCGGTACATTCAGTATTGCTGATTATCAATGTCGCGAATTTAGTGCCGCCGAAGAGCGCATGCTGGCGTCCTTTGCCCGTACTGCAATGGATCAGGTCGCTTTACGTTATGCAGCCATTGAAAACGTCCAAGAAGTGGCTTCCACCAATATCAACCTAGCCAATATGCAGCAGCGGCTGCTCGACCTCAACAGCGAGCTGGAGGCTACAAACGAGCAGCTCACGCTCACCAACAGCAAGTTGTATAAATCCTATGACATCACGCTATTGCTCAATAAGAATCTGAAAAAGAGCGAGCAGCGTTTAAAATCATTTATTACCAAGGCTCCGATTGCTTTCGCCATTCTAACAGGCCGCGAATTGACGATTGAAGTGGCCAATGATATGGTGCTCAAAATCTGGGGCAAAACCACCGCTGTCATCGGGCATCCGCTGGCCACTGCATTGCCAGAGCTGCAAGATCAGCCTTATCTCGATATTCTTTATAACGTGTTTACCAGTGGGGAAACCTATATTGGTGATACCGCGCCTGTCATGCTTGAATATGACGGCGTACTATCTCAACAGTATTTTGACTTTATCTATGAACCCTTAAGTGGCGAGGATGGAAAAACGGAATCAATCATTGTAATTGCCAATAGGGTGACCGATCGTATCCTTCAGAAAGAACATCTTGAAGCACTCAACCAGCAATTGGAAATCGCATTGAAAGCGGGAGAATTGGGAACCTACCACCTCGATATTCAAAACTGGAAAAACAATGCATCAGCCACCTGCAAAAGCCATTTCGGTCTTCCCCCAACAGGAGACTTTCAATTTAAAGACTTTATACAAGCCATTGTGCCCGAGCATCGTGAGGCGGTAGAGCAAAAAGTTCAGGAAGCTATTGCTAAGAATATAACCTATCAGGCCGAATATCTTACGTGTTGGCCCGATGGCTCGCTACATTGGATCAATTCTTCGGGGCTAACCCGTTATGATGCCGAAGGGAAACCCTTGGACCTCATCGGCGTCACCGTAGATGTCACCAAACGCAAAAATTACGAAGCCCAGAAAGAGGATTTTCTCAGTATCGCCAGCCATGAGCTCAAAACTCCCATTACCAGTTTACGGGGCACAATACAGATGCTGGAGATGCTCAAGGATAAATCGGCAGATGTTACCATCAGCAAACTGATTGACATGTCGGGCGTCAGTGTCAAAAAAATAACAGCACTGGTCGATGATCTGCTCAATATGCACCGCATCAGTTTGGGGCAATTAAAACTGAATAAAACACCTATTTCAGCGGCTAAAGTGATCCGCTCCTGCTTCCAGGATATCAATATTATCGGCAAGCATCAGCTCAATTTGATCGGCGATCTTGACGCTGTGATCAATGCCGATGAGCAGCGTATCGAACAAGTCGTTTCCAACCTCATCAATAATGCGATCAAATATGCGCCCGAATCCTATAAAATTGATGTGCGGATCGAAAAGAAAGCCGACGATGTGAAAATCCACGTTCGAGATTATGGCGAAGGTATTGCCCCCGAACTACAGCATCAAATTTTCGAACGCTATTACCGGGTCTATCCTGACGGAAAAAAATACTCTGGCCTCGGATTGGGGCTGTATATTTCTGCTGAAATCGTGCGTCGGCATGGCGGTGAAATCGGAGTGGATAGCACACCGGGCGAAGGTAGTAATTTTTGGTTTACCATACCCCATGCTTTTTAATTCTGCCACTATACTGCATCGTTTTTCATGTCGGCAAATCGACCACAGCACTTTCATTACATGCTGATCAAGCTGTCGAGCGACATGTCATTTTTGTACATTTCTCGAGCTGATAGTATAGCTCATTTAAGTCCAAAGGTTTTGGTAAAAAGCTATCCGCACCCCATGCCTTTGCCGACTCACTATCCGCCAGATTGGCAGACATCATGATCACCGGAATAGTTTTGAAGGTTTTAGAAAAAAGACTTTGCAAGATTAGATTACCGTCAAACTGCCAATGCATTTCTGCGCTCATGAGCACGATATCGGGATGAATGCTTTCAACTGCACCTATCAGCTTTTTTGATTGGGAAATGGTATACACCTCATACTTATCCGTTAAAACCAATAAAAGAGCCTCCAATACCATTGAGCTCTCATCGCAAACTATTATTTTTCTTTTCATCTTTTTCCATCTTTAAATGAACAGAAAAAGGAAGTCCTTTTTCCGTTCATTTAAATCAGAACTTGCATTCAACAACAATAGTTTTAAATAAATGAAAATAGACATACAGTCTTTAAACGCCACGTTAAAGTCGTTTTATAAAGCTTCATTGCCCATCAAAAGTCTGGTGCATGTTAGCGGATGTCTCTATTGAAGAGCCGATGACCTACTTGTTATAAGGGAGCGTAAAAGAGATATCGGTACCCGGTCCCTCCTTTTCAAGAATCTTGATCTGGCCACCGTGCCGCAATATGATATCGGCGCATAGAAACAATCCAATACCAAGTCCTTCGATATGCCCCTCACGATTGGCCCGATAAAACTTCTCAAATACTTTTTTCCGATCTTCTGATTTTATGCCCATCCCCAGATCACTCACCACGATGGATACTTCATCCCGAAGGGCTACCGCCTTGATATGCACGGGCGATTTTCCGTCGCTATACTTAATCGCATTATTGATCAGGTTGGTGATGACCTGTCCAATACGATATCCGTCAGCCTGCAGAAAGACATCCTGTTCAGGTATATGCACTTGTATATGACTTTCAGGGAACACCAGTCCAGCGTTTTGGCTTATTTCAAGGATGAGTTGTGATAGGTTTATTTCGGTCTTATCCAATGTAATGCCTCTGGCCATAACCATCACAGGTGCAACCATTTCATTGAGCAATCGGTTGATACGCTCGGTGGCTTTAAGCGCATTGTGAATCAATTTATTGGATAGCGTATCATCTTGTACTTCCAATTTCCTTTCCAGCATCTGCAGTGTTCCTTTCACAGATGACAGCGGAGTCTTGATTTCATGCATGGCAATGCTCAACATTTCGTCGCGCAAAATTTCCAGTTCTTTCTTTTCGGTAATATCAAGCGTTGTTCCCGATATGACCTGCGGATAACCGGCCTCGTCATAAGTGACCCATCCACGCGCCTCAATCCAATGTATGCTATTATCGCTATGACGTACGCGGTACTGCGCGTTATAGGGAATTTGGAGTTCAATAGACCGGGCCACGCAATCTTGCATCGCTTCTAGGTCTTCTTCTACGATACAGCCCAGCATATCACTGTAACTAAACTCCTTCGTCGTGTCCCACCCAAAATTTCTTTTGCACTGATCCGTGCAAGACATATAATTTTTTTCTACCAAGCTTACTTCCCAAAAGCCCATACGAGCTTGTTCAAGCGCCTGAGCGAGATGTTTTTGGGATACTGTAAAAGTAGAATCCGCACCATACAAGTTAATCATACAGTTGAATAAAGTTAGCGGCCCTCATGAACCGCGGTAAAGGTACAAATTTATAATATTATTAGTATTACAATTTTTATAACAGATGAATTCCTACAAAAGTTGGCACCTTTATCGGGCTTTGACGACCCTCTTAATTAGCCACTGCCACGAGCGAAGTGGGTCGTGTTCCAATGTAAAATAGCCTATACACAAAAAGCCGAACCCGGGGTTCGGCCATTATTTTAGCTAGCAAATTGCTGAGCAAATCCTTTTAGTTAGACGCCGGATATGTCGGTGCAGGGTAATCCCGGTCGACATGCATTTGATCGATTAAAATTTCACGGATCAGATGACGCATCCGGATATCATCGACAGCAATTTTAACGATCTTATTGTTGTAATAGGTATCACTTTCAAATTCAAGCTCAATCTTCTTGGCAAATGCGGGCGCTATCGATTTATAGTTAAGTACGAGCTCCGTTTCCTTGTCTGCTATTTTTTTTAGGGTCAACGTCCAGGTTACCCCGTACTCCGGAGAGAAGAAAATCTTTCTTGGCGGTGGCACTTTCAATTTTTTATCCTTTAACGTATAGGTATGCAAGATATGAATACTCGGTTTCGAAACGTCCTTTGCCGCTTCAGCGACTAGTTTATTAAACTTCTTTTCGTCGTCCACCACAGTTTCGATACTTAAACCCTGTTCTTCAATTTCAAAGGTAGCCGTCGTATCGGTTGCTGCAAGCGGTGTGACCTGTATTTTGCTATCTCCGTTCCTGCCGGATATGTCGGAAACCGCTTCCTTCACACGGTCAAACCCTGCGGGTATGCGCTGCGGGAGCAGTTTAGTCGTTACTATTTGCGCCTGTACATTTCCTACTACCGCCGCTAGAAGAAGCAGTATACAACAATATTTTCTCATCATGATTATTTAAATTATCCATTGAAGCCTATCATGCGCTCAATTTTGATGTAATTTAAGCGTTTTTATGATCGATTTGTTCAGCGATTTAATATTTACCTGCAGCCGTTTACAATTCGTCATCGCTGTGCCGACATTCGTTGCGGTGCGGTCGCCTGGCTCTGCCTATCCATCAACGAGATCCCTTAGTTGCTCTGATCACCGGAGCATGTACGAAAAGGTATACGGGCAAGTATGCCTTACGATCCGTAATTCGGTTACATTATTCTGTAATTGGGGTAAGTGGCCAACGGGTCTTGCACCGTAATTTTGAGTAACAAAAAAAAGCAGCAAATGAAAACAAGAAAACTAGGCAGCCAAGGGCTCGAAATTCCAATGATAGGGCTCGGCTGTATGGGGATGAGCAGTTTTGCGTCCACCGGCGATATTTACGGCAAGGCCGACGAAAAAGAATCCATTGCGACCATCCATCGATCCTTAGCACTGGGCGGCAACTTTTTGGATACTGCCGATCTCTACGGTCCTTTTGAAAACGAAAAGCTTATCGCCAAAGCCATCAAGGGTAAGCGGAATGAGTTTATCATCGCCAGCAAATTCGGCTTTGAGATTGATGCCAGCGGCCAAGTGACCTGGCGTATCAATGGCCGGCCAGATTATATCCAAAAGTCAATCGAACGCTCCCTTAAAAACCTCGATACCGATGTAATTGATCTATACTATATGCACCGGCCTGATCCAAATGTGCCTATTGAAGAAACTGTCGGTGCCATGGCCGAACTGGTCAAAGCCGGGAAAGTCCGGTACCTGGGCATCTCAGAAGTCAGTGCCGAGCAAATAAAAAAAGCGCATGCGACCTTTCCGATTACGGCGGTGCAGAATGAAATTTCCCTCTTCGGACGTGAGGTAGAAACCAACGGCGTATACGAACTCACACAAGCGCAGGGCATCGGCCTCGTCGCCTATTCCCCCTTGGGCCGCGGATTTATTACCGGACAGATCAAGTCGCCGGACGATATTCCAGCAGATGATTTTCGCAGACTTATTCCACGCTTTCAGGGCGAGCAGTTTTACAAAAACCTGGCGCTCGTGCGCGAGCTTGAACAAATCGGCATGGAAAAACAAGTTACTCCGTCCCAGCTGGCCCTTGCCTGGCTCATCCAAAAAGACATTGTGCCCATACCTGGCACAAAAAAGGTACGCTATCTGGAACAGAATATCGCAGCGACCGAAATCCTGTTGACTCCCGAAGAGCTACAGCGCATTGAGGCTATTCTACCCGTAGGACTCGATACCGGATCGCGCGATGTCAGCATACCGCTGCAATCCTAGAAAATATAGATGTCATGTTTGCCCAAAGCGCATGACATTTTACTTAAATTAGCGTATCATACACTAGGCAATACGACCATGTCAATGATATTTAATAGGCCCTACGACCATGTCAAAAAAAGAACCAGCATTCGTTAAGATAAATAGCATCGCGGAGTATCATGAGGCATTGCAGTTGCCCAAACCGCAGCACCCGCTTTTCAGTATCACCGATTTCTCGCAGAACAAGCATACACATCCCTCGGTAGAAACCACCTTTCTACTCAATCTCTACTGTATTTCCGTCAAGGAAGATGCGCAGTGCGTGTTGCGCTATGGCCCCCATCACTACGACTTTCGGGAGGGCCTAATGACCTTCTTTAAGCCCGGTCAGGCCATTACTGTAGATCCGACGAGCTCCGATGTCAAAGTTGGCTATTCCGTTGTTTTCCACCCAGATTTTATTCGTACCTATGAGCTGGCAAACAACATCGGTAGCTATAGTTTTTTCGACTATGAGGTCAATGAAGCACTTTTCCTATCCGAAAAGGAAAAGCAGCAGATCAGAACGATTGGAAAGGGTATTTTGAGCGAATATGAAGGTACCATTGACAGCTACAGCCAAGATGCCATTGTCAGTTTTATCGCGTTGTTACTGGTGTATTCACAGCGCTTTTACGACCGTCAGTTTATCACCCGTAAAGCACACAATATACCATTGGTTAGCCGGTTTGAGCAGTTGCTCGATGAATACTTCGACGCCGGCACAGAACACACCGGCCTCCCGCAGGTAGGGTACTTTGCGGAACGGTTGAATATGTCAAAAAACTATTTAAGCGATCTACTGCGGGCGCAAACCGGTGAGAGTGCACAGAACCACATCCAACATAAGATCATCGAAAAAGCAAAAAATCTGCTTTCACGGTCTCAACTTTCTGTCGCCGAAATCGCCTATCAGCTCGGATTTGAACAGCCACAGTCCCTCAATCGATTATTTAAAAAGAAAACATCGGTCTCCCCACTTGAATTTAGGAGAACGATAAGCTTTAACAATCTTTAACTTTATTATTATAATCAATCGAATAAATTAGCGTACCTTTATCACAATTCAATCACTCAAGATCGGATTATAAAAAAAGAAAGAATATCTCTCCCGTAAAAAGTCAAATGTCCCAGTCTGTAAAATTCAGCAATGTAAATACATTGTTCTCTAAAACCCTAAAACAAAAAATCAATACTTATTTTCAAACTTCGCTGCAACCCAAAACGGGGAATCGTAAAATTTACCTGAAGGCCGCTATCCTGCTCGTCAGCTTTATAGTGTTATATGGGCTGCTCGTATTCGCGCCCCTGCACTGGAGCGTTGCAATCGTATTATGCCTTATTTTTGGTATCAACCTCGCTGCTATTGGCTTTAATATCATGCATGATGCGGGGCACAATTCTTTTTCAGACAACAAACGCCTCAATACATTACTATCCTACTCGCTCAATCTATTGGGCGGTAATATCTACTTTTGGAAACTCAAACATAATATCGCCCACCATACCTACACCAATATCGATGGCGAAGACCACGATATTGAGGTTAAATTTATGCGTATACATCACGACCAGAAACTGTGTAAGCACCATCGCTATCAACGGTTTTACTTTCCGTTGCTCTATGGAATTTCCTATTTGGCATGGATCTTTTACCAGGATTATGAGAAGTATTTTCGTGGCCGTATGGGCGATAAAATTGAGCGATTTCATTTTCCACTCAGCGAACGTATTATTTTCTGGGTTAGTAAGCTTGTTCACCTCAGCTTATTTGTCATTATTCCGGTGATCTTCGTAGGATGGCTGCCCACGCTTATCGGACTGCTGATCTCAGGTACGGTTTGTGGCATGAGTCTGGCCACCGTATTTCAACTGGCCCATGTAGTTGAGGAGACCGAATTCAAAACCATTGACCAGTCTAAGGTCGAAGAAGAATGGATGATCCACCAGATCCAGTCCACCGCAAATTTTGCTACCCGCAACAAGGTACTAACCTGGTTGCTTGGCGGACTCAATTTTCAGGTTGAGCATCATCTTTTTCCAAAAATCAGCCACGTGCATTATCCCGCACTCAACCGCATCGTCAAGCAGACTTGTAGCGAGTATAAAATAAAATACAACGAATTCCGTAGCTTTGGCACTGCCTTTAGGTCGCATTTAAAAGTCCTGGAAGCCATGTCAAAATAGGCTCATTACGTATCGTACTGTTTTTTAGATCCGGAGGAAGTACGCTTGTGCAGCTGCATCCATTTTTTCGGTTTAGATCCGAAATGGCTTTCGAATAATCTGCCAAAATAACTTAAGTTGCTAAATCCTAAGCGGTACCCAGTTTCAGAAACAGATAATAACTCGTCCCTTAAAAGCCGTCCAGCCTCCTGCATACGCAGACGCTGATAATAAGGATACATTCCCATACCGAAAACCTGTGTAAAAAGCTTACGAAGTTTAATGACATTCATACCACTTATTTTCACTAATTCTTCCTGAAGAAAAGGCCGGTCCATGTAGTTCGCTAGCTGATCCCTCACCCGATAGATCGATTCGAGTTCATATTTTGTCAATTGCTGATGAGTGACCTGCGTTCTGGCAGACAGGTTTTTAAACAGATGAAAGAGTAACTCGAGTGATTTTAACCTATAAAAGGCATCAGAAAGCGGTTCACCACAGCTAGACTTCGCTATCTCATTGGCAATTGCCGCTATTTCTGGCGACATAAATTCTTCAATCCAGAGCGTTTTATCGTTATCAAACAGATAATCGAATGTGCGGTGTGCTTTTCCAATGAAACTTTTTAAATAATCGAGACTCACCAGAATGGTTACCTGCTGGATATTCACGGCTTTTGGAAATGTCAACTCGGTTGCCACATGTAAGGGTACGATGCGGACATGTGGTTGTACCTGCGGAGTTGAGGGCGAATGAATGATATTCTGAAACGAAATGGATACCCCATTTTCGATGATTTTGATCGGCTCCCTTCGAAAGCAAAAGGTTTGCTTGGCCACTACCGAACGAATCATAAGCAGCATTTCGGGCAACAGATCGACCATCTTAAGCTCATTCAGTTCGAGCATTTCCAATTCGGATCTGTCGGGCGATAGCGAAACGCCCAAGCGATCCACCCAGTAGCTCATTTCTTCATTTTTTAGCGACACTACTCATTTTATTGGACTAATTTTGCTTTTTATTGAACTATTTTAGCCTTAAAAGTATGCATAAATTTGCATTAATCCTTACAAATAAAAGCAATGAAAAAACATATCTTAGTTACCGGTGCCGGAATTGCCGGCTTGACCGCAGCAAATTTCTTGGCGCAACAAGGTCATTGTGTCACGCTAGTTGATCGCTCACCTTCATTCAGCAAGGCCGGATTTCTTATTTCCCTAAAGAGCTTCGGTGTTAAAATCATGGACGAGCTTGGGCTTAGCGGGGCGCTACAGGCAGCATCATCCCCTTCCGAGACAGTCGATTTTGTTGAAACCAATGACAGCGTTATCCAGCACATCGCTTATGACAAAATGAATGAAAACATCGAACGCTCGGTATTGATATCGCGGGGCGGATTGCACCAGGTATTGCACGAGGCCATCAAAAACGATGTCCATATCCTATTTGAAACCACGCTGGTACAAGTCAATGAAAAGGAAGATTATGCAGAAGTCGAGCTCTCAAACGGGAGTACGCTGTGTGTCGATTTAATTATCGTGTCGGAAGGACTGCGATCCGCTAGTCGGCAGCAGTATTTTGACAACGTACAATTTGAGGATTTCAATATGCTGTACGTAGGCGGCAAATTAAGGCAACATCACCACAAGAAAGTTGGTGCTTTTAAAATCTATATTGATGTAGACAAGATGCTGTCGATCTATCCCATCGCAGAAGATGAGATAGCCATCCAGTGTTATTTACGCAGTTTTGAAGACCTCAAAACGTTGAGAAACAGCGCACCGTCCATTCTTAAAAATGCATTTGGAAGTTACAATGCTGAAGTAAACCATTTGCTGGACAGCTTATTGGATGAAGGTTTATTTTTCATCGACAAAATGGGCATGGTACATACGTCAAACCTGGTCAATGGCAGGATGGTGTTGCTGGGAGATGCAGGCTATTGTCCTACAGCGCTATCGGGCATGGGCGCTTCACTGTCTATTTACGGGGCTAAGGCTTTGGCTCATTATATCGCTCTGGAGCCCGATGACCTGCCGTCCGCCTGTCAAAAATACAACCACCTGATGCAGCCTGTTATCACAAAGTTTCAGGGCAATGCGAAGAATAATGCCTTAGCTTTCTTACCCGAAAATGCCTTTCATCTCGAGAAATTTGTTGCGAACTTTCGAAATGCCAGTTTCAGCGATGTCCAGAAAATAATGACAGATCCGATTGTACTGACGAAGGATCAGGAAAATTTTATTTTAGACTAACGATTATACTTTGCCTCTTCGGCCATAAACTGTTTATCAATTCATCACGTTATGCGCAGCGTACTACACCCTGTACATAACGCGATGAAATTGTTTGTTTATTATTTCTTTCCCATGGCCTTCATCGCCATTCCAGCCGCTATTCCGCCGATTACATACCATGCAACGGTCATTAACTTGGTACGATCCGTCTTTTTTATTGGCTCGGCATTCAATCCGGCCTGTTCTGGAATAGTCAATGTCGCTACGCCCACCAAAGTACCCAGCAGTGCCCCTTTGAGCAGCAGGTTGTTCTGACTGCCATATCCGATAAGCGTATACAGCATCGCATTCGATGCGACATCGGCCCCAAAGGTGGCTGCGACCAATGCATTACCTTTTGGCGGTTTAAAACCAGCAAATCGCACCGTTTTTTTCATCGCCTCCTCACCCACTTTATCCACTTCAGGAGCTTTGGAGTCAAACCTTTTGGCAGCACTATGGACTACATTGAGTACGAGCGCACCGAGCAATCCGCCTAACATATTTTTATTCAATCCATTCATATTTTGCTATTTATGTTTTCAATCTTATCGTTACGATTTTTCTACAGTTCTTTTGAGAACACCAGACGGCCATAAATAGTTCAATCGAATCACTTCAGCATTCCATTCTACAAGTTAACCCCCTTGCTTTCTCCCGTCGGGGAAAACCAGTAGCACGCGAAATGCGCACTAAGGCTGTAAAATGATTGCGCGTAATTTCTTATATTTAGCGCTTTATGATATAATTTCATTGTTGCATATGATCCGGTTTTCTCTAGTCCATATTTTAGTATTTTTCTATATTTCCTCCTTTGCCCAAACGTTTAAAATTGACAGCATCAAATCATTTGTGGACACTTCCATTAGCCTGATCCGATCGAATGCTATCGATACCTCCAACATCAACCTGATCGAAAGCCTCTTGTATAACAAAGCAAAAGATCTCGATGCAGTTTCTGACCTTGCTCCTTTGTACACAGGGGTCTTTGAACTGCTCAAGGATCATCACGGGTCTCTCAAATACAAGGCTAGAACCTACAGCTGGGACAGGCCTGAGCGGCCTGAGAGTGCTTATCTGAAAGCAAAGTTAAAAACAGAAAAAGCGGTGGTCAGCCAGATCATTGATCATACAATAGCCTACCTCAGGATACCTGGCAACAATGACTTTGCATTTAAGAAAGTCGACAGCATTGCCAATGATCTCACAGCCCATATCAATAAACTATCCACTGCAAAAATAAAAGCATGGATCATCGACTTAAGAATAAATACCGGCGGCAATATGTATCCTATTTTCTTGGGTTTGCAGGAGTTTATCGGTGATCAAAACATTATTTTCGGAGGTTTTAGAAATGCACAAGGCCTATCGTCCGGACAATGGGAAATCAGGGATGGCCACATGCGTATTGACGGCATTGAACTGCTTAGGCAGGCCCAACAGAAAAACTCCATAAAAAAGGACATTCCCATCGTTATACTCACAAGCTGCTATACCGCCAGCGCCGGTGAAATGACTGCCATATCGCTAATCGGAAGAAAAAACACGTCTATCGTTGGTGAACCAACGGCTGACTATACGACAGCTGTGCAGGGCTTCACGATCAACAAGGATGCTGGAATAAATCTGTCTACCGACTATGTCGTTGACAGAAATTCGAAGATTTACACCGGCAATATCCTTCCGGATGTTGAAGTTTTGCAAGGCGATGACTTTGAAAATCTCAAGAAAGACAAGAAAATCATAAAAGCACTGCAACTGCTCAACAGATAATCAATCCATTTCCCGAAAGCGGAGCGGTGTCATCTGCATCTTTTTTTTAAAGAAATTACTGAAATGAGTGGCCTCTTTAAAACCCAAAGAATAAGCGATTTCGGAGACATTCCATTCGGTATGCCGCAGCAATATTTTGGCCTCCTGCAGCAGACGGTCGGCAATAATCGCGGAGGTAGTCTTTTCAGTGATCTCCTTGACGGCACGGTTGAGGTGATTGACATGGACCGCAAGCTGGCCCGCAAACTCCGAGGGTGAGCGAAAGCCGATCCTTTGCCGCGCATCCTCAATCGGAAACTGACGTGCTAAGAGTTCCAGAAACATATGCGTAATCCGTTGAGATGCATTTGCTTGCTGCTTTTCCACTTTAGAAGCCGTCTGCATGCTATGCGTATAGTGCAGCAGATCAAACACAAGATTTCTCAGCAGATCGTATTTATGCGCATAATCCGAATCTAAGGCATCCTGCATCTTCCCATACACCTGTTTAATATCTTCCAGTTGCCCATCCGTCAGCTCAAATACGGGTAAGGCATTCGGTTTAAACACTTCGTAATCATTGAGGTTGCCAAAATGATGAAAGAATGATGCCGTAAACACACAAAAGAATCCCGACTTATAATCGTCAATCCATTCAAATTTGTAGGGAATCTGCGGATTGGTAAAAAACAAGGCCTGCTTTTTTATTTCAATCACCTTGTCGGCATAATGTATTCTGTTTTTACCAATAATTAGGGTGATCTTATAATAATCTTTTCGACTATACACCACTGGCTTCGTATGCTTCCCTATATATTCATCAATTGTAAAGACATTGAAATGCCCTACCCCATGCTGGATATCCTCCGGAATACGTTCAAATTTAGATTGGTAAAATTCCTCGAGCGACTGCAATTTTTCCATGTGTTGAAGATACGAAAATCAAATAAGACGTGGTCAATGATAATGACAACGTCTCTAATTGTCGCTTAAGAGATTTCGTTAAAATCAGTCGCATAAGAAATAAGCTTATTATTTTCCAGCTCTTCCGAAAGTAACTTGATTTTTTCCGTTGCCCTTTTGTAGGCATCGCTTCCCAAGTAGAGGCGCACAGGAGGATTGGGATGCGCTGCCAGATCGATAAAAACCTGAGCCAGCAGTTCGGGATTGCCGATCTGTGTCCCGTTCATCGCTGCATATCTCTGATGCGAGGTCCTCACCGCGCTGTAGCCATCAATTTTCTTTTGGGCCAAAACAAGTGAACTATCTTGCAGAAACTCGGTGCGGAAAGCTCCCGGCGCCACCAGCGTCACCTTCACGCCAAACTCCTTTACATCTTCTGCCATGACTTCTGATAGTCCTGTTACCGCATATTTTGTGGCAGCATACATTGCCCAGCCAGTTCCCGGGGCAAAACCCGCAATAGAAGAAACATTAATGATGTTGCCCGACCGCTGCTGCCTAAAGTAAGGCATAACGGACTGCATCGTTTTGATGACAGCCATGACGTTAATGTCAAAACTATCTTTGATTTCATCCTGATCTATTTCTTCAACCGCTCCCCCGATGCCGTAGCCTGCATTATTCACCAAAACGTCAATTTTACCAAAGTGAGTAACTGTACGTGCGACAGCTTCACGGATCGCTTTCTCACGTGTCAAATCCACTTCCAGAGGTAAAAAATGCGCCACGTCAACACGTCCTACTGCGTCGATTAATGCCTGCAATTTTCGACTTGTTGCTGCTACGCGATAGCCCTTTTCAACCAGTTTTTTGACCAACGACAGTCCGATACCTTTGGACCCTCCCGTTATAAACCATACTTTATTTGTCTCCATATCAATTTAATTACAGGACAAAGTTAGCATATCGATCAACGGCGGTAGTAACTAAATAGAAACAATAGATAACGAAAATCAAACAATTACAACAAATTGCCTCAAGGTTGGCCAAATGGCACAATTCCTTTATTGTCTACAGAAAGATGAGGCACGATTAAATATGGGTTTAAAGGCGGTACCGAAGCGATAGATTGCGCCAGATCTCGGTAGCAAAGTGCTGATCGGAATACATATTTTCAAAAAACCAGCTGTCGCCTTTCTTTACTAATTTTTGGTCAATTCCATCCAGCAAAATTGGGAGCTCTGTATCGAACTTTGATAAAGATTTTTTTAACAATATCAACTGGTAATCCTGTCCTTTGTACGTTAAACGGAAAACCTGCGAACGATGATGCTCGCTGTTTATCCTGTCAATTGTGCCTTGCATAAATATAAACCTTCTAAAATTTTTAAACTATGGCAATTACGCCAAAACGAATGCGATGAAAGTATGAATATCGATAAATAATCGTGCCAAAAGCGAAGGTCTTTGCTTTAAAAAATGATAATAAATCATCTTTTTTTTAACGCGAATAGTTGCATCCAATTGCTGTGCTGCAGAAAATGAATTTTTAGGTATAACGTCTGAGTCATTGGTCAAAACCCATGGCTAATCAAATTTTGAAAGGCCCCGTGGAGGCCTTTCAAATTACTAAATCACACACTATACTTACTCTTCCAAAGGCAGTTTGACCCCCTCTTTTATTTCGTCATTGGCATGCAGCAAGATTTGATCACTCCTATTCAGCTTTCCAAAAACTTCGGTCGAATCATGTGTGGACACCCCCTCTTTAATATCCACAAAATGAGTTTTGCCGTCTATCAGCTGAATTACGTACTGCCTTTCTGTCGAACGTACAATACTATTGGAGGGCACCAATAACGAATTCGCTCCGGCAGATAAGGGAATATCCACCTCACAGTATAACCCCGGCTTGAGTCTGTTATCCGAGTTGGGCACATCCACCTCTATGGCTTCGGACTGCATCGCACCCAAAGAATTTGCCGAACGCGCAATCATCCCTTCAAATACCTTATTCGGTGTATTATTAAAACGATAGGTCACTTTCTTCGAGAGATCCACTTTATCGACATAAGTCTCCGGGATCTGTACTTCCAACCGGAGTTTATTGAGATCCTGCAAGATCAATAGCGGTTGATCATTCCCTTTTCCCGGTCCTACGAGCGCACCTTCGGAGACGTTACGCTGCACAATCACCCCATTGAAAGGCGCTTTGATATTCAAGTAAGACTGCAGCATCTCAACCTCCTCCACATTTGCTTTTTCCGACATGGCAACCGCTTCGTCCGCTTTCATCTTCGATAACGCATTGTCGAGATCAAGGGGCGACACTGCTCCCTCCTCCTGCGCTGCATTTTTAAGCCTTTTATATTTATCCTTACTCGCCGAAGCCGTTTCCTGAGCCTGTACAAAGCGGGAATGCGCCGCTTGCACCGCGGCCAACATCTCGGGTGCCTCCAACTGCATCAGCAGCTGTCCCTTTTTTACAAGGGTTCCTCTATCCACATAGATATGCTTCACAAAACTGTTCATCTTGGCATAGATATTTACCTCGTTAAAGGGTTTGAGTTTGCCGGGCAGGCGTACACTGCTCGACATTACTTTTTCTTGTATTACGGTGGTCTGGTAGGTACTGGCTTTAGCCGGATTTTTCGGCGTCAGATCAATCGGCTTTTCGGTGTTACCACAAGCCGAAAGTAAGCTTGCCAGCACGAGTACAAAGCCTGTTTTTTTTATCCGTTCTATTTTATTGTTCATGATTTGGTATTTTCTTTAAGGCATGCGCGCCGCATTCAATCAGCCCGCATACCTTTGGCGTTTTTATCTTTAATACTATTCTCTTCCTTTGCAATCCCCTTGCTGCCTTTATCATCGCAGTTCCTGCGGATGGGTTTCGATGGATAAAGACCCATGATCGGGCTCGTCCTGCGGCAACAGGGATTCGGAATCAAACGATGATTTTTCCTTCATCCACACAAACAGCAGCGGCAATACAAAAAGGGCGGCAAAGGTGGATGCAAACAGCCCGCCGATAACGGCTCTTCCCAGCGGAGCGGCCTGTTCGCCTGTCTCCCCCATGCCCATGGCCATGGGAATCATGCCGGCAATCATGGCCATACTGGTCATCAGGATGGGACGCAGCCGTGTGGTTGCACTGGCCAAAGCCGCTGTACGGGCATTGCGAAAGTCGAGCCGCAGCGTTTCAGCATTGGACACGATCAGGATCGCATTAGCGACCGACACCCCCGTAGACATAATCATGCCCATGTAAGACTGCAGGTTGAGTGTAGACCCTGTGAGCAAAAGCATGGCCAGCGAGCCCAATATTACGGCTGGAATAGTCACCAATGCCGTCAGCGAAAGCTTGACACTTTGGTAATTGGCGGCCAGCAGCAGAAAGATCACAACAATAGCACAGGCCAGACCGAGCTGCAGACTGCCCATGGTATCGAGCAACAGCGTCGACATCCCCTTCATTTCCACCATAACACCGCGCGGCGGTGCCGGAAGCTCGCGAATCGCCTGCTGCACATCGGCCGTTGCTGAACCCAGGTCCTTTTGATGAATATTGGCCATCACTGTCAAATACCGCCTTGGCCCCTGCCGGTCATACTCTCCCGGTACATATTGGGTATTGAACGTGGCAATATCCCCCAAGGTGGGCGTGAGCTGCCCTTTTACCAGCGGAATCTCCCGCAGTTCGTCCATGGTATTCATCACATATTCCGGTACCTGCACCTGTACCTGATACGTATAGGTATTGTTTTCGTCGAGCCATTGGATCTTTTGCGTAAATCGGCTGGACGAGGTACTCGCAGTTACCGATCGCGCAATATCATCCATCTGCAGACCAAGCTGTGAGGCTTTGAGCCGGTCGATGGCAATGGCAATCGTCGGCAAGCGTAGTGGCTGCGCGATCTGCACATCGCGCAGATAGTCGATATGCCGCAGTGAACTGACCACTTTATCGGCATAGACCTTTAGTTCGTCCATTTTCTTTCCGGCAACGCGCACTTCGATCGGTGTTGCCGCCCCCTGGCTCATAATCTTTTCGGTCATATCAATAGGCTCAAAATTGAGTCGCAATTTGGGCAGTTTAAAGTGGATGTTACGCCGTAAGGCATCTTTAAGCTCATCCATATTGACATGATAATCCGCATTGAGGTTCACCTGGATCACCGCCTCATGCGTCCCGGTATTAAATACATACAGGTTACTGACCCCATAACTGCTGGGTACCAGACCGACGTAGGCCGAACTGATGGCAACCTGGTGGTTTACCGTGCTATCGATTACTTGGAGCACCTGCTTGACGGACTCTTCGGTACGTTCGAGTCTAGTGCCATCCGGTTCCTTGATGCGCAACTGAAACTGCCCATTGTTGACCTTGGGCATCATATCCTTGCCGATATACATAAATGCTGCCGCTGCAAGAGCGACCGTGAACAGCAGATAACCGACAATCACTTTGCCCTTATGCCGCATGGACCGATACAGGCCAAAGCGATACCGCTTTTTGATCTTATCGAAAAATCCAGGCGAATCCGACTGGAAATGACCAATGTGATGCTCTTTGAGCAGCCAGTTGGATAGAATGGGTACCAGCGTCTGCGCCATGAAATAAGAAGCGATCATGGTCAATCCGATGGACAAAGAGAGCGGCAGAAACATCGCCCGCGGTATGCCCGTCATCATAAAGGAAGGTGCAAATACGGCCAAAATACAAAACAGGATTAAAAGCAATGGTACCGCAATTTCCTGACAGGCCTGATAGATGGCCTTACGCTTGTGTGCCCCTTGTTCCTGATGCTGATGAATGCTTTCGATGGTCACCGTGGCCTGATCGACCAGAATACCGATGGCCAGTGCCAATCCGCTCAAGGTCATAATATTAATGGTCTGGCCAAACAAGGTGAGCAGCAGTACGCCGATCAGAATGGACACCGGTATGGTTACAATGACGATGAGGCTGCTTCGCCAGTCGCGCAGAAACAAGAGTACCATCAGGCCGGTAAGCAAAGCACCGAGCCCACCTTCGTGCAAAAGACTCTGCACCGAATTCATTACGGCCACGGACTGGTCAAACTCATAAGACACCTTGACATCCTCCGGCAGCAGATTCTGGATTTCGGGCAATTTGGCTTTGAGGTTGCTCACCACGGCCCAGGTAGATGCATCCGATGTCTTGACGGCAGGAATATAAACCGAGCGCCGCCCGTTGATCAGGGCGTAACTTACGGTCACGTCCGAAGCATCCGATACCCGTGCCACATCTTTGATGTAAATCGGAATCCCATTTTTTGTGAGAATAGGGATATCGGCGAAGTCGGCCACATTCTTGATCAATGAATTGATGGTGGTTACGTACATCGTATTATTGAGGTGCAGGTTACCCGATGGCGACATCACGTTGAATTTGGACAAGGCCATCACCACCTCATCTGCGGTGAGGTTGTAGCTCCGCAGTTTATTGGGGTCTACATTCACCGTGATCGTTCTGGAGTTGGCGCCGAAGGGCGGCGGTGCCGAGAGTCCCGGTACCGACGAAAACGTGGGCCGTACCAGCGTGCTCGCCATATCGTAGATCTCTTTGAGGCTTCTGGTTTTCGACGAAAGAACCAGCTGCCCCACCGGTAGTGAAGAGGCATCAAAACGGACCACCTGTGGTGGCAAGGCTCCAGGCGGGAAAAACTTCATGGCCCGGTTTACCTGCAGTGCCACCTGCGCCGAGGCTTCGGCCATATCGGTATTTTCGTAAAAACTAAGTTTCAGAAGCGTAAGGCCCTGAATATTTTTGGCGGATATATTCTTGATTCCATTTACATACAGAAACTGATCCTGCATCCGCGAGGAGAAGAAACCTTCCATTTGCTGCGGGGACATTCCGCCGTATGATTCGATGACGTAAATTGTCGGCGAATTGAGCTGCGGAAAGATATCTATCGGTATTTTCAGTACAGCGAGCACCGAAAAGAGCAACAGGCTCAGCGTGATGATAACCGTGGTAATGGGCCTTCGTAAAGCAGCTGTGACTAGTGACATAAGTGATTAGTTAAAAAGTTGAAGAAAGCCATCGACATTGTTCTGTGCCACCACCTGGTGAAACAATGCCAGGTAATAATTGTACTTGGCCGTGATGTAATCGCGCTCTGCCTGATAGAGCATGTTCTGGGCTACATTAACCTCCACGATGTCGATGAGACCGTTTTTGTAGAGGGAAAACTTCTGACGGTAGGCGGCATTTGCAGCCTTGGTCTGACGCGGTATTTCCTTGAGCCGTCTTCCGGCAGTTTCCACTTCGGCGGCCGACTGTGCGATATTCATGGAAATGTTGGCCTGTTGTTCCTGTAGTTTCTGGCCCGCCTCGTTCACCATAAGGCGCTGCGTATTGAGTTTTACCTTTTTGCGGCGCAGGTCGAATAGGTTGTAGTTGATGCCCAGGCCAACGAGGTAATTGCCACGCTGCAAGCCAAAGCCATCGGTGAGCGCCCCATAGCTATTGTCGCTATGGACACTGGAAGCCCTTCCCCAGACTGCGCCGGAGAGGAACAGCTTGGGGCGGTAGCTGCTGGCAACCAGCTTTTCTTCCATCTTGGTCTTATCGAACAATGCATTATAATAGGCGACCATCGGATGCTGTCGGCCACCATCGAGCGCAATGGGGGCATTCTTGACCTGCTCAAAAAGAATCTTTTCGGCCGTGGTATCGGCTACAATCTGAGCTGGCGATATTCCCGCCAGCGTGGCCAGCTGAATCTGCAACTGCTGCTGCTGATTGTCCAGCTCGATGAGGCTAAGCTGGCTCCGCGATATTTCGGCATCGGCCATACTGGTATCTACCCCCGCCCGGATACCACTTTTGACGAGTGCAAATATCGATTGGCGGATTTCCTGGTTACGGGCGATGCTGCGCGACTGAATACCGATCAAGTCGTGCAGCTTTAATAATTGCAGGTAACTATAGATGGTAAAAGACTGTAAGTCGTATTTAGACTGATCAAAACGGCGGTTTTCGACGTTTACCTCCGACTGGGCGAGTGCGTCCTGGGCGTTGAATTGACCAAAGTTATACAGTTCCCACTGGAAAGCTGCGATGCCAAGATTGCTGCTCACCGCCTGATACTTATTATCGGCGCGGATACCGCCATTGTTGGTAGGCACGAGGCCAAATCCGAAGTAAGGCCCCGGTACATTATTATTGGATCCGACATCTGCCTGATACGACAGCTGGAGGCTTGGCAGACGGTTATTTTTCACTTCGGCGGCACGGGCCTGCTGTACCTGTGTACGCACGTAGTCGGTCCGCAAAGAGGGCGCATGCTGCGTTACCGAAGCGAGCAGTTCGTTGAGTTTGATAGGCACATGACGCTCCTGACCGTAGCCCAATAGGCTACAGCAGAGCAGCACATGCCCCATAAGGACAAGTTTCTGAAACATATAAAAAGCTTATTTTAAATAAATGAATGTCTGTAGTCCCACGGGGAACCATTGCATACGATTAAAATGGCTTTTTTATCATAAGGTGAGCTGGAGATTACGCAGGTAAAGCCGTTCTAGCGGCAATATCTTAGACAGGAAGTGCCCGGTAGAAAACGCGTCGAAATTTGGAACAAAAGTGTTAAAAAAATGAGTGATGAAAAACTCCTTCACTTTGGCCACAAAGTGGCGGACGGGCGATAGCGTCAGGCAGACACCATCCTTTGCATCCACCCAGTCCAAATATTCCTGTTTGCGTTTACTAAAGGCTTTGATAACGGTGATAAACTCATTCTCGCCCTGCGCTTTTGCCTGATGGTAGAGTGAAAAGCCGATCAAAGGCTTTACAACTAGCAGCATCGCACTCACCAGTAAGAGAAATTGAAATATGACTCGTCTTAACATAGGTTGTATTACGTCTAATGCATGCAATTTGATCTGCATACGCTACAAATATAAACAATGACGTACTACGCGAATGTAACATTGCCATAGCAAAAGTTTTTGTAAACATGATGTTGCAATCGATGTTTGTAGTATATTTATGCATCAATTTAACGGTGATAACCTGTTAGCGCCAGAAAGCACTATTCGTATATCATATCAGCTTTATGTAGCTTCCTGTGCAGGAGGCTATTACACAGGGTCGCTGAAAATTGAACATAAGCATTTAGACACGATGATTTATACTAAAGACGCCATTGCTGCATTTGAAAGAAGATACAGGGCCAACTTTATCAATTCACTGGGCGGGTTTAAAAGCCTGGTACTGATCGGCACCAACAACAGCGACGGAAGTGAAAATTTAGCTACGTTCAGTAGCTTATTCCACCTGGGCGCAGATCCTGCACTTTGTGGTATTATCCTTCGGCCGGCCACTCCTTTTAGCAGTACATTGGATAATATTCTTGAACAGCAGTGTTATACCATTAATCATGTTTCACCTGCATTCGTACAACAGGCGCACCAGTGCAGCGCCAAGTATCCAAAAGGCGTGAGCGAATTTGAACAGGTTGGGCTCACCCCCGAATACCTGGAAAACATCCCCGCTCCTTTTGTGCGCGAAAGTACACTTAAATTTGCCTGTAATTTTGTGCAGCAAACAGCCATTGAGCTAAACGGTACGACCTTGGTCATTGGGCAGATTACAACGGTGCTGGTGCCGGATACGTATGTCAAGGAAGATGGCTATATTGATATCGAAGAAGCCGGTTCAGTAACCACCAGCGGACTTGACAGCTACCATACCACCAACCGGATTGAACGGCTGCCCTATGCGAAGCGCTGATTTAGCGGTATATTGATTTGATACAACGCAACCCCATCACTATCGGGTAAAAATAGCCTTTACATGACTTTTCTTTGATGAGATCCGCTTACTTTTGTGGCAAATATTTCCCGTTCGGGAATGAAAAAGAGCAAAATGAAGAAAGAATCACGCATCATATCGCTCATTGTCGGGGGCACGCTGCTTATGGAGATGCTCGACACCACAGCGATATCCACGGCCTTACCCAAAATGGCTCATGATTTTGAGACAAATGTAGTACACCTCAGCGCGGGTATTACGTCTTATACCGTTATGTTAGCAGTATTTATTCCGATCAGTGGCTGGATTGCGGACCGTTATGGTGCAAAAAAAGTGTTCAATATGGCGATTATTGGATTTATCCTTTCGTCTATCGCCTGTGGGCTCAGTACCAGCCTAACAGCCTTTGTGCTAGCGCGCATCTGCCAAGGTACCGCCGGTGCCCTGATGGTGCCTGTGGGACGTCTCATTGTGCTAAAGCACACCGAAAAGAAAGATCTGGTTGAAGCGATCGGTTATATTGCCTGGGCCGGACTATTGGGTCCAATTATCGGCCCTGTGCTGGGCGGATTTTTCACCACCTATTTCAGCTGGCACTGGATTTTCTTTATCAATGTACCCGTCGGCGTCTTTGCGCTGTGGGCAGTACATCGATTTATCCCGGCGATGGATTCAGAAAATAACCGTCCGCTTGATATCGTCGGCTTTTTTATCAGCGGTATCGGTCTTGCCGGCATTATGCTGGGGACTGAAATGATCGGTGCTGCCAACGGCAATTATACAAAACCGATCGTGACCATTTTAGCAAGCTTTGCGCTTATGGCCGTCGCCGTATGGCACTCCAAACGCATCAAATATCCGCTGATCGATTACAGTATCCTTAAAGTAAAGACCTTCCGGATTACGGTGTATTCGGGTTCGATCACGCGTATGGTGATCAATGTAGCGCCCTTTATATTGCCCCTGATGTTGCAGCTCGGTTTTGGACTGAGCCCATTTCATGCCGGTCTCCTCTACATGGCCAATATGCTGGGCAGTATGAGCATGAAGCCCGTGGCCATGTGGATCACACGGAAATATGATTTTCGAAAAGTCTTAATCGGCAATGGCGTTATCCTGACGCTTGTCACTGCCGGGCTATCCCTGCTATCCATACAAACGCCGATTTGGCTGGTGGCCATCGTATTCTTCTTCTCCGGACTGACGCGCTCGCTTCAATTTACGAGCCTCAACACGTTGGCTTACGCAGACGTACCGAATGAAAAGATGAGCAATGCCAATACCCTGTACAATACGGCGCAGCAAATGGCGCTCGGTATGGGTATCGCGCTGGGCGCAGTGACGCTGCACCTGGCAAGCAGTTACTACCAGGATACGGTTTATCAGATGCGCGATTTTAGTTTGGCGCTCCAGTTAATAGCCGTTTTATCGATGCTATCGTTAATTGAGTATTTCAAAATTAGTCCGAGTGACGGAAGCAATTTAAGGGGCTTGCCCTCACAAAAAGAAGCGCAGAAGGCCGCTTAGCTATACCGAAAATTTAAATTAACAGCTGGATTTGTTTCCGTATTTATTATCATTGCAATTGAATCAGCTATGGTCTAAATTTTTAGAGAAATAGCGCGTCATTACATTAAAGTTACTATGTTAACACTAGATTTCACTGCATTTCCAGAACTACACAGCGACAGGTTAACCCTCAGACGGGCAGATACAACGGATATACCGCAGCTCTATCGCTTGCGTTCTGATGAACAGATTATGAAATACATTCCACGCCCCATGGCAACTTCGCCAGACGAGATTGCCGAGTTCCTGCGGGTGACGGATGAAAAAATAGCGGACAATGAAATGATCAATTGGAAGATCAGCATCAAGGGTGACCCTACTATGATCGGAACAATAGGCTTCTACCACATTAAGCCTGAGCATTATCGTGCAGAGATTGGCTATATGTTGCTCCCGGAATTTCAGGGGAAGGGCTATATAACTGAAGCGATTGCTGCAGTCGTCCACTACGGCTTTGAGGCGATGGGACTTCACTCCATCGAAGCGTTAGTCGATCCGGAGAATATAGCTTCCAGCACCGTGCTCGAAAAATGTGGTTTTGTAAGAGAAGCTTATTTCAAAGAGAACGAATTTTATAACGGTAAGTTTCTTGATACCGTCGTGTATTCAAAATTAAAAGGATAAGTTTATACGAGATTTACGGAACAAAAAAACATCGATCTTAATTCTTAACATAGATGCACTACATTTGAACTTAAAATTGCGCCGCATGCCAAAAAGAGATCCTATTTTAGTGAACAGCATGGATTCCAGCAGCAGTATGGCTGTTGGAATATGGGATGGTTCAACTCCGGGGATCCTAAAAGCACTGAATCCGCATCGGCATGACCACTATACCTGCATGCTTGTAGAGGCTGGCCAGCTGGAAGTCCTATTTGATTTGGAACCGCTCACCATGCCTGCAGGGACACTTTTTATCTGCCCGCCGCACCAGGTCCATCAGATCACCAGCAGATTAGGGGCAGCGGGTTATTACATTTCGTTCGAAGGCCGTCATATAACGAGCTCAGCCAAAGATATCCTGGATGCAGCTTTACATGAAACCATTATATTGTCACTTTCAGCGTCCGAGCAACAATGGTTTAAATCCGTCCTCGACTCGCTCATAAATTTGCACAGCATAAACAATACTGCATATCAGGAAGTGCAGCAACCCTTGCTTTCAGCTTTTATAACGCAGGCGGTAATTTGCCAACAGCGCAACGTAGTTGGGTCCATAAGTCACAGCCCCCGGCTTATGAGTATCGCCAACCAATTCAAAAATCTTGTCAGGAACGATTATCGCAGCCTTAAACGTCCATCAGAATATGCCCAGCAGTTAAATATCTCCGTGGCCCATCTAAACGATGTCGTAAAAAAGGTGACCGGCCTATCCGCATCCGCACTGATTCAGAAGGAAATACTAAGCGAAGCACAGCGCCTGCTCTATTATTCGCGATTAAGTATTAAGGAAATTGCCGTGCAGCTCGGTTATAAAGACACCAAGTATTTTATCCGGCTTTTTACAAAAAAAGCTGGGCTATCCCCGGGCGATTACAGAAAGACACTACGCGCCAATACGGATCAAGCTTAGCCCACCCAGTCTATTCAACTGCGACACAGCCCTTTTTTTGTCCACCTTTAACCTTTGTTTATCAGTTTACCGGCGTTCAATTTTTGATCAATTTTGTGCAATAGATAAGTTGTATATTTAAATTGTTCAGCTATGAAAATATTAGTAATCGGTGGAACGGGTCTTACAGGAAGGCTGGTCACAAAAAAACTGGCCAAACTTGGTCATCAAGTCGTTATTGGCTCGCCTTCACATGGCGTGGATCTAATGACAGGAGAAGGTCTTACACAGGCGCTTGAAAATACGGAGATCGTGATCGATCTCTCCAATTCCTCCACTCCTGAAGAAGAAAATGCCATCCACTTTTTTAAGACCGCAGGAAAGCATCTGGTAACAGCAGAGGTGGCTGCAAACATCAGGCATCACCTCGTACTTTCCATTGTCGGAACGGACGACGCGCCAGAGATCGGCTATCTTCGCGCCAAGAAATATCAGGAAGACAATATCAAGCAGTCCGGAATACCTTATACCATCATTCGTTCGACACAATTTTATGAGCATACCGATGCCATCATTGCCGTGCAGGGCCAGGGCAACGAGGTATTTGTTTCCAAGATCGACTACCAGCCCATTGCCCTAGAAGATGTCACAGACTACATTGTGCAGTTTGCACTCGAGGAGCCTAAAAATGGTACGGTCGAGATTGCGGGGCCCATAAAGGCCAATATGGACGATTTTGTCGCAAAATATATCGCGATCACCGGGAAGCACATCAGGGTAGTTTCCGACGAGGACAGCAAATATATGCATCTGGTTGTTCCTAAATCATTGCTCGTACCTGCTGGAACATACCATGCCGGCAAGATTCATTTTGAGGACTGGGCACTGAAAACTGCAGTAAGTTAACAAAGGGAGCTAAAGAAATACTTCTGGTTGATTTCTACAACTCCCTGTATTACTGATTTTTAATACTCTATTTGTAGATGCGTACTCACGGCAATACGGTTCCAGCCATTGATGGTCACGATGAGCATAATGATCTGAGCAATCTGATTTTCAGTAAAAAATTGCGCCGCCTTGTTGTAGGTTTCTTCAGCTAATCCATGCTGGTGGATAAGGGTTACTTCCTCTGTCATTGCCAGTATGGCCTGCTCCTCTTCGGTAAAAAATTTGGTCGCCTCCCTCCAGGCACCCAATATAAAGATACGCTCTGGTCTTTCACCGTTTTTAATGGCATCCTTGGTGTGCATGTTGATACAGTACGCACAGTTGTTGATCTGTGACGCACGAATTTTGACGAGCTCTTTAAGCGTTTGTGAGATGTCAATTTTGGAAAGATAACCTTCCAATCCCAACATGGCTTTATAGCCCTGTGGTTCTGACGTACTGATGTTGATTCGTTTATCCATGTTTCTTATTTTTTGTTTTGCTTCTACAAAATTGGAAAATGAAAAACCGGAAAAACTTAAACGGGTTTAAGAAAGATTCTTTTTACGTATTTCGCTGAGATATTCGGGAGTAAAGCCCAGATAGGATGCCACAAGATATTGCGGTACGCGCTGGAGAAAGGCCGGCTGGTCTTTGAGGAAATGAAGGTATAGTTCTTCCCTAGAGTATTCATAAAGGAACTTGATACGCATCTGCGCTGCGGCATACGCTTTTTGGTACACCATGCGAAAATACTTTTCCAGGGCCGGATGCTTCTCGAGCAGTTCATCATAGGCTTGCTTGCGAATGACCAGAACTTCCGTTGGATGTACAGCCTGGATGTAAAACGCTGTGGCTTTCTGATTGATATACGAGAAGGTCTCTGTCATCCACCAGTTCTCAATCGCAAATTCAGTGGTTTGCTGCACCCCCTTTTCGTTAATAAAAAATTTTTGCAGAATTCCATCCAGCACAAAATAATTGGCTTTGCAGATCTGCCCTTCAGTCAATAGGTTTTCTTTCTTCTTTAAGCGCTGCCGCTCGAAATATCCGGTTATCTCGACAAATTCATCATCGGAAATTTTTATAAATTTATCCAGGTGTTTTTTAAACTGTTCAAGCATTATTTTAAGTCTGTTTCCCTTATCTTTAGTTCGATCAAGTTACTAAAAAATAACATAACCTCAACAACCTCAAAGTAAAATCAGGCGCGGACTTTGCTGCTTAGAACTCGAACATCCTATATGAGTTAATTTAAATACAGAAAAGAAAATGAGCCAATACTTTTGGATTGCCATACCTGCAGAGCTGTTTTTTCAGTATTGTGGCCAAACGATGGAAAAACATGGTGCGCACGCTTATATTGAGACGATAAACCGCCAATCGGGCACGCGGAAATGCTTCAAATATAGCCAAGAAAATGAGTCGGCATTTTTGAAAAGCATAGCATCAGCGGATTATCATGGATTTTTCCTGTCCACCTATCCCTTTTCCGATCAGGAAACTATTACAAGCTCCGGCATCTTTTACGATTCGCCTGTAGCCGAATATACCCTTGCAGGAAGCGGCGGTTATGAAACAGACCGGACAAGAGAAATCATTCACTTACGGCAAATTATGAAGCAAGCCGACAAATCCGCAAAAGCATTTTTTGCAGCCTTGCAACGCAACCTCAAAAAGATCCCCGAATTACGCGACACCCTGCGAAACGGAAACAAAACCCATTTTTACCTGCCAACAGCAAAGCGTATCATTCCACAAAACGCACATAGCCAGCTTATAGAAATACCTTGGGAAGAGCACTGCCTCAGCAAAGACCTTATGTACCAACAGGAATAATCAGTAGCCGTGTACAACCTATCGTTCCCGAAAAGAAATTGCGCTGTGCTAGTCAATCTGTTCAGCAACTAAGAACTAATTAGGCCGACATTTTTTATTTCCGTTTGTATCTTAATTATTAATATCGTAATATTACAATATTAAATAAGCTTCACCATGGGACTTACCAAGACAGAGATTTTTACAGACGAGCAGAATAAAGTGGCTTCGGCATTCAAAGTATTGGGCCACCCTGCAAGGATCGCCATACTTCAGTACATTATCGATAAGAAAGCCTGTATTTGCAATGATCTTGTGGATGAACTGGGACTTGCCCAGGCAACCATTTCACAGCATTTAAAGGAACTTAAAAGTACGGGTATTATTCAGGGCACTATCGAAGGAAAGTCTGTCTGTTATTGTATTGACGAAGCGGTATGGAAGTCGGTGCAGCGCAATTTCAATGCTTTCTTCAACCAGGAGGTAAAAGTAAAGAGCTGCTGTTCGTAGCGCTTTTTTTTAATCAATAATATCGTAATATTGCAATATATAATTACACAAATTTAAATCCAATACCATGAGACTATCCGAAATCAAAGAAATCCTACCAACATTGGAAACTATTGAATTCCAATTGGATAACGGAACATTGGTTCCCGAGCACTTCCACGTAACCGAAGTGGGCCAGATCACAAAAAATTTTATTGACTGTGGCGGTGTTGTCCGTCAGGAGAAAACGGTAAACTTTCAGCTTTGGAATGCCGACGATTATGATCACCGCCTGAAACCCGCCAAGCTGCTCCATATTATTAACCTTTCGGAAGAAAAGTTGGGAATGGAAGATGCGGAGATCGAAGTAGAATATCAGCTTGATACCATCGGTAAATATGGACTTGATTTCAATGGGAAGACTTTTGTTTTAAAAAGCCGCACAACTGCCTGTCTTGCTGAGGATGCCTGCGGTATTCCCGTTGAAAAACAAAAAAAGAAGCTTATTGAGCTATCGGTCAATCAATCATCCTGCTGCACTCCGGGTTCGGGATGCTGCTAAACCATTAAACTCGCATGATGTACCCTACATTATCCGATACGATCGGACAGTTGGGATGGGAACAGTTCGCTGGTGAAGAACGCAAAGCCGCCTTACAGCTCCTGATAGATTATATCCAGCAGAAGGTAACAGCTAAGCAACCCATAAACCTGAACTTTATCTGTACCCACAACTCGCGCCGGAGCCATTTAGCGCAGGTATGGGCGCAAACTGCCGCCACTTATTTCAAGATACCGAATGTATGTTGCTACTCCGGTGGTACAGAAGAAACGGCGCTGTTCCCAAAGGTTGCAGAAACATTGACAGCCCAGGGCTTTCAGATCTTAAAGATTGCCGACAACAATAATCCGGTATATGCTATAAAGAGCAGCGACAATGCGGTACCCATGATCGGATTTTCAAAAAAGTATGACAGTCCGTTCAACCCTTCAACTGATTTTGCGGCAATTATGACCTGCTCCCAGGCGGACGGTGGATGTCCTTTTATTGCCGGAGCAGAAAAGCGCATCCCCCTCACTTTTGAAGATCCCAAGGTATCAGACGGAACGCAGGAACAGGCCCAGATTTACCACCAGCGGAGCCTTCAGATCGCAACAGCGCTGTTCTATGTTTTCCATACCATTAAACTCTAGCCCCATGCAGTCGAAACTTAAATTTCTTGACCGGCACGTAGGTATGGGCTGATTGCTTTGCTGTTCACCATTGTCGTCATGTTCAGCCTTAAAGGGGAAATGATCCTCCAGCTTCCTTTCGACGTACTGCGCATTGCTGTTCCATTGGTGATTTACTTTGCGTTGATGTTTGTTGTTAGCTTTATCGCTGGCAAGAAAGTTGGCGCAGATTATTCGCAGAGTACGGCAATTGCTTTTACTGCCGCGGGAAACAACTTTGAACTGGCTATAGCTGTTGCCATCGGCGTATTTGGTATTAATAGCGGACAGGCTTTTGTCGGCGTGATTGGCCCATTGGTTGAAGTTCCTGCCTTGATCGCACTGGTTAATCTGGCTTTTTGGTTCCGGAGGAAGTATTTCACTTCCCCATCCACTGTTTAAGCTGACGACCACTTGTATCATTGAGCCATGCCCACGCATGGCTTTTTTTATGGCGGTTGGCATTTTCTCGTGCTTTCAACTACGTGCCCAGAATCTACAAGGTTCCTTTAACGGATGATGAAGGTGTCTTGACGACGATCCGGCTTCCTTCAACCGCTCGTTTTAAGTTCGGTGGATAAGGCCGCACACTATCAACAATAATCAGTAGCTTTATTTAAATTATCGGCTAGTGCATTTCGACAATGAACTATTTTATCTCTGAATCGCAATTATAACGTAAAAAAATGGCAAAATCTATTTTAACAATCACCCTGAATCCATCCGTAGACAAGAGTAGCAGCGTACAGCATATCGTTCCCGAAAAGAAATTGCGCTGTGAACAACCGATATACCAACCAGGTGGCGGCGGAATTAACGTATCGCGGGCTTTGAAGAGACTCGGCCTGGCTTCTACTGCCCTTTTTACATCTGGTGGAAAGACTGGCAGCTTGCTCGAAGGCTTATTGAAGCTCGAAGATATTGCCGTCGATCCTATCCGGGTAAATGGCGAAACCCGCGAAAATTTTATTGTGGTTGACCGTTCAACCAATCAGCAATATCGATTCGGCTTTCCAGGAGAACACGTTGAATCCAACGAGCTCGAGGGGATCATGGCCTCAATTGCGGAACTGAAGTATATTCCGGATTTTGTCGTTATCAGCGGTAGTATGCCGGCTGGTGTACCGCCCGAGTTTATACGGTCACTGATCCATACGTACAAAACCAAGGGCAGTAAAATAATTGTCGATACCTCTGGCGATTCACTCCACGTTGCATTGGAGGAAGGTGTCTTTTTAATCAAACCGAATGCCGGGGAGCTTGCTGCGCTTGTAGGGAAAGAGGAATTGGGGCATTCTGATCTGGACATGGCAGCCCAGCAGCTCATATCGGAGGGTAAAGCAACGCTGATCGTGGTCTCGCTAGGTGCACAGGGCGCTATCTTGTATTCCGAAACAGAAAAAATCCAGCTACCTTCCCCACTGGTAAAAGTACGCAGTACTGTGGGCGCTGGTGACAGTATGGTCGCCGGAATGGTGTCTGTCTTAGCCCAAGAGGGCGATCTCGAACAGGTCCTTCAGATGGGCATCGCCTGCGGCTCGGCGACCACAATGGCAGAGGGAACCGGACTGTTTGCCAAGAAAGATGTCGATAGGTTGTTTTCGGAAATTGGAAAAAGATAAAAAACTCTAAATCAAGAACAAAAAGCAAATCACCTAAAGACTGACAGCTGCCCGAAAAGCATCGCCTGACCGATTACAGACCAAATTTGTCTCAACGTTGAGTTTTCTAGCAACAAAAAGATCGATAGCATTGCAAAGTTAACACGCAATCAATTCCCTATCAACTCCCAGCTTTCATCGGGATTTCATCGGGACGGCATCGGGCGCTGCTCGAATTTATTCCGAGGAAAAGCTGAGCCCAATACGAGCAAGATTATTGTAAAGGCAGGAGTTGGTTGGGAGAAAGTGCCAAGAATGTTGGGCAATCAATGGAAATACGACACCATCAGCCCTGCGATATGGCACAGATCATCGGCAGTAGGCTGGATGGATGCCGCGCTTGGTCTATTCCAGTTTACAATTGCGGGATACATCAGTTTAGCGGTATAAGGCGATCCCAGTGCTCATGCCGCAGTGTATGTAGGTTGTCGATAAACTCCTTTAGTTTTTTTTCTTTGCGCATCCATTCCGTGACGAGCAGTAGGCTCATGATTTCCAGTTCCGACATCTTAGCATGCAGATAATCGAACACTTCTTTTCTAAACTCCAGATGCGTCGCATACGGATCCACCGGATAACGCACGAGCATCATATTCACCCGGCACGTTTTACTGATACGGAAGTACCATTTGTCGAGCCCCAGCTGTTCCAGCTCCTGCACAAAATGACTGCCGTCCTCACGGCTGCCGTCGATCAGAATAAGTTCTTTTTTTCTTTTATGCGAAAAATAGAAGGGTACATCAAACATCCGTACCGCATCTTTTTGCAAGTTTTCGATATTGAAGGGGCTGCTATGATACAGCACATCAAAAAGAAAACCGGGTACGATATACGCATCTGACACCGTCGGCAGTTGCGGGCTCGCTGCACTTTCGCTGTTATTTTCAACAAGGCGATGCTGCGCCATAATCTCCTTCTCAAATAAGGCCATTATGTTTTCCGACGTTAACCACCATAGCCTGCCTTTACAGAAAACAACGATTGCATTGGCGACCAACCCTGTACTCACCCAGGGCAAATAATACAAGTAATAGATGCTTAACAGCTTATCCTGACCGTCGATGCGATCGAACAACACATACATGCAACCCAGGTGCATGGATATACTCCCTGCGGCGGTATATAGAATCGCGCTGATGCGCTTAGTACGGGGCAAACTCTTGGTGTTGATCTTGCCGTTATCGAGCAGTTTCAGATCGGGATATTGCTTCTGCCACTGGGTCCAAAAAACTTTTAGGAGCGCCTGCGTAAGCAGCACAGGCAAGAGGATGGATAGGGCAAATTGGAATACATAGGTCCAAGACATGGGCGGCCAAAATGGCTTTAGCCCGATTTCGTTCGTTCCGATCAAATTATAAAGCACGGCGATAAGCAGGCTCAGCGCAATTAGTTTTAATCCCTTCATAAGCTCATTCAAATTCCCTTAATTGGTTTAGGTTGTTATTATTTAATCACCCAATTTACTAAATAAAATTTACTAAAAACTGATTTACGGCGCTTAAAAGGAAAATTATCCTCCAAAATAGCAGAGGTTAGGACATTACACTTGCATCCGTGACCAAATAAAGGCCATATTTATAGCAAATAGTAATCAGATAAATAAAAATTTAAAACAGTAGTAAAGCAATTGGACCTTATCGAAAAATCACTCCCCCCGATCATCCCGCAATCCTGGCCGGGGGAAACTTATACGCCTAAAGCGAATGAAAAAAGCATTACATCTCCATCTTGAATCTGTCTTTGGCGCGTCCTGCCCGCTTGCTGAATCGACTATTCAGCCACAAATAGCACTATCCAATGGAAAGATCAGTCACTACCGACACCCCTCTGGCCAAGCCTGCCTGCAGGAGTTTGATGGGCTGCTCGGTTACATCAACCTGCTGGATGTTGCGGTATCAAGCGATATCGTCATCCCGGTAAGGGTAAAGCGCTCCGATATGCATATCATCTATGTTTTGAGTGACGACTCTGCAATTCAGATCAAAGATATCGGCCAGCAGACCAGTTACAGCATCGCTTGCAATCGCGGTCGTTATTTCTACTTAACCAGAGGCGATTATGAAATATACATTCCCGCAGGTAGCTGTACGCTTGTTAACTTTTATTTCCGCGGCAGTATTTTCCGGGATGGCAACGAGCGCCCCTTCCAGTTCTTGCATCACCTGGTCGATGCCTATCGAAATGAAGACAAGCGATCCTGCTGCAGCATTGATTTTCGTGTGGGCCCCCGAACCATTTCATTGATGAAGTCCATTGCGGCAAAAATCAAAAAAGGCGACCTGGATAGCGAGGTCAATATCCTCTGGGCGATCAAGAAACTGATCCAGCTATCGAAGGAAAAGATTTTTGAAGAGTATGAGAAGATATCGCAATCGCAAGCACAGTCCAAAGCAGCCTATTCAGCCATCAAACAGGCTGTGGCAGCGCATGGCCAGGATTTTAAACTGGAAGATATTGCTTACCCGTTTGGAATCAGTAAAGACTATCTGCATCAACTCATCCATAGCTATTATGGACAGAGTCCCCAGGAGCTGAAAATAGCGTTTATGGTACGCCTTGCCAAGAAGTATATAGCGGATGGCATGCACACCGACGAAATTGCCTATGAACTCGGCTACACATCGCCCAGCAGCTTTGTCCGCTTTTTTAAAAATCAAACGGGCATGACACCAACGGCATATTTTAAGCGCAATAACCAATGATTTGACACGCCCCTATTCTACATTTTTATGGCTATTGGCATCCATTACCCACATTCTGTATATACAAGAGTCCAGATTCTGTATATCCCACTTGCTTTTTACTGTCGAACTTTGGTATAAGATGGTTGACGGGATGGTAGTGGATAAGCATATAACAAAACTGCCAATGTAGAGTAGAAATAAGTATATACAGAAAGTAAATCGTTAATACAATGGATAAAGTTAATAATCATATTGAGCAAACAGCTCCGGCACCAAACCGGGGAAGAGGGCACTGGGTAGCATTGGCGCTTTTAAAAGCAAAATTTTTTGAACTGATCTATTTTGGTAAAAATCATCCCCGCGCGTTTGTGGTACAATCCATTACTTACTTGCTCTTAATCCTGTGGATTGTTGTCGGCTCAAGAAAGATTTTTGACTATACTGCGTTTCGACAAGCTATGCTAGATCAGCCGTTCGAAGATAATTATGGAGTTGTATTGTCGTACCTCCTACCATTAATGCAACTTGGTACAGGCATGCTCTTAATTTTCGAAAAGACTAGGCGTTACGGATTCTTGCTGACAATCTTACTTATGATGGCTTTCTCTTGGTATATCGCACTTGTATTAAAAAGAAGATGGGGATTTATTCCATGCGATTGCACGCTGGAGTTCCCCGTTGACTGGAAGGGCCATCTTTGGATCAATGGCATTATTGCCGTGTCTGCTCTAACAGGACTACTATTAGAAAGTATAAGGAAACGAGCTAATAACTACGTTACCTAAAAACATATTTATGCTAAACGCTACAGCAGAAGCTAAGCCCTAGGATGGTTTGGTGGAAGGGCCCGTCTGCCAAAAGACAAGTAAAGAACTGGTTTTCCTTTAGCTCCTTTAGTTTATATAGAAGAGCCATTTACAAAATTATTATCATTCATAAAAAATGTCATGAAACAAATCAAATTTAATGCAAAAGCTACAGTAGCTGTAGCCGTTGCAATCGCATCATTCTTTGGGTTCAATAGCTTCAAAAAAGCAGACTCCCATCTTTACAAATTAGTAGGCAATGAATACCGTATGGTAGACGAAACTAGCGGTGAGTGTCAGCCTACGACACCGAACACCTGTCTCTGGAGAATTGAGAGTGACCAATTGACAATTCCTCAAAATCAGGCCCCCTCACCGCAGCCTGTCAGTCAAGGAGAATTTAACGGTGATTTTGCTACCGCACCTTAGCTTTTTTTTTGTGGGATAGTAAATATTCGTTGATAAGCGCTTTAAATCTCAGCGATCCGGCGGATTCTATCCCATTCTTTTCAGGCAACGGCCTAGGGGGATTTCTTGCTATGATTTCCCCCTCGTTGCCGATTATGATCCACCGAGGTACTCCTTTCATGCTATAGTAACTTGTGATCGGATGATAAAAACCTTCTGGAGCTGTGCTTAAAGAAATTGATAAGGAGTCGGTATAGTAAATAGTTCGATTTTTTTGAACATCACCATTATCTAAACAATTTTTCCATACATCGGCATCATCATCCAGATTGATGTCAATGAAAACGACGTCTTTATTGGATTCATAGTATTTTCTTATTTTGGCTAACGGTTCTGACAAAGCCAAACATGGTGCACACCGATTTACCCAAAAATCAATTACCACTACCTTACCTTTAAAATCCGCCATGCGTATAAGCTTTCCATTCCTATCTTTTAATTCAAAAGGATAAGCCATCGCGCTATCAAGCTGCGTTGTATTCAATTTTATTGTTGCTGATACATTTTGAAATGTAACCGATATTAAAACGATCAATATGCCTAGCATAAATAATCTCCAGTTGTTTGTTCTCATATACTATCTTTTGTTTTGTGTTAATCCACTGAACTGTATTTCCTGTATTGGTAATAAAAACGCATATTTTAAGCTTTTGGGCGGCAGTATATATTCCTTATCGCCCAATATTCTTTTAAAACTTATATTCCGACCCTCCACATTTAATCGACGGACATCCGACCAGCGCATCCCCCGAAAAAGAAGTTCCTTGCGACGCTCATCCAACACCTGTTGAATGGCATCATTACTCGTATTAAAATTGACTCTTGGTATGTTGCCTGCAACAAAACGATTTTTATAGAGATTGTCCAACAATATTTTTGTTCCATCAAGATCGCCAGTTCTTGCTTTACATTCCGCGAGTATCAGCAAGACCTCATCGGTCGCCGCTCCATTAAAACAATTCGTTCCATTTAGCCCTGTAGTATACAGATTCTTTCTGTTCGCTTTTCCATCTTCGGTAAATGTGAAATACGCCTTTAAACGCAGATCTTTGGGTTGATAAAGTGCGATTAGGGTCGAGTCTACAAAACTATTCGGAGCAAATCTCCCCACAGCAGTTGACAGATACCCTTGCTGAGTGCACATTACTAATATTTCCGCGTTATTCCGATCGAAAATTGCATCACCATCTAACGGAAGTTTATTATAATCCAATAGCACATTGTATGTATTGTACGACTTCTCACTATATTGCAAAGCCTTTCCAAAATCACCCATAACCAAATAAATCCTTGCCAGCATAGCCTCGGCAGCAACTGTACAAGGTCTATTCCTAAAAGTCGAAGGGATCTTGTTTTGCAACAGCCCAACAGACTCTTCCATATCTTTCACGATGCTATTATATGTGGCCTCAAGTGATGCCCTCTTCTCCAACTGATCTATATTCGGCGAGTAGCGCAACGGAATTCCCATTTCACTTGCAGCAGTCTTCTGATCGTAAGGCAGACAAAATGTTTCGGCAAGCGCGAAATTCCACATTGCCCTGAAAAATAATGCCGTACCTTTGATATCATTGTATTCATCCCTATTCGCGGCAGTAACCTCGATATTGTTCAATACATCAAGGACAACATTGCATACATAAATAGCGTAGTAGCAATTGTTCCATTCGCTGATCTGCGGATTGCCTTCGTAGATATCATCTTCCCAGATATAGGAATTCCGTTCCTGTACAAATACTGTCGACTCCCAGGTCGCCTTGTTATAGTAATATTCGTCAGAAGCCAATTGGCCCAAAGACGGAAACCAATAGTTTAATCCCTGCACTAACTGACCATCGTTATCTAGAAGACGTCTGCAATCGTTTAAAGTCTTTGGATTTACTATACTCGCATCGGGTTTCTCTTCCAAAAAAGACTTTGCACAGCCCACGCATAATAGCATGGACAATACATATATAAAAAGCTGCTTTTTCATCTTAATATCTTTTAATCATTAAAAAGTTGTTTTTAGCCTTAGGCTGAATTGCCTTGGCACGGGATAGGCCGATTGATATACATTTGGATCTAAGCCCTGTTTATTGGCCCGCCAGAGAATGCCTACATTATCGACCACAAAAGTCAGGTCCAATGACTTCATCCATCGGAAATAGTCTATTAAACGCCAACCGATCTGTATATCTTGCAGACGGACGATGTCGGACTTTTCAACCAACGCAGTACTGTAAGCATACAGATTGCTCCGCGACGAGTTTGTAGGATAGATTAGCGCAGGTACACTTGTCGACACTTCGTCCCCAGCCTGTTGCCAGCGCTTATCGTAATCGTATATCGCAGCACCCATCACAGTCGGACTATAAAGGTCTGTATTGCTTAAGGATATGCGCCTAAAATATCCACCAAACTGATACATGATATTAAAACTGCCATACAAGCGACCATAGCTAAAATCATTTCTAAATGACCCGAAAAAAGGCGGTATACGGGGCCCATGGAATTGGATATTCTCCAACTCCTTATTATTGAGTATGGCACTATAATCTTTACTCTCCACACCATTCAAATAGCCTATCGGATTACCTTCATTGTCCAACCCAGCATAAGGGAAGCTAAATAATGCCGATTGCGGAAATCCTTCATACGGGTTGAGATAATTAGTGGTCATATAGCTAAAATTACTTGCCTGTTTGACCTGATAGTGAACAACCTTATCCTTAGCTTTTGAAAAATTAAATACCGACTGCCACTGGAAGGCCCCTGTTAAGTTTTTGCTGGTCAGCGAGAGATCAAATCCCTCTACCTCCGTATCCGCAACATTACCTTTGTACTGGATCAGTCCAGTCTGCGGTGCTATCGGTCCATTGCCGATCAAATCATTTCCCTTTTTCCAGTAATGATCAAAATGCAACACAATACGCTGGTTATATATCCCTAAGTCTAAGCCAATATTGGTGACCCTTGTCTTTTCCCAACGCAACGATGGATTAGGCGGATTAAGGATTGTAGCATATAAATTTTGATACCCATTCTTAGATGTCTGATACCTTGCTGTTAACCAAGCCGACATCGTCTTGTCTACGTTTCCCTGTACACCATAGGAAGAACGAAGCCTCAATTCAGACAGCCAATGCACTGAATTTAGCAAATCCCGCTTGGCATTATAAGCACCGCCTACCGACCAGAGCGGCACCCCCTTTTGGTTGGTTGCTACACCAAATAGATTAGATTCATCTCTACGGATGCTCCCATATACATCATAGATACTTTTGTAACTATAGGCGGCATTTAGCAGATACGAACGGTAACGGTCTACATGCCAGTTCTGGTAATTTCCATTATTGATGACCTGACTACCCCCATAGATACGCGGCAAGGCATTGATATGGTCTATTGTCGCTGATGTCGCAGTAGAGGGATCATAACCAAACAGTTGCTTCTTATCCACTTCACTCCTAGCATCCGACAATTCCATCGCCATTAGCGCCGTTATATAATGATCTTTATTGATCTTCCTATCCAGCGCCAGTTGCCCGCGCCACAAATAAGAAGTCCCACGTAAGTGACCGATTGTGCGATTTTCCCCGACTGGTATTTGTTGTACATATTTAGCTGTAGCGTTATCATACCGTGTAAACGTGTTGACCATATTTCGCACGTAATAGGAATCCTCTGCATAACGCATAAGATCATCCCCTATGGATTTGCTATACTGGTACTTTACACTGGCTGTCAGGAATGGTAAGATTTTGGCATCTATTCCACCATTCAGCCGTAGGTTGAACAGCGAACTGGTAGACATCCCTTTACCGAGATCCGTCAACGGATTATAGTGCCAGTCAAGCAGGTTCCCATTGCCGATAGTATCTACATAGCTATTGCGCATACCGCCAGTTATTGCTACTGGCGAACCATCGGCAGAGACCAGTTCTTCGTAAGGATACATTGCTGAGCTGCTCTGCGCATTCTGCGTTTTTGTATCTGTCAGATTGGTCTGAAAGGAAAAATTGAGCCGATCATCCAAAAAGCGCTGATCGTATTTCATCAGGAGTGTCTTGCGCTCATTTTGGGAATATTTCGTTGCCTGATCTACTCGATTGAGACCGCCCGAAATATAAAAACTGCCGTCCTTAAAAGGTCTTGAAATCGCCAGATTATACTGCTGTTCGAGCGGGATCCTATATAAATATTTCAATCGCTGTATACGACTGTCTTTTAAGCGGTAAGCATCAATCATTTCATTCCCTAATTCTTCCGCCAATTCACCTTTGCTCATTTTATCCAATAGCTCAACCACCGGTGAAACCGGCTGATAGCCAGTCTTCAATCGAGCATTATAAGCGCCCTTTTTATAGAGAAACTTCTCCACGTCAATAAAGTCACTGCTCGATATGGATTTGTTATAATAAAGATCAGGTTTATCGGCGATGCTCTGGATCACTTCAGCCGATAAGGAAAGTCGGTCTTTACTGCCCTGTTTGGTACTGATAACAACAACTCCATTGCCCGAGCGAGCCCCCCATATTGAAGCCGCAGCGGCATCCTTTAAGATAGAGATCGATGCAATATCTGCAGGATTGAGGCTACTTAATCCACCGTCATAAGGAAAGCCATCTACAACGATTAGTGGCTCCGCGTTCGCAAATAAAGTACTTTTGCCCCGGATCGTAAATTCGGGCTGATTGCCGCCCTCGTTGCTATTGATCTTGGGCAGTTGCAGCCCAGTGGTAAGCCCATTTATTCGCGACAGGATGTTAGAAGAAACTGACCTGTCGATCAGCTTTTGGTCCAACACATCGACACTCCCTACCGTCCTTTCCTTTGAAATACGCTGATAACCCGTATTGAATACCTCCACTTCATCCAGTTTATTATCAATAGGTATCAACCGAACATCCATTGATACCCCTAAAGTATAACTCAAGGACTGGTCATTGTATCCTAGATGGGTGAATATGATCTTGCCCTTTTCAGCTATTACTTTGATGGTAAAGGAGCCATCGTTTTTGGTTGATACTCTCCCCTTTTCATCGGCTATGGTGACCGATACACCTGCTATTGGTTTACCGTCCATTGCTGATAAGACTATCCCTGATACAGTAAGAAGCCCATCGGCCCCGCTGTCCTTGCGGGGCGTCTGAGCCGATAAACTAAACATATAGAACAATGCGAATAGCATTATAAGCGCTCCCTTATCCAATAAGGCAGCATAAAGATTGGCTCTTTTTGTCATCTGCTTATGGGTTAGGTATTATTCTGCAATTCGGTTAAAAAAATTGTGGATCCTTTGCTTGGCTTCCAGATCGGCCGTAATGACGTCGGTAGGTTCAGCAAAGGTGAATGGCACCGCATCGATACCGATCTTGCGGAAGTGCATCAGGAAATAAGCCATCAGCACACGGCACAGTTTCATCAAAACGGTATGCATCTGCTTTACGTCGGCAGCATCTTGCTGTGCGATGCCCTTTCTGTAGTTTTCAAAGAGTGTCCACAGGGTTTCCTGACAGTCGGTGATAGTATGTTGGGACCAGAACTCCCGAATGGTATGTAATGGATCGTATCCATTGTCGTATATTTCATAACATGCTAGCTCAAAGGGTAGCAGATTGTTTGCGTGTTGGTTCATAATTTAGTTTCATCGAGTACGACAAACCTTTGGATGCTCGCTCAGCTAAAGGCATAGCTTTCCCCTTCGTGATTTTTTCACGTTCAAAAGGCTTGTCATTGCACAGGTCAAATGCGACCTATGCGAAATGGACAAATAATATTAAAAGTCCGAAAAGCGCCGAGATACAATTTCAAGGCATAAATAGGGTTCATTATGGCGCTCCCTGCCGGAAAGAAGTAAATACCGACCTAACACAATATTGGATCGCAATAAAAACTACGGATAAAAAGTTTGGACTCAATGAAAAATTGCTTAATTTTAACGTGCAAATATTAAATCAAGCTGTATCATTGGCCAATATTACCTTTTAATGCAATTATATTGATAAATAGGTCGGTGACAGGCGTATGAAGAGGGAAAATAAACTGAACTGGGTTCAGCTGTCTTTTCGTTTACAGGAAAGTCAAGACCTGCCTTTTTTAATGCTCTTTACAGCCTGCTTTATCTGGTGCAACCTATTCAGGTGCGCGAAATATGTTCTTTAAAAGTGATTTGCGGGAATACCTCGCCATCTGATCTCTGATCAAATGCGGGTAATGGGTGGTGTTTTTTGTGTTCGTTCTCATAATCGTTTTTGGTTTTTTATGTGAACGATGTTCCTATTAAGATAAGTGTGACCTATAATAAATAAGGTGGCCTCACAACTCCAGAGCCAAGGGGACCAACCCTCCTATAAATTACTTTATAGTTACCATCTGAAGTCAACGTGAGAACCACCCTATAACTTATGTAAAGGTATAAAACTTTTTTAAGCATAGGGCGATTTCACGGTCTCCTCACTGGTAATTTGGTCTTTTTGGCATGAGAAAACATCGTCAATCAAGGCAATATAGCCATGAATTTCAATCGCTAAACAAAGATAAACAATTAAATAGAGTTTACAAAATATTATAATCTATATTTATGGGTATTGAGGAGAAATATAAAATTGAATTTGGGAAACAAGTAACCAAGTACTTAAAAAAATCAGGTTTGGACATTAATGATTTCACTAAACTAATCAAATCCAATAAAGATAATGTGAATGATATTTTAAAAGGAAAAGTTGGTCTTACGATTGGCAAAATGATAACCATTGCAAATCTCTTTGGGCAAGTGTATTATAATTTTGCAAATCCAAGCTATCCGATTCCTGATAAAGATGAACTCATAAGAAATATAAAAGAAGTATTAATAAGGAGAAAATCCATAGGAAAAAAGAGTATAGATAAAGATAGACTTTTAGCAAATGAGCTCGATCGTCTTATCTCGGAAGGTGGTTTAAATAAGCCTTGTACAGCAAAATATCTCCATTCAAAAATGGACGAGAAACTCTCGGAGAAGCAATCAACCGAAATTACCAATCTTCTAAGCAAATCCCCCCGCAACAAAATAATTGTTTCGCTTTTCGAAAAAACTTCGCCAAAGATCTTTGTACATAAGGATCATGCCGCAAAGTATGAAAAGATGTCGAAGGAAGAGATATTGGGATTGATAAATAATAGGGAGGAGAAAAAAGAAAAATAATAACACGTTTTAATAACACAAAAATTACTACTTTAAAAATCAGTATTCAATTTCTAATCAGATAAACAGATGAAAAAAATAATAACTATATGCACGATTATCGTGCTAAGCCTATCTTTCCAGAATTTAAGTGCTCGGATAAAATATCCAGGAAAAAGACACACTACTAGCCATGGCGGCACTTATAAAAGTGGTAAAGGTAGCTCTCATAAAGGCGGAACATATAAAAACGCTAAAACAGGTAATCGATACGGTAGACATAGATAAGACTATCATCAACTAAATCCTAATTTAAACCATTAGAATAAAATATGAAGATTGATCTTAAAACCAATAAAAATTTAACCGTAAATGAGGTTCTAACCCTATATCAGGCCAATAAATGGAGTGCAGCCAATAAGCCAGAACTACTGTTGAAAGCACTATTGAATTCTCATTCCTTGGTTACAGCATGGGATGGTCCAAAATTAGTAGGCCTAGGGAATGCCATTTCTGACGGTTATCTCGTAGTATATTATCCTCATCTACTCGTACTACCCTCCTATCAAAGTAAGGGGATTGGTCGTTTGATTATGGATAAAATGCAAAAGATCTATAAGGGTTTTCATATGCAAATGCTTACGGCCGATGGAGAAGCTATAGACTTTTATAAAAAGAATGGCTTCGAAAGAGCTGGTCAAACGGAGCCGATGTGGATCTATTCTGGTGGCGATCATTAAAATGGAGGAAATCACAAAGTTCGAGCAAATATTGTCAGCAATAATGGCATGATACAAACATTACAAATATCATATAATGATTCCTTGTTAAATTCTACTTCACAAATTAAAAGGAATTGGATTTACTATTTTTTTTATGGGCAAACTAGCAGAATATAAGAGATTAAAAAAAACTTCAACGTGTGGATTATTGGTGGGTAGAAATTGACGATATAAATAATTCAATTACAAGGAAGATTCCCTTTGACGTGTTTAAATCTTCAATAAGGGATTAAGTGGCGCAGAATTAAATTTAAGCTCTATTCAAGCCGTAAAGGACATAGATAGGGAGTTGTGTAACGATATGTTGAGTATATAGAACAATTTCAATTTTAGCAAACTTGAGCAAATGATTTCCAAATACTTGGAAAACTGGAAAAGCATTGACAAATTTAATCCATCCGTGTTTCCTTCAATAATAATTGACTTAAAATATCCCAAAGATATATTTGAGTTGGAAATGATTGAAGAATTAGTAGACCAAGTTGATTTCATTGGGTAAGAATGGTCTGAATCAGAAAGATTTATTGATTCGAAAGGAAATATGTATAGCATCGAATACTTAAATTTTGGACATCCAGTTGGTGTTGTGTTACCAAGGAAAATTGATGGAACTATAAAGAACGAAGAACTAATCCTTTTAATAGAGAATAACAAACTTAACTTTAAAATTATTGATAAAATTACTGCCGACGGAGAGTGGATTGGCGAAACTTCTCGTATATTAGTTTCACTAACAAAGTAAGCTATATTTATAAAAAACAACCAATAACATAAAACTATGGATTATTTATACGAAAATTTAGGAGATGAAAGATTTCAAGAATTTTGCAGTTGCCTTATTAGTAAGGAATTTCCAAATATTCAAGTATTTCCAGTTGGTCAACCTGATGGTGGTCGAGATTCACTTGTATATACAATGCATTCGAACAAAAAAGAATTCATCGTTTTTCAAGTTAAGTTCGTAAGAAATGCAATGCAAGAAAAAGATATTCATAGATGGTTTAATGACACAATAAGTGGTGAAGTTGATAAAATAAATAAGCTAATTCCAAAAGGAGCTAAAAAATATTATTTATTAACAAATGTAAAAGGCACTGCACATCTAGAGAGTGGAGCAATAGATAAATTAAACAAAATCCTTGAGGAAAAAATTAGTATTCCTTCTATTTGTTGGTGGAGAGAAGATTTATCAACACTTTTCGAAAAAGATCCACTGTTTAAATGGTCTTTTCCTCAAATATTAAATGGTCAAGATATACTAAATTTAGTACTATTTGATAACATTAAAGACAGTAAAACAAGAAGAGAAAATGTAATTAGAGCTTATTTGGTCGATCAATATGAAATTGATAATGAAGTAAAGTTTAAACAAATTGATTTACAAAATCGCTTATTAGAATTATTTACTGATGTTCCAATTAGAACAAAAAAAATAAATAAGAAAAATAAGTCCTTAAGGCACTCTTTAAATTTATTAGGTCAGAACTATTTAAATGATGAATACTTATTAATCGACGATATTAACAATAATAATAGTTGGTGCGCAGCAGAATTCATACTACATCCAAAAGTTCAAAGTGAAATTGACAAGCTTTTATTAGAAGGAGGTCCTGGACAAGGAAAATCTACTATATCGCAATTTATCTGTCAAGTACATCGTATCCGGTTGTTAGAGAAAAAGAATGATATAGATTTACTAAAAAAAAATATTAACGATACTCCGATTAGATTACCATTTAAAATAGATCTAAGAGATATTGCATCTTGGATTGAGAAAAAAAATCCTTATCAAGGAATTATTACGGATGAATATTTTGAAAGCAATTGGCAAAAATCATTAGAATCATTTATAATTGCACATATATTTTACCATTCAAAGCAGAGTGATTTTAGTACGAACGATTTTCTTGAAATATCAAAATTGAGCCCTATTTTATTCGTATTTGATGGCTTTGACGAAATAGCGAATATAAAATTACGTGGAGATGTAATTGAATTTATAAATAGCGGTATCACTAGACTCGCAGCAAACTCAAAAGCAATTCAAGTAATCATTACTAGCAGACCTGCTGCATTTTCAGATTCTGTAGGATTTTCAATTGATAATTACCCTCATTTTGAACTAACTGATATAACACCTCAAATAATAAACGAATATGTCGAAAAATGGATAAAGTCAAGCAAGTTAGGAATTAGAGATGCTAATGAAATAAAAAAGTTGATCAATGAAAAGTTGGAAATGCCTCACTTAAAAGACTTAGCAAAAAGCCCAATGCAATTGGCTATTTTCATCAGTTTATTGAGAACTAAGGGACAGTCTTTACCAAACAAAAGAACCGCTTTATATGATAGCTATATTGACCTATTTTTTGACAGAGAATCGGAAAAGAATGAATTGATAAGAGATAAAAGAGATTTAATAATTGATATACATCAATATTTAGCATGGATATTACATTCTGAAGCCGAAATGTTAAAGAACAATGGAAGTATTAGAATTGAAAAATTAAATCTCCTTTTAAAGGATTATCTAAATGATGAAGGTCATAACACAGAAATAGCCGACCAATTATTTGATGTGATGAAGGAGAGAGTATGTGCATTAGTTTCAAGAGTTCAGGGTACTTTTGAGTTTGAAGTTCAACCATTACGAGAATATTTTTGTGCTAAATACTTGTACCAATCTGCTCCACATTCCTCGGCTGGCGCAGTAAAAAATGGTACTAAACCAGAAAGATTTCAAGCTATTTTAAGAAATTTCTATTGGCAAAATGTTGTTCGTTTTTTTGCTGGCTGCGCTGATGCTGGTGAGTTAGATATGCTAATACAAGAGTTGAAAGACTTACAAAACGATGATATTCTTCAATATACGAATTATCCAAGAATTATTACTTCTCAAATATTATCAGATTACGTTTTCACACAAAAACCAAAAAAATTAAGTGAAGTAGTTAAAATAATTGTGGATGGCATTAATATAGGAAATATTATCAACCAAAATAATCGATCAAACGAGCCATTACTCCTACCAAATGAATGCGGTAGGAAGGAAATAGTTTTAGAATGCTTTAATCAACTTAAATTATTTCCAAAGAACGATTATACAACTGAGTTAATTTCAATTCTAAAAAACAATCCATCCGAAAATTTAGAAATATGGACTGAACTATCGAAATCATTTAGCGATGAAAAGTTAACTAAGTGGTTGGAATATGGATACAAGATTGGTGTTATTTATAAGATTGGAGAAAAGCAATTGATAGATATATTGGAAGAAGGAAATGAGATTGAGAATAAAAAAAGATTACAGATAATTATTAATGGTAATCGGACAGAAATATTAAATAAGAATTTAAAATATAAGGAAATTGTCCTCAATTCCGTATTCAATCTTGAAATAAGTGCAATTATGAGCACTAGTAAAATGGATAGCTTAAATTTTATCTCGTTAGTCTTGCATCCTTATATTTTATCAAGAATTTCAAGAATTGACGAAAATAATGAAACATTTATAAATCATTTTATGCGTTACATACGAAACAGGCGATATAATGATAAATCATTTAATTTGATAACAGATTTTGAAATTTTGGACGAAATTGATATAAAAATTGAAAATTTCAAAAATTCAATATCTTCATTGTTTGAAACACCTTTAAGTGAATTCAAATCAAATATTGATTTATGGGAAACTCTTATTGAAAATATAAGAAAGGAGTTTAAAAATAGTAGAATCTCTTATATTGCTGCAGTTATTGCTGCAGGTATTAAATCAAACGATAAAATTCCATATATATACAGAGAGTTAACTAACGAATCTCTGTCATTATGTAAAAGAGTTAGATATGCAAGGCTTAAGTCTGGAAATTTAAAATTCTGGAGAGAACAACTCTCTAATAGTTATGAAATTAATTTTAAACTTCTAGTTTTTTTTAATTGGGCGACAGCCAAAACAATTATAGACTTGTTACCTGTTGTTACTAACATTATAGATGAATTGAACCCAGTCGATTATAAAAATTTGGTAAACGACATGTCCAAGATCTTATATTTAACTCATTTTAATAAACAACAACAACAAGACTTGGAAACACTATTAAGATCAGAAAATATATCAGATGAAGTTAAGTATGTTTTAAGTTACAGATTTGACAATAACAAAGAAAAATTTATTTACAATAATATTAAAAAAAACACAGGTGTTTTCCTTAACACAGTTGAAATAAAGTTTAAATACTTAGTAAATAAATTTTTAGCAAATCCGAAGGATGAGGAATTACTAGATAAAATTAAAGAAATGTATCAGAATATTTATTTATATGATGAAAGACATTATTATGAATATCAAAATAATGAAATTATCAAAATTCCCATAAAAATTGCTAATAAAATAATGAGTAACTGTAAGGATTATCCGAGGATAATTAGTTCCTTAGCAGAAAAAACATGTAGACAATATGCCAATGAACACCTAAATGCAATTGGAGAAATAGCCAACAGAGACAAATGGTTTGAAAACAACTAAGACAACTGCCCTCTACCCAAAAAAGATAGACTTACCTATTTTTGGTAAGTCTGAAAGTTCTATTGAATCTTTCGATAAGACTGTTTTGAGTCGGTTTCCCTGGTTGAATGAAGTGCCATTCAATGCCATTTTGAGAACACCATTCCTGTAATACCTCCGCTAGAAATTCAGGACCGTTGTCCGATCGTATTGTAATCTTACCCTAACTAGC